>JAONJW010000008.1 GCA_028377305.1 Prolixibacteraceae bacterium | reverse complement strand
TCTCTAAAATAAAACCATTATGTGATGGGGCGCATTTATCCATAGGTTTTAAGGAGTAATTTATTAAAGTGTCGTTCGTTTTAAATAATAAAGCTTCTCTGAAAAGAGAAGCTTTATTATTTAAAATCATGAAATGAGTTATATATTTGCAAGTCTTATAGCTCACCTTTAACTCTATTTTGTACTATTATCTTATTGTCTTAGAAGAAATAAGACAATGAGAGCGTTACGCGATTGTTTGCTACTTCTTCGCTATTGGTAATTTTACCTTTGTTATTGTAATTAAAAGTTCCATATGCTGCCACAGTGTATTCGTATTCAGCAGCAAGTTGTAGGTTTTTTACCTTATAGTATACTGCTGGTGCAATACGGTAGCTGTAGTCTACATCATTGTACTTTGAGAAAAGTGTTTTTGTTGTGACATCGTTTGGTGTCATTATTTTATCATCATACTCCATATTCTTCATATATCCCCCAAATAGAGCCAACCTTACACGGTCAGAAGCTTTGTAGAAAAGTTGAGTAAATCCAGAGACGTGGTAACTTTGTGTATATGTAACCTCTCCTGTTTGTTGGTCAATGTTAGAGATTGCATAACCACCTCCAAGGAGTTGATCGCTCATGTTTTGACCATAGATTCCTTTAACTTTAACTTTAAATTTGTTTGCCGTTAGATCTGCATAGGCCATAAAACGATTAGATACAACTAGATCGGTATTTTTAAGTGTTACGATTGTCGTAGGATCGTTTTGAACTTGAATTGCATTAAATGGTTGAAGAGCTAATAGGTCGTAGGCAATTCCAGCTTTGAAATTTTTTGACTCAGTTTTAAGTAAAAAGTTGAAATTGGGCACTACTGCATTGCGTTGATAATCTGGTGATTTTCCGTTTGGTCCCGTGCTAGAGTATTGACTCTGATAGATCGCTGAAATTTGTGCTTTTAGCGTTTTTCCAAGATTCTGAGTATAACGAATTTGAGGAGCTCTACTAAATGGTTGGTAAGGAATACCTGTGTTTAAATTTAGTACAATAGGGAACGTAGAAGTAACAAATAGTGGATGCCAAGAACGCCCTATGAGTAGTGAACTTTTTTGCCAATCTAATTTTACATATGCATGACGAAAACGAAGTACATTATTTGTTCCTGCGGCTCCAGTACTACCAATAGCATCGAATTCAAATAATCCACTTGTTTTGGCATTGAAGACGTCTGGACCTGTAATTCTAAAGCTTAATCTAGAGAATAGGCTCAATTCTCTAGCAGATGCTTGATCGTTGATGTCCTGCCCATTGGCATCTAACTCTGGCTTTTTGGGTAATACAGCATACATTCCTTCTAATGCATAAACATTTTGTCTGCTGTCTACAATGGCATCGGTACGGATGAAACCGTGGATAGATACTTTGGGTTTAGCGTCTTTTTCTTGTCCCCAACTTAGTGCTGGAAGTAGTAGCGTTAGGAGTAATAATGTTTTTTTCATAAATTGTACTTTGTGATGTTGATACTTCTATCTGTCTCTTTCCCTCCAAAGAAACGAACACAAAGAAAATGCTTTCCTAAAGAATAGGAAAATGAAAAGTGTAATAATTCAAATCATTGTTGTTAATAGTGCAATTTTCTTTTCTCAAAGATATAAAAACCAGCAGAATAAAACATTTTATGTTTATATTTTAAAGCATTCTGAATTACTCATTTAGTGACAAAAAATAGCTTTGTTATAGTGAAAAAAGAGTATTTGAGGGGACAAAGAGTTGTGTTGAATCGAATTATTATGGGATAAATGATTAATTTTGTGCTTTTCTACGTTTGGAGATTCTGTAAATCTGTGGTGTAGATTATTTAAAGATGTAATATAACAAAAACTCTAGATAGATTAAGATGGCACAGAAACCGTCCATACCAAAAGGAACACGAGATTTTGGACCAGAACAGATGTCCAAAAGAAACTATATCTTCGATACTATTCGTTCAGTTTTTAAGCTTTATGGTTTTCAACCAATAGAGACACCAGCAATGGAAAACTTATCTACCTTGATGGGTAAGTACGGAGAAGAAGGGGATAAGTTGTTATTCAAAGTATTGAATTCAGGTGATTTTACAAAAAAGATTTCTGATGCCGATTTTGCTGAACGTAAGATTCCTCAGTTGACTAATAAGTTGAGTGAAAAAGGGCTGCGTTATGATTTGACCGTTCCTTTTGCACGTTATGTAGTACAGCATAGAAATGAGATTAGTTTTCCATTTAAGCGTTATCAGATACAACCTGTATGGCGTGCTGATCGTCCACAAAGAGGTCGATATCGTGAATTCTATCAATGTGATGTGGATGTTGTAGGCAGCGATTCGTTGATGAACGAGGTTGAGCTTATTCAGATTGTAGATGAGGTGTATCGACGTTTGGGAATTCGTACGGTGATCAAATTGAACAATCGTAAAGTTTTAGCCGGTATCGCAGAAACTATTGGGGCAGCAGACCGCATGATTGATATTACTGTGGCTATAGACAAATTAGATAAGATTGGTCTTGACAATGTGAATAAAGAGCTTGTTGAGAAAGGAATTTCTGAAAGTGCAGTGGATAAGCTACAACCAATTCTTCAATTGTGTGGAACCAACCAGGAGAAGTTGTCTCAGATTGAGGAGGTAATTGCTGCTTCTGAAGTAGGAATGAAAGGGATTGAAGAGTTACGTGAGATTTTTGACTACTTGGAGATGTTTGATCTTGAAGTTGAGGTTGAATTAGACTTAACTTTGGCTCGTGGATTAAACTACTATACCGGGGCTATTTTTGAGGTAAAAGCAAAAGATGCGGTCATGGGTTCCATTACTGGGGGTGGTCGTTATGATGATCTGACAGGTATCTTTGGTCTGAAAGATGTTTCAGGTGTGGGGATTTCGTTTGGTGCTGATCGTATTTATGATGTACTAGAGTCTCTTGATCTTTTCCCTAAAGATAGCATTACTACAACCAAAGTGTTCTTTGTGAATTTTGGTAAAGAAGAGGAGAAGTATTGCCTGCCAATTATTTCCAAACTAAGAAAAGCAGGGGTTTCAAGTGAAATTTTCGGGGATAGTGCGAAGATGAAGAAACAGATGACCTATGCGAATTCAAAAGGTATTCCTTATGTGATCTTGGTTGGCGAAACGGAGATGAAAGAGGGTGTAGTGACACTTAAGAATATGGAAACAGGTGATCAGCAACAGCTAACTGTTGAGGCATTGGTAGAGACTTTATCTTAGGTTATTATTCTTCTACAGAGAGATATTATAAAAAAAAGGGAGCCCAATAGGGTTCCCTTTTTTTATAATATCTCTCTGACCATCAAGAGGAATAAATACATTGGATATTTTCTCTTCTTTGACTTTCTCTTTTAGCACCTCTCTTGACTCTGCACAGTGATCTAACGCGTCAAGGTCTAATGCAACTATTTTTGATTTAGGAAACTGTTTGGCAATCTTAATGGTGTCATTTCTGTTCATTGGGATTTGATGTACTCCCATATAGATGCACCATCAGTGTGTGTGATGATGATTTTAGGTTTGTATTTGTGTATATTCTTTTTTATTTCATTGTCAAGAATACGGTCTCCAATCCAATAGATGGTTTCGTATCCTGGTACTCCATAATAAACCCTGCCACTTCTCCTAGCTGCTCTAAAGTATCCTCTGATCTGTGTTTTACTTCTTGTCTATGAAGTGTAAGGTCATTCCATCTTAATGTTTCCTCTATGGGTAATACACTACTGAATCCCATTTCTTTCAATGCATGAGCATCTGCTAGTGTACATATAATGGTTATATATATAGGAAGTAGTTTCATGGCTTTAGGGTCGAAATGATCGAGATGGAGATGAGAACGAGATCGATGTCATCTAAGATGCTGTCTGCCGACATCGGAAGGTCGACGATCGGATTCAGGTTTTTTTCAGGAGTAACGAAAGAGATAAAAGAACCTTTGTTTGAAAGCATTGGGTCCGTAAGAATATTAACTCCAAAATACTCTATCCTCCTTGTAATATTACGTAGTGTGAATGGGATACTTACTGATGGTTTTCTGATTAATGATATGGTTTAATTAAGAGTGTTGTACTAGTATTATGAACAACCGATTCTTTGGTTTTGTCCCATTTCCATATAATGAAAATAAAAGATCGTAGTGTGTTTTTTTTGTGTGCTAATGAACCATATAACCTCTCTATCTGTTAGAGAAGTAGCTAAAGATAAGATAAATGAATTAAAACTATTTCGTATGATAAAGCGAGGTTTATATTTAAATTTTCTGGCATTGATTGTCACTATATTTGCCTTTATAGGTTGTGAAAATCGAGGTCCAGAGTATATTAGTGACTATGATGTAGTCTACACTAATTATGATACGGGCAAACAGTTTAGTGAGGTTCAAACATATCAATTGCCTGATACGGTTATCTATTTGGTGCCAAAGGAGGATCAAGAGGATATCGATCATAAGTATGATGAGTTCTTATTGACTGCAATCAAAGAGAATTTAGATGCACTTGGATGGCAGCAGATTCCAAAAGATCAAGAGGGCACGGTTGATGCTGATCTATTTATTACTGTCTCAGCATTAAGAACGACATGGATCAATCAATATTGGTATGAAGACTGGTGGTTTTGGTGGGGAAATTACTCTGGATTTTACCCCGGCTGGGGATGGGGTTCTGGATATTACCCATGGTATGGATTCCCCGTTTACTATACAACTTATGACACAGGTACGGTTTTCATAGAGATGTTAGACCCAACGAAGAATACGGAAGAAGAGGGGCAAATTAGCTCTGTATGGGTAGGTGTTGTTAATGGTCTTCTAGAGGGAAGTAATATTAAAGGGCGTATTGAATCGAATATCGATCAGGCATTTACTCAGTCTCCTTACCTAAAGTCAACAATTCAATAATGGTTGTTATAATCGGAAAAATATATAGAGTATGAAAAAGTATATCTCATTACTAGCAATATCTCTCTTTGTGTGTATCGGGGTGAGTAAAGCCCAAATATATGCTGACACCAAAGACTATACCTATACAAGATCTACAGAGAATCTATTTTTGATTGATTATTCGATGGGTTTCCCATCAGGAGATATCAGTGACTTTGTGAGCCCAACAAGTTTTAGAGGCTTTACTATGGAGTTTCGTCACATGACGAGTAAGAAATTCTCTATCGGTCTCTCTGCAGGATTTCAAAGTTTCTATGAGGAATTTGGAGAAACAGATGTGATGGTTAATAATGGAACGCTTCATGGAGAGACATATCACTATTTGTATAGCGTTCCGATCTATGCCAATGCTCATTTCTATACTTCAGGAGAGGGTAAATTTAGGTTGTTCTTTGGATGTGGTGTTGGAACTATATTTAATGATAGAGACACTATGGTTGGAAGTGTTTCTATGAGTGATAAGACTTGGCAATTTGCTGTTGCTCCAGAGGTTGGTTTTCTAATCCAAGCCAATGACTATATGGGACTACAAGTGCGAGGTACATACGATATGGCCTTTGAAACGAATGATACACCTGCTGCAGAGTATTATAGACTGCATGTTGGTTTTTATTATAATTTTTAATCATAGATGATAAATATTTGATTTGTTTGAGCTACATCCTTTTCTAGGATGTGGCTTTTTTTATTAAAGTTGGTATTGGTTAATGATTTGATCTGTATGTAGTTGTGGTTTTTGTTTAGAATAGATCCGTGTAATATCCCTAAAAATAGTGATTGAACCTGCGATTTTATCTTGATAGATTTGTGTGAAACAATGAGAGAGGAGTTTTAAGACTCTCGATATTACACAAAATAATGACTTGCGAGTCGGCTATATAAAATAACAAAAGGATTATGGGTAAAACAGCTATTGTATTTGGATCTACTACAGGCAATACGGAGAGTGTTGCGGAAATAATTGCTGAGAAGTTAGGTGCTAATGTGTCAGTTCTTAATGTAGATGATATGTCGTCCTCGGATTTCGAATTGTATGACAACCTTATCATTGGTACTTCTACTTGGGGTAGTGGAGATCTGCAGGATGATTGGGATAGTTCCATTGATGACTTAGAATCGGCTGACCTGACAGGAAAAGTGATTGCACTTTTTGGACTAGGAGATGCAGAGAGTTATAGCGATACTTTCGTCGACGGTATGGGTAAGATTTATGAAGCGGTAAAGGATAAAGGATGTAATTTAGTTGGCGCTATAGATATAGATGGTTATGACTATGAAGAGTCAGAAGCAGTGGTGGATGGTAAGTTCGTAGGACTACCGTTAGACCAAGATAATGCAGATGATGAAACAGAGGATAGAGTAACCAATTGGGTCGAAAGCTTTAAATCACTGTTGAAATAAAATATCGTGGGTGAAAGCCATGAGGGGAGCAATCTCTTTATGGCTTATTTTTTGTATGTTAATTTTAGTATAAGGGGGGTGGTATGAAAGTTTTTGTACATCATGTATATGAATATAAAAAAGGGTTGAGAAATTTGGTGTTACATACCATGGGGCGTATGATGGTAGAAGAGGCAATCAAGCGGCTTGAAGGATCTAATATTGACTACCATGTTCAGGATGTTACCACTACGAAGGTGAATGTGTTTTTTGGAGCAAAAGAGTGTGTTAACATTGTGAAGAAAATCTGTGATAAGCCGCTTAATGAGCTCTCAGCAGAAGAAGACTTTATGTTGGGTATCATGTTAGGATATGATCGTAAGGTGCAATGTGAGAGATATCTATCACGAAGCCAATACGCGAAAGGAATGGCTTCGTAATAATATATTTGTTCTATTGGAACTTAACCTTTTTTAGTTCTACTAGCCATTCTGGTAGTTTTCCTAAACGAAGTTCTAACTGTGCTTCGTATAGAGATTCTGGTTGAACTGGAGTTCCATGTGATTCGTCAATCTTTACTTGAGATGCCTCAAAGGTTGTTCCAGCACCATGGAAACCTACGATTGTTGGAGGAAGAAGTTTCCAAAACCATGTTTTAGAAGACCAAAATTCAAATCCTTGTTCTGCAGTATCAGTCTCTTTGAAGTTCCACAGGATTAAATCTTCCATGTGATTTGGAAGGTTTTGTCTTGCACCTCCAGCACGCCCTAAGAAGAATCCACCTTCTACACAGTCGAATAGTGTTGCTCTTGGTTGTGATGCATGGGCTTCAAAACTTGTTTGATCAGTATACCGTACTCTCCAAATTACTGTTCCCATAGTTGCGCCTGCTACTCCTGGTGCGTGCCATTGAGATGATTGATCATTAATCTTGCCCAAGAATACTCTTGATGATGCACTAGAGCCTATTGAACTGTGTCCTGGAGTTCCAGTGATCAAACAGTTTACAACAGAAACATTTGAGGAGCTTGAGATGTGTGCGATACGATTGAAGTCGTGAAAAGAACATCTACGCATATAGCTATTCACTACACGTCCCATTTTCACAGCAGAGAATCCTCCATCGTGGAGTGCATTTTTGTGGTGAACAAAGTTCTCTTTCCAATTTCCAACAAAAGAGAGATCTTCTACACCTACTTCTTCAATAGAAGCAAAAGTATAGAATTTCCAATTATATTTGCTCTCTACTTTGTGCATTACTGGTTCGTAGAAAGTAACTTTATTTCCATCGATAGATTTAATTTGGTGATATTCCTTGATAAAGATACCCTTGGTCTCATTTATAGATTTCCATGATTTATCTACATGGCACCCACACATTTCATGTTCGATAAGTTCAGTATCCGTATTGCTCAGGCGAATATAAACCCATTGGTTTTCCTTTAACTCAGAAGCAGAAAGTAGTTCAACCGTATTCTCTCCTTTTTTAAGGTCATTAAGTACATTGGAAATATAGGTGTCTTTGCCTTTTGCAGAGAATTCAATCAAATATGGACATGTCCACAGTTTCTTAGGATTGGTAGGAGGCAGGTCGTGTGCAAAATATAATTTTGTACCGCCTTCGCCTGAACCACTTCCTCGAAGAACAATTCTATCTCCTTTAATTGAGATAGGAGTTGTAGAGTCTTTCTTCTCTTGAAGACGATATTCTCCAGGAGGAAAGAATACAATACCAGATCCATTCTTTTCTGCTGCACGAATTGCTTTTATTACAGCTTTTCGATCAGACTTTTTATCATTTGGCTTGGCGCCGTATTTTGTTACATCGAAAACTTTATAGTCGGCATCAGGAATTCCTCTTTCACCTCTGTGATAGCCAGCGTAACTGAAATCAGGTAGATCTGTCTCTTGGTGGTTCTTCTTTTGGTGAAGAAATTTATCCCAAGTTTTACACTCTTGAGCTTTGGTGTTTAAGGTTAATCCAAGCGCAAAGGTAAATGCTAAGAAAATGTTTTTCTTTATCATCTTAAATGATTTATATTATTATCGTATTTCTTACAAATATAGAAGAAGAGAAGCACTCTTAAGGTTAAAAAGTGTACTATTGGTACATGGTCTAGGGCTGATCAATTAAAAACGAACATTTGTATCACATTTTACCGTTTGGAGCACAACTTTGGTACTATAGACTATGTGTGTATACCAATATTATTGTGTTGTGATATTTGTTTTGTGCATAATTTATGTCTGTTGGGTTATATTAGAACACGATTTTACCATGATGAAGATAAAGAACATGATGAGATAATGACCATTAACCAAAGAGGTCTAATTTAAATAATTGTTGTTTAAATTAGACCTCTTTAAACTTTAACCAATCATTATTTTCATTTGCCCACCTTAGCTTCAGACTTGAGTCGTCAAATAATCACTATCTCCTATCGGAGCCGTCTATTGTTGGATCAAATTTAAATGAGGTGTCCACGTTATAAAATCCAATAATTGTTTTAAAAATGAATTCCGATCATAGGATGAAATACACAATTGGTATAATATGTTATTTCATAGATTATTGGGGTTTATTTTTGAAACACTTTACCATGATTATCTTTGGTTTTTTTACTGTGAGAAGATTTCTAATGTACTATAGCCATTACTCTGTTTTTGCAGCGATATTTGTGTTGCTATACGATCTTTTATCTCTTTTACATGACTAATAATACCAATAGTTCTATTTTGCTCAACTTGTAATTTTTCAAGTGTATTTAAGGCAACATCTAATGCTTCTTGGTCTAGGGTTCCAAAACCTTCATCGATAAATAGTGATTCTATCTGTGTATTACGACCTGCCAGTTCAGAGAGAGCGATCGCTAATGATAGGCTGACAATAAACTTTTCTCCTCCTGAAAGGGTTTTGACAGATCGCATACTGTCACCATGGTAAGTATCCACAATAAATAGGTCATCAATCTTATCTGTTTTTTGATAGCTAATCCAGTATCTGTCTGTAAGATTATTCAAGTGTTTGTTGGCATGATACAATAGTTTTCGTAGTGTCAACTCTTGTGCATATTTAGCAAATTTATTCCCACTAGCATCACCAATCAGTTCTGTAAGGTTTCTCCATTTTACGGTTTCTTTACTTTGTTTCTCGACCTCTTCAATTAGTTTTTTTGCATTTTTCTTGTTGAGATCATTTTGTTTTAACTTGTTTTCAATGATACCCATCACCTTCAATAAGTCATTGTGTTGATTTTGAAGTGTCTCTAAGGTGCTATTCCAAAAAGTAATATCTCTATTTGGTTCAACTTCTGATTTGATCTTTTTGAGTCTCTCTTCTGAAAGTATCAATAACTCCGATACGCGTATTTTTTGCTCTTCAAGCTGTTTGAGTTCCTCCTTTAAGAATTGATAACGTTCTTGAGAAAGAATATCTTGGATTAGTGATTCAATGTTAGAGTATCCCAAAGTAGTAATGATATCATGGATCTGTTCCGAGAGGCTATTAAACTCTTTTGTGATCTGATCGAGTTCTACCTCGTTCTGTTTTAAACTCTTTTTGTGGAACTCATAATTCTCATTTGCAACGATCTTCTTTTTTTCGAGAATTGTAACATGCTCTTGCTGATCTGTTAGTTTGGTTTGCCAATGCTTCTCCTCCTCTTTAGGTGACTTATCATCGAGAAGAGATATGCGTTTTTTTGCTATTTTAGACTGCTCATTACCTATATTGTCCATCTCCATTTGTAGAGATTGTGCTTGTTGACTCTCGCTCTTTTTCTCTGAGATATGGATCTGTTTTTGAGAATGCAGATCGTTGACCTGTTTTACAACTCTTTCAGATTGATCTTTTGCCTTTTCGAAGTGCAAAATCATTTCCTTTCGGTTATCAATCTCTTCTTTTAACAGCAGAGGTGATTCGATTTTATGGAATCCATGTGAACGAAGATTACTTTGATAACCATGTAGTAGCTCATATTTCTGATGGAGTTCGTCAATCATTATCTTTCTTATTGTTGCATCTTTTAGTTGTCCAAAGAGTCTTTTAAATTGATCGATTTGGTCTTGTCTATCCTCTAGTTTTTTTTGCTTTAGATTTAGTTGAGAAAGGGTGTTGTTTAAATAGGATTTTGTGTTTGTAAGTTTATGTTTTGCTTCTTGCTGTTCAACCAGTAACTGTTTCCACTTTTTTATCCATGCCCCTCCTTGCTCTTTCGTCGTAAGGAGTTTCGTGAGATTTTGTTGTAACTTATCAAGTGCTTTTTGTTCGGAGGCCACTTGTTCTTCAGCCTTGTTGATCTCTTTTGATGTATTATCTATATTCGTTTTTCCATCATGTTCGCTATAGGGGTGTTCTAATGCACCACAAAGAGGGCATGGGCTTCCCACAGTCAGTCTTTGACGGTCGTCAGAGTATTTTGCCTCTAATAGCTCTCTTTTTTGTTTGGTCAATAGCTCCTTAAGTCTCAATTGCAAGATCTGATATCGTCCTTTCTTATGTTCTAGCTCTTGCCTTAACGTAGTAAGTTCTCTATCAATTCGATCTTGATTTTTGATCTCTTGATCAATAAGATTTTTGATCTCGTGCTCTTTTTCTAGAAGTGTCTTAAGAGATGTAATGGATGATAATAACAGCGAATTTGTATGATGCTCTTTATCTAAAGATGTTTCATCAAGTTCAGATAGCTCGTCTCTCTTCGTTTTAATATATTCTAAAGCAGCTTGTTGGCTATTTGTTATATGTGCTAGCTTATCATCTATTTCAGACTGCTGCTCAATAGATATAATGGTCGGATTATTTGAGTGTTGTTGAATAATTTGCTTTATCTCTTTCCGACACTGAATCCATTGATTATAAGTTGATTCATTTAGTGTTATATTTAATTTATATGCCCCGATCTCTTTTTCACGTCCCAGTAGCTTCTTTTGTTTCTCTTGTTCTATTGAAAGTTGTGACAACTGACTATCAATAGACTGAATCTGAATGGCGCGATGGTTTTCTTGTTTGGTTAACGATGCTTTCTGTTTCTCTAAGGTTGCTCTATTTTCAGCAATGATATTTATCTTCTGATCTAATTGTTCCACTTCTTGCCAGAGTGGTTGGAGTTTTAGATATTGCTCCTTTGCGAGATCTAATTGTTCTTGCTCTTGCTTGAAAGAAGATTGATGTAGTTTCAATTCTATTGCTCCACGCTCTACTACTCCTAGAAGTTCTGTAATAGCACTTTTACACTCGATGTAAAGACTTTTTTTCTGCTTATACTTATCTATATCAACAAGGTAAGGCGTTATCTTTTCATGTTGACTGATCTGATCTCTTTTCTTCTCAAAAGACAAAAGCTTTTCTGTTATATAATCTTTTGTGACTTGGTCTTTCTGGATTTGGGCTATGATACCCTCTTTTTGAATATGAAGTTGTTGCTGACTTTGTGCTGTTTTAAGTTCCGCAAATAAGTTTTCGATCTTCTCTAGATGTTGTTTCTTCTCTAACTGAATAGTCTGTAATTCGTCTGAAGTTAGAATATGTAGATACGAAAGCTCTAATTTTAACTGTTCTAGCTTCTGTTGTTCCTCCTTATTCCTATCGAAAGCTTCGATCCCAATTTTACGGTATACTTCTGTGCCTGTTAATTTTTCTAATAGTTCGCCTCGTTCGTTTGAGTTGGCTTCAATGAATTTTGTAAAGGCCCCTTGAGATAGCATCATGGATTTGATAAACTGATCGAAGTTCAACCCAATGATTTGGCTATTTTCAGTTGGAATATACTTTCGCTTGACTGAAATAATTTCATCTTCTCCATCGTTGATCTTCACGAGCTCCATGTCGTAATCACGAAGTGTGCCTGTTCGTGTGCTGGAGATCATCCATTTAGAACGGTATGTCTGTCCATTTACTTCATAGGTGACTTCTGCGAGTGCACTTTTTGTATTTCGTGTCATGATAGCACCATAGTTAGCTACTTCAGTCTTGGATAACTTCCCTGTTCTTGGTGTTTGATTAAAGAGAGCCAAACATATCGCGTCTAATATCGTACTTTTACCTGATCCCGTTGGTCCAATAATGGCAAATATACCTGTGTCAGCAAGAGGTTTCTGATCAAAGTTAATAGTATGTCTGCCTTTAAGAGAATGTATATTTTCTATTGTGATGTTACGAATTTTCATAGTTTCAATCTAATAGGGTTGGATTATCCTGAAGTAGTTCATTAAGGGTTTGTAGTAAAAGTTCATTATCTTCAATTCCCTTATCAACTATGAGAGAAGCAAAAACTTCCTTAATAGACATTTCACTAAGATCCTTTGTGTATTGATCTCGTTCACTTGTAATATTATCATTCTGAACAAACTGTAAACTCTCTTTTATAATTTTATATTGATCCGTTTCGCGTTCACTCTCTAGCCAACTTTCATAGGTTGATATGATATTGGGGTCATAGGTTGGCTCTATAACCTGTATCTCAAACCAATCTTTCTTCTCCAATTCAGATTGATGTTGTTGAAGTGTTAGTTGAACTTCTGTGAGTGTTCCTTTCGTTCTTTTCCAATAACGAAGTTTTGGTGTCTCTAACTCTTTGGTCGATATATTACCGTCCGCATCATCGATGTCAACAAGAATTACTTTTTTTATATCCTTATGCTCTGAAAAAGATAGTGGAATCGGAGATCCACAATAACGGATATGATCATTTCCCTGTATCTTTTGTGGACGATGTATATGCCCTAAAGCAAAATAGTCGATTTCTGGAGGAAATTTATCTATTGGGACTCCTTGAAGTGATCCAATATGAATCTCTCTTTCACTATCAGACATGGATACTCCTGTGACCAATAAATGCCCCATTGCAATAATGGTTGGAGAGATTGTGTTATCTTTAACTATATGATCTACGACTTCTCTGTAGTGTGTTGCTATCCCAAGAGCTGTCGCTTTCATCTTGGTCTCAAAGGATTCGCCTGGTGAAGATCTTCGGATTTCTCGATCTCGAAGAAAAGGGGTCGCAATAATGACTAGTGGTCTTTCCGGATTTGAAGTCTCTATACGAATAACCTCTTTCTCCATCTCATTGGGCATCCCACCTATGATATCAATATTTAAGGCCTTTAGAATTTCTTTTGGGGCATTAAGAGTACTTGCTTGATCATGGTTTCCACCAGTGATAATAATTCTTTTACAAGAAGAGTCTTTTAACTCTAGTAGAAAATGATAATAGAGGTGTAACATCTGATTGGATGGATACCCGATGTCAAATATATCTCCTGATACGATCAACACATCTACCTCTTCATTATTAATCGTTTGGATTAGCCAATGGAAGAAGTTTTGATGTTCTTCTGTTCTATCTTGAAGATGTAATTTGTGTCCTATGTGCCAGTCCGAAGTGTGTAAGATTTTCATATGTTGGAAGATAAAAAAGACTACTGTTGTGCTTCTGATATATTAAAGCAAGCAGTAGTCTTTGATCTTTATAAATAAGGTTTGTTTAATATCAATCTTATGACTCCATCTGCTTTTTTAATGCCTCTAGTTTCGGGTCTTGAAATGGTTGATAAGTTTGAGTTAGTGGGTTTAAGGAGATAATTGTGTAAATCTGTTCTACCCTCATGTCATCTTTCTTCAGAGAAAGGTGTTCTGCAATGGTGTTGAAGATGCGTTGATCATTACGCTCCTCTTCTGTGATTGAAATGATCTTGTCGATGAGTGGTGCAATTTCTTGATAACCGATTGTGTGCCCCATCACTTGAGCTACCAATTCGATAATCTCATTTACCATTTCCTCTTGTACATCTATCTTTTTTGCCATATCTTTTTTTTGCAAATTAGTAAAAAAAGATGGAAATAATAAAGGAGAAGAGGTAACAAATTTCTATTCGACATTTAATAGAATAAGTTGTCGTTTATAAAAGCTTGAAGGGTATGAATTTTTGATGCTCAGAGCATGATTTATCAACTCCAAAGCTCGTGTCTGATTTCCCATCATTTCGCTGCATACAGCAAGATTATGGTAGATCTTATATGCATCAGTTTTATATTCGTCACTATTAAGGCACTCTTGATAGTATTTAAATACTTTCTTCCATTTAAAATCCTTTGCTTGCGGAACGATCTGCTCTTCTTCATATTTCTTGTTTAGAAAAAAGAAATTTCTTGTCGTTTTATTCCACACCGGCTCAAATAGCTTAGAGATATCTTCACTGCTGATATAGGCGATATTTCCATTAATTTGATAAAATGGAGGGATTCTATTAACCAATGTGTTCAAGTTGTAGCCATCGGCATTCCAATATAGTGAAGCCTCTTTCTTCTTTGTGAACAGAACCTTTCTTTTTTCGAGATCATAGTATCTCCAAACAGCAACATATTTCCCTGTAACTTCTATGTTCATCAGTTTCATACTATATTCCGAATCATATACAGTACTTTGGATTTGAGTGATTATTCCCTCTAAAACAAGTGCTTTTGGTACACGGTGTTGCGAATATAGAAGAAGCATTTGTGCTTCTGTTAGAGGAGGCTTAATTATCTGGGTTGAATCATTGGTTTTTATGTCCTTTCGAAGAGTTGATAGATCAAGTATGACTTCTTTGTTTTGATTATATAGTTGGTCGGCCATACTCTGTGTGGCTATATCCGTAACGATATCGCTATTGATAATCGTATCTCCAATAAGTTTATGAGATAAGAAGTAACTTTGTATCGTTAGAGAGTCCAAAGTATTGCTCAAGTAGTTATTTCCTCTGTTGACCACTACCACTGTTTGGTCTTCTGTTGGAATTCTGTTTTTAGTGTCTCCAATCTGCTCAATAGGGATAATATATGTCATTTTACATGAGATTGTTCCCAATAATAATACAAGCAGCGTAAAGCGTCCAATAAATTTAGTCATCATCCTATTTAGAAAAGTCAATTACGTTAAAAATAACTTATCACTTTGTAAATATACAAAAATTATACCACGATTTTGAGTACCATTATTAAAGTTGCGACTTTTCTGTATATAGGCAATTATTAATTTTTTATAAAGAGAATTTGATGCTTTAGGTGTTAATTTTTTTTACGTATTTATGAAGATAAAAATATAAGACATGAACAACTTTTCTATTACCTTTGTTTGTGTTGTAATTCAAATGTAAAATAAATTGAACATGATTAATCATACTGTTTTATTTAAAGTGAAGGATTTTCAGCAACCTGAAGATAAAAAGGCTGCTTTAGAGGAAGTTAAAGCGGCTCTTATGGGGCTTGATGGAAAGATCGAACAGTTAAAGTATATTGAAGTGCAACTTCATCATTCATTAGAGTCTGACTCGTTCGATATTGCCTTGATAACACATTTTGAAACCTTAGTTGATGTTGATATTTATCAGGAACATCCTCTTCATCAAGATGTGGTGAAAGTAGTCAAACAATATGCCGTAGGACGTGCATGTGTTGATTTTGAATTCTAAAAATATAAAAAAAATAAGATGGACAGTCTAAAAGGGTTGTATCCTTTCAAGTTTACTCCAATTTTGAAAGATAAAATCTGGGGTGGAGAGAAATTAGAAAATATTTTAGGTAAAAAAATTGCGCCGCTTCCTAATGCCGGAGAATCTTGGGAAATATCAGGTGTAGAGGGTGATATCTCTACAGTTGCTAACGGATTTTTAGCAGGTAATGATCTTCAAGATCTTATTGAGGTATATATGGGAGAGTTAGTAGGGGATAGTGTTTACGAAACATTTGGAACTGAATTTCCTTTGCTAATCAAATTTATTGATGCGAATGATGATTTGTCTATTCAAGTGCATCCCGATGATACTTTGTCTAAAGAGAGGCATAATGCCTTTGGGAAGACGGAAATGTGGTATGTTGTTCAGGCTGACAAAGGGAGTACATTGATCTCAGGTTTCTCAAAAGAGGTAACCAAAGATGAGTATGTTCAGGCTGTGGAGAATAACACTGTAATGGAGATGTTGAATACCGAGGCGGTGAATGCAGGCGATATATTCTTTATGCCAGCAGGTCGTGTTCACGCTATTGGAAGTGGATTATTGGTTGCAGAGATCCAGCAAACCTCCGATGTCACCTATCGTATCTATGATTTCAATAGAAAAGATGCACAAGGTAATGGACGTGAACTTCATACTGATTTGGCAGTAGATGCAATTGATTTTACAAAAGAGGATAACTATCGTACAGATTATCAAGTAACCAAAAACAGCTCATCTGAAGTTGTTTCTTGTCAATATTTTACGACCAATGTTTTAGAGCTTACCGAAACGGTTGAAAAGAATTATAATAAGCTTGATTCATTTGTGATTTATATGTGTCTTGAAGGAACTTATGATATTGAATGGGAACAAGGAAAATTGGAAGTAGGATTAGGAGAGACAGTATTGGTTCCTGCATCTCTTGAGAATTTTACGCTTCGACCAAAAGGAGAAGCCAAACTTTTAGAGGTTTATATCAAGGAAAACAAAGAGTAGTTCGAACAATTGTTTAATAATTACTATTTTAATAAAGGAGATGCTATGCTAGTATTTCCTTTTATTGTTTTAGATCTATAAACACTTAATGACATATGAAAAAAGAGATCGCTCTAACCCTGTCGAGTGGTGGGGCCAGAGGTATTACACAAATAGGTGTAATCAAGGAGTTTTTAGCGCAAGGATATGAGATTACCTCTATTGCTGGTGCGTCTATTGGGGCTGTAATTGGAGGCTTATATGCCGCTGGAAGGTTAGATGACTATACAAAGTGGATTTGTGATTTGAATCGAATGGATGTGTTTCATCTAATGGATCTTGATTTTTCTGGTCAGACTGGTTTAATTCAAGGGAAAAGGGTTTTTGGTCATTTAGAGAAGTGGGTTGGTGATCTTACTATTGAAGAGCTTCCCATACCTTATGTTGCCGTGGCTAGTGATATGGTAAACCGAAAGGAGATAATATTTGATGGAGGGGATTTATTGACAGCCATGAGAGCCTCTGTAGCCATTCCAGGGTTCTTAACTCCTGTGGTCCACAATGAAGAGCCCCTTTTTGATGGAGGGGTGTGTAATCCAATTCCGGTGAATAGAATCAAGAAAGAGAAGCAACACTTGCATGTGGCCGTAGATCTAAATGCAAATGTGGATCCACCGTTAAGATCAAAAATGATGTCTATGTTAACAGAGAAAGAGGATCATCTTCTCCCTTTCGAATTTCAAGGACCTATATTTGATAAGGTAGTCTCCTTAGTACATAAGTATTCTAATTTTTTTATTGATGATGTCTCTGAAAGTGAGTGTGATAGGAAAAGTTCATTGTCCTATTTTTCTACTATGAACCACATGTTTGACATGATGCAAGAGCAGTTATCTAGTTATATACTTAGAGATTATCCACCAGATGTTTTGATTAAAATACCAAGAGACCTATGTAGTACCTTTGAGTTTGATAAGTCTAATGATTTGATTGAAATAGGGAGACTTGCAGCACAAGAAGCGATACGGTGTATTGAAGATACTAGTTGTACGGTGAATAATTAGTCTGGTAGTTCTTCTGTCCAATAGGTAATTATTCATTTCGTTCTATGCTACAGATTTATAATAAATGTACTATATAAATCTGTAACGTAGAACGAAGTTTTGTCATTATTTTGTAAACGAGACTTATCGGTTCTCAAGAAGCGAGTCAATAGCTTCTTTGGTTTGGTTCATTAATGTTGTTAGATCATTGGATTGTACTGGTTGACCAAATGATACTGTTAAATCGGTTCTCCATTTTCCCATTTGATTTAAAAAATGTGGAACAAATGTGACGTTCTTAGTCCATGCATCTTTGGGATTATGATATATAATTGCAACAGGATTGATTGGAACTCCAAGATCTGTAGCAACTTTGAAAGCCCCCCTCTTAAATGGAGCAGTCTTATTCCCTGCGTGTGTTTTCCCCTCCGGAAACAAAATGATGTTATTCCCAAGTTGCAACTCCGCTTTAAGTGTATTCATCACTTTAACCATGGATGCAGCACTTCTACGATTTACTAAGATCATATGAATCATATCCGCTGCTCTGCCAATAATAGGCCACTTTCCAATTTCTTCTTTGGCAACAATAGAGTAGCGTCCTTGAGCTAATAGTGTAAAGATATCTAGATATCCCTGATGATTGGACATGATAATACCACCATCTTTTGGCTTAATTCCTTTGTATTGGATATGAATATTAAGAAGCCATAGAGAACCGTTGGCCCAGATGTAACTAATGGTTTGCCCAAACTGAACATTCTTTCCTTTCAGATACCAAATAATCAAGCCTAAGGATGCCAGAATAAATGAGTAGACAAAAAGAAGAATCAGTCGGATAATAGAGGTAAGATAGATCAATAATTTCTTCATATAATAAATATTTCAATTTGATGGAGGAAGCGTTGTTCGGCACTTCCTATATTGTTGGTCTAATGTGTTAAGTAAAAATTACACAAATGTAAAATATTAATTAGTTTCTTAATTTTTTGCAAAGATATACTTATTATTCTTTCTACATTTGTACAGAGATACTTTTTGCATTACATCTCACGTTGATTGAACAAATTATATCTCAAAACTGTACATATTTAAGATCATATTATATTTTTAGAAGGAAGGAATGAAGATACGTGTTAAAATATTTGCTGGTTTTTTTATCATGGCAATATTAATGATTGTTGCTGGTGCCATCTCTGGAATAGAATTTTCTAGGATAGGCATCTCCATAAATCGTATTTTAGGAGAAAATTACAAGAATATTGAGGCTTCGAATCAGATGCTTGTAGGGCTTGAGAAGCAAAATAATGGTATTCTTTTAATTCTTCAAGGTCAATGGAATGATGGTTATGAAGAGTTGGAGGATGGGTCTAATACTTTCATTAAAGGTTATAATATAGTAAAGAACGATACGTTAGATGCGGTTGGTAAAGCGAGTATTCAATCGTTAGAAACTCATCTTTCTGCCTTGAATATGATGAAAGATTCCACATTATTCAATCAACAAACTGCGACGTTAAAATGGTATTATGAGAAGCCTTATCGAATGATTACAGTGATGCGTCATGAAGTCAAAACGATTCAAAAGATTAATCAAGATGCATTGTATAGCACCTCTACTAATCTAAAAGAACGAGCTAGGAGGGCTATTATCCCTGGGATAGTGGTTGTCGTTGCACTGCTTATGTTTATTGCAATCTTTACTTATTTAGTAAACCATTTCTTTGTAAATCCACTGCTTCGAATCAAAGATCGTGCGACGGATAGCTTAAAGTATGGAAGGCCTTTTGATGTAAATATTCAAACAAATGATGAGTTGAAGAGTTTAGCAGATGTGATCAAAAAGTTAACCAATAAAAATCACTAAATGTAGAATATGAGAGGATATGTAATCATCCGCCAATTAGGACTAGTGTGTTTGTTGAATGGGACATTTCTTTTTATAGCATTCCTGATGGCTTTAGGTTATGGCGATGGAGGAGAGTTGGCTCTGTTTTTTAGTAGTATATTGGCGATTGTATTTGGTGTTTCTCCTTATATCTTTATTCCCAAGATTGATAACATAAGCAATCATGAGGGGTTGGCTATCGTGGTTTTAGGGTGGATTCTTTCATGTGTTATTGGTATTGTCCCTTACGTTCTATATGGAGGAGAGTTTACTTTGGCAAATGCTGTTTTTGAGAGTGTCTCAGGCTTCACCACTACTGGCTCTACGATTCTCAATGAAATTCAAACACTTCCAAGGGGAATCCTTTTTTGGCGTTCTTCTACACACTGGTTAGGGGGAATTGGAATTATTATCTTTGTATTAGCAATCTTGCCCCAGTCAGGTCAAGCCAAATTAGTGCTGTATAGTAACGAGGTGTCTCCTTTAGCCAAAGAGGATCTTAGGTATACAACGAAGAAATCCATACGAATTATATTGGTTGTATACTTAGTGCTTACGCTCGCAGAAACGCTCCTATTGATGTTTTGTGGTATGGGATGGTTTGATGCACTCAACCACTCCTTCGCAACGATTGCGACCGGAGGCTTCTCTACCATGAATATGAGTGTTGCAGCTTTTGATAGTGTCTCTATTGAGATGGTGATCAATTTCTTTATGCTGATCTCAGGAATACATTTTGGACTATTATATATGACGGCCTTAGGTAAAAAATCGAATGTGTATACTTCCACTATAGTACGATATTATTTGGGAGGAATGGCTATCGCTACGGTTGTTGTTTCAATAAAACTTGTTGCGGATGGATATTATCCAGATTTTCTTACCGCAGCTAGATATGCCTCTTTTCAGTTGATCTCAGTAGGTACTACCACCGGCTTTGCTACTTGTGATACGGCTATATGGCCTCCATTTACACAGGTGATATTGATATTCTTTACACTACAATGTGCATGTGCAGGCTCTACATCTGGTGGGATAAAAGTCAATCGCGTTATGATCCTATGGAAGGGAATGTTAAATCAATTGAAGAAGATTCAACATCCTAGAGCGATTGCAACTTCTAAGATTGGTAAGATGACACTGTCTGAAGAGACCATCTCTGGTGCCATTACTTTTATTGTGATTTATCTTGTGGTTATTTTTGCCACAACTTTGGCATTAACAGCAATGGATATTGATCTGTTTACCTCTTTTAGTGCTTCTGCAACTTGTATGGGTAATGTGGGACCAGGGTTCGGAAATGTGAGTTCTCTTGGCAATTTTAGCTCTATCCCAGATGTCGGAAAATATCTCTTAAGTGGGAATATGCTTTTAGGTCGTTTAGAAATTTTCAGTATTTTTGCGCTATTCTCTAAAAGATAATAGTGGTTAGTCGTTTGAAAGAATATGTCTATATAAACCCATTTGTGAGCTATCATAAGTGGGTTCATATTTTGGATGATAAACAATTTATATTTTGTGATGAACAGCCTCTTATGTAGCCAAGTTACGTCGGTTGTCTCGTTTTATCTTATTACACACCATATTAAGATAATACATTGCCCTCCATTTTAATGATAACAAGTTCAGATCATACAATCTTAGCCGAAAGAATAGATAATAAAGAACATTATCTCTTTCGCTGGGTTATAGATGGTGTAATTATCAATGATTGCATAAAGAAATTATTCTTTGATGCCATGATTTTAATTGGAAGTTGTAGTTGCGTAAGGTTAAATTATGTTTATTAACAGCGTATATCCAACGCAATTTCTTTATACATCGTCTATTTTGAGTAAATTTACTGATGGTCTTAATTGGGCAACGATGTATAGGTGCTTGTTGCTAAAATAAAAAGTAAATTGTTTAATTAAAGAAATAAAATGGATTTTTTATCAAAGAGAACCAAAGTGGTGGCTACTGTTGGGCCTTCTAGTTGTAGTAAGGAGATGTTGCTTCAGTTGGCTGCGTCAGGAGTGAATGTGTTCCGATTGAATTTTTCTCATGGAACCCATGAGGATCATGCTAAAGTAATTGCAAATATTCGTGAAATTAATAAGAACTTTAGTTACAATCTTTCCATTTTACAAGATTTGCAAGGTCCTAAGATTCGTATTGGACAAGTAGAGAACAATGGTGTGGAAATTGTTCCAGGGCAAAAGCTAATTATTACCACGAATGAGGTGTTAGGAACATCAGTGAAAGTGTCTACTGGTTATCAGGGGTTTATTAGTGATGTGAAAGTGGGAGAGACCATTCTTATCGACGATGGACGAATCCGTTTAGAAGTAAAAGAGATTAATGATGATGAGGTTGTTACTGAGGTTATCATTGGAGGACTACTGAAAAGCCGTAAAGGGATTAACCTTCCAGACACTTCTATTTCAGAGAGCTGTTTGACAGCAAAAGACCTTATTGACCTTGAGTTTGGGATTAAGAACGATGTGAATTGGATCGCAATTTCCTTTGTACGTTCTGCGACAGATATTGATCAATTACGAAGTATTCTAGATGAGTCAAATTGTAATGCGAAAATTATTGCGAAGATAGAACGTCCAGAAGCATTGACTCGTATTGATAGAATTATTGATGCTACTGATGCCATTATGATTGCTCGTGGAGACCTGGGGATAGAAACAAGTTTCTCTGAAGTTCCCATCGTACAGAAAGAGATCATAAAGAAGTGTAAAAAGAAAGCTAAGCCAGTCATTGTAGCGACACAAATGCTGGAGAGTATGGTAAAAAACCCAATGCCTACCCGTGCTGAAGTAAATGATATTGCTTCTGCCGTAATGGATGGTGTAGATGGTGTGATGCTTAGTGAAGAGTCTGCTGCAGGTCAATATCCTATCGAGTCGGTTCAAGTAATGAGTCAAGTGATTCGTTCTGTGGAAGTGAGCGATGCATTCCCATATGATGGGCAGTTTGATGTAACAATCAATGATGACTGTTTCTATAGTCGTCATATCATTCAAAATGCAGTGACACTAGCAAAGGATATCCAAGCCAAAGCAATTGTAGTGATTAGTGAGACAGGATTTGCTGCTGCACATATTGCACGTCATCGTCCTGATGCAAATATATTTGTATTTACGCCCCATCGTAAGATGGTTCACTCTTTATCTTTAATGTGGGGAGTTCGTACGTTCTTTTTACCTAAGATGCCAACGGTTACCTCAGAATTTCTTGAGTGGATGGAGAAGGAGATGGTTCACAAAAACCACTTAAAGAAAGATGACCGCTATGTATTTGTCGGTACTTTACCTCCAGAGCGTATTGGTTCACGTATGGCACTTATTGGTGTGGTTGGTGAAGAATTATAAGAATAGATAATAAACGAATTGATTTCGTTACTATATTTAGGGATTACTAACTATGTAATCCCTATTTTATGGATATTATCGAAGAACAAGTGTGTGCCAAAATTGCTAAAGAGAAGACACATTATATTGAATGTCAGTTTAAACAAATAGATTTTAGTTCTGTCGACATTAAAGGATTTGAATTCGAAGATTGTGAATTTATTGGATGTAATTTCTCTATGGTTGATCTTACTGGAACATCATTTCGATCTGTGATTTTTAAGGAGTGTTTGATGCAAGGAGTTGCATTTCAGGGTGTTAATCCTTTCTTGCTCTCCATGGATTTTAACAACTCTAGGTTAGATCAATCGGTGTTTTTAAATATGGATCTTCGAGCATGTAGCTTTATAAATACACAATTTAAACATGGTATCATGGAATCTTGTAGACTCTGCAAAGTCAATTTTGATGATACAGATCTAGATCAAACGCTATTTTATCGATGTGACCTCACCCAGGCTGATTTCCGATCGGCAATCCACCTTGTTATTGATCCTGATAACAATAAAATGAAAGGGGCGAAATTTTCCACCCAAACAGCTTTGGGATTACTGTCCAAATACCAAATAAAAATTACACCGTAATATATTAGCTGTTTAGATCAAAGATTTTTTGATATTGATTGACTTGCCTATTTATCGTGTCGAAATAGTTCTGCTATAGGTAAACGCATATTCCATTAGGACATATTCCAATTTTATGAGTTTTCTTGTGTGCAAGAAAGTAGCCTATCCCCCAACCAATGGCGGCACCAACTATTACATCTGAAGGCCAATGTTGTTTTTCTATTACTCGTTGCGCTGAAACTGCAATAGGAACTAGATAGATCCATCGAGAGTAGTTTTCTGCAAAAGGAGTGAAGAATGCAAATGCCATGGTCGCATGCCCTGACGGGAGTGATCTATAGTCTTTTCCATCTTTTTGAAATGGGAAATAGTGGTTATAGTTGTATTCTGTATATGGACGAGCTCTTCCTGTAGCATATTTCATAAGCGAGGCTATAGCTGCTGCTGCTATAATCGCTTCAAATGATTTCTGGCTCGTAACCGATAGCTTCTCATCCTTTATCGCCCATCCTGTGATGGCAAGGCTGACTGATAAGGGGGTCACGACTTTTGCTTCTCCTAAATAGGAGATACCTCTATTCCCTTGTTCTTTGTCGTTGGGGCCTACTTGAATGAAGTGGTCAAGAGCAAACCCTGTTCCAATGGCAGCTATGGTGGGTATCCATAACTTGTAGTTTTTCGGCTTAGTATGTCTTACATAGGAGGTGTCCAGGATTGATCTCCATCTGTTACAATTATCTTGTGCTAGTATGTTGAGTGTTGAGCATAAGAACAAGGGGATTAGTAGTAGGTTTTTGTATTTCATTTTATGTGAGAACGAAAAGAGGTGGTTATTTCGTAGAATAGCCACCTCTTTGTTGATAGATTAGCTTTTATCTCTTTTTAGAGCTTCTGTAGATTAAGTATATCCCAGCTAAAACAAAAGGAATACTTAATAATTGCCCCATGTTTAGTAGCATTCCAGCTTCAAAAGCTTCTTGATCCTCTTTGATGAACTCAATTAGGAAACGTGATAGAAATACCCCAATAAAGAAAACCCCTAGCAAGAAACCTTCTTTTTCTTTCTTGTTTGTTTTCCAATAGAAGCACATTAATGTCGCAAAAGTGAAAAGGTAAGAAAGAGCCTCATAAACCTGCGTTGGATGTTTAGCTACCGTTTCCCCATTACGAGCAAAGATTACCCCCCAAGGAAGATCTGTTACAACACCATAAATCTCTGAGTTCATAAGGTTTCCTAAGCGGATCATCATCGCTACCAATGCTACGGGTACAGCCAAACGGTCTAAAGCCCAAATCATTGATCTTTTTGTGATATACTTCGAATAGAAGTAAATCGCAATGATAATACCAATAGTTCCACCATGACTAGCTAACCCTCCGTGCCAAGTTTTAAGGATTTCTGATGGATTTGCAAGATAATAGTTAAGATCATAAAATATTACATGTCCAAGTCTTGCGCCGACTATAGTGGCAACAAACACATATATAAAAATTTTGTCGACCCATTCGTGTGGAACCTTTTCTGATGAGAACATCTTTTCTAATAATTTGTATCCCAACATAAATCCCATCGCAAAAGCCATACCATACCAGCGAATTTCTAGTTTGGGGGTCATAAAATGGATAGGGTATTTATCCCACAATACCATTCCTACGATAGCAATCCCAATTAGAGTAAGGATGCTACTGGTTTCAAATTTCTTTTTCTGAATATATTGAAAGACTCCTTTTCCAATTAAAATACCCATTAGAACAAAAAATAGAAAGTGCCAATTGGTTTTAATAGGACTGATGATAAAGATTTCTGGAGATACATTCCAAGTAATTGAAAGTAACATAGAAATAAAATTAGTTTTACATGAAATATAGGGGAGATCTTCTGCGAAAATCTCCCCTATGTATATTAACTATCGCAAGACCATAAGAATCCCTTATTGATTCTTACCGTGACATTGCTTGAACTTCTTACCACTACCGCATGGACATGGTTCGTTACGTCCTACCTTTTTCTCTACACGACGAGGTTGCACCTTTTGCTTCTCTCTTGTGTCATGATTGGCTACTTCAGAGCGTTGCTCTTGATACTTAGGTTTGTTCTCTTTTTTGGGAGCTTCTGCTTCCTCAATCTCTTCTGGTGATCTTGCTGGAATTTGACCTTTCATCAAAGTCGAAACTACCGTTTTGTTCACCTTGTCGATCATTGTTTTGAATAGGGTGAATGATTCGAACTTATAGATCAAAAGAGGATCTTTCTGCTCATACTGTGCATTACGAACCGATTGACGAAGATCATCTAACTCTCTTAACTGCTCTTTCCAGTTGTCATCGATGGTTGCAAGAATAACTTGTTTTTGGTAAGCCAATACCAATTCACGACAATCTGTTTCGTTTGCCTTTTCTAAGTTACAAACAATGTTATACATCAAACGACCATCCGTAATTGGAACCACGATATTAGTATACAGGTGTCCTTGATTTTCGTGTACATCCTTAATAACTGGGATAGCTTGTTCACGAATTTCTTCCACTTTGCGTTCATAGCGCTCGATCACGACCTTGTACAACTCCTCTGTTAATGTACTAGGGCTCTCTTTTACAAAATGATCTTGATCGAAAGGATACTCTACAGATAAGAAGCGGATCATTTCTAGTTTAAAGTCTTCGAATCCTTCGTTTCCTAGCGGATGATACTCTTCTACTAGTGAGTCTGCCGCATCATACATCATGTTAAGAATATCTGTATCGATACGCTCTCCGTATAGTGCATGACGACGTTTCTTGTAGATCACCTCACGCTGAGAGTTCATTACATCATCATACTCAAGTAGATTCTTACGAACTCCAAAGTTGTTCTCCTCTACTTTACGCTGTGCAGCCTCAATACGTTTTGTAATCATACTACTCTGTATTGACTCTCCTTCTTCAGGTCTTGTAAATTTAGACTTAGATAGTGCATTAATCATACCTTCTGCACCAAATAGACGAAGCAACTTGTCTTCAAACGAAACAAAGAATTGAGATGATCCGGGGTCACCTTGACGTCCTGCACGACCTCTCAACTGACGGTCTACACGACGAGATTCATGGCGTTCTGTTCCAATGATGGCCAAACCACCATTGTCTTTTACTTCTTGTATTAGTTTGATATCTGTACCACGACCTGCCATGTTTGTAGCAATGGTAACCGCACCCTCTTTACCTGCTTCAGCAACAATGTCTGCCTCACGCTGGTGTAGTTTTGCATTCAGTACGTTGTGCTTGATGCCACGCATCTTCAACATACGAGATAACAATTCAGAAATTTCAACTGAAGTAGTACCGACCAAGATAGGACGGCCTTGCTGATTTAGAGTTATAATCTCTTGTATAACAGCATTATACTTATCTTTGTTAGTGAAGTAAACTTTGTCATCTTGATCATTACGTGCAATCGGACGGTTGGTCGGAATAACCACTACATCCAATTCGTAGATATCCCAAAATTCACCTGCTTCCGTTTCTGCAGTACCAGTCATACCACTCAACTTGTGATACATACGGAAGTAGTTCTGAAGGGTAACCGTTGCAAAGGTTTGTGTTGCTGCCTCAATCTTCACGTTCTCTTTTGCTTCAATCGCTTGATGTAGACCATCTGAGTAACGACGACCTTCCATTATACGACCAGTCTGCTCATCTACAATTTTTACCTTGTTGTCCATCACCACATATTCTGTATCCTTTTCGAACATAGCATATGCTTTCAATAACTGGTTGATGGTGTGAACACGCTCCGACTTTATTGCATAGTTTTGTAGCAATTCATCTTTAATACGAAGCTTCTCGTCATTATCGAGAGATGTATTATTCTCAATATCTGCAATCTCTGATCCTACATCTGGCAAAACGAAGAAAGAAGTATCTTCTACCCCTTTAGATAAAAGTTCGTGTCCATTGTCAGTAAGTTCAATAGAGTTCATCTTCTCTTCAATGATAAAGTAAAGAGGATCGGTAACAATATGCATATGCTTATTGTTATCCTGCATATAGAAGTTTTCACTCTTTATCATTAAAGCCTTAATGCCATCTTCACTTAGGAATTTAATGATTGCTTTATTCTTTGGAAAACCTTTGTGTGCACGAAGAAGTAGCATAGCTCCCTCTTCTTTTACTTTGTTGTCTCCCGATTTAATTTTCTGTTTTGCTTCCGCAAGGATCTCTGTAACCAATTTGCGTTGTGCTTGAACCAAGATGTCGACTGCTGGTTTCAACTCATCAAATTGGTGATCTTCGCCTTTAGGGATGGGTCCAGAAATAATTAATGGTGTACGTGCATCATCAATCAATACAGAATCGACCTCATCGACAATTGCATAATGATGTTTACGTTGTACCAAATCTTCAGGACTGGTAGCCATATTATCACGAAGGTAGTCGAACCCAAATTCGTTATTCGTACCGAAAGTGATATCTGCTAAATAGGCTTGTCGACGATCTTCTGAGTTTGGTTGGTGCTTATCAATACAGTCGACTGAGAGACCATGGAACTGATAAAGTGGTCCCATCCACTCCGAGTCACGTTTAGCTAGATAGTCATTCACCGTTACAACGTGAACTCCTCTGCCTGCAAGTGCGTTTAGGTATACAGGAAGTGTTGCTACCAGTGTTTTACCCTCTCCTGTTGCCATCTCAGCGATTTTACCTGAATGAAGAACGGTACCACCAATCAGCTGTACATCATAGTGTATCATGCTCCAGATGTTCATATTTCCACCAGCGACCCATTGATTTTGAAAAAAGGTTTTATCACCTTCGATATTAACATGTTCGTAGCGTGCAGCCAACTGTTGGTCAAATCCAGAAGTAGTAACTTCAATTTGGTCGTTTTCAGTAAATCGTCGTGCAGTATCTTTAACAATAGCGAAAGCAGTTGGAAGAATCTCTTTAAGTATTTCCTCTATCTTTTCGTTAATGCTACCTTCAATTAGATCAATCTCTTTGTAGATTTCCTCTTTGGCTTCGATAGCCGTTTGATGATCCTCTACTTTGAGTTTCAATGTCGCAACCTTCTTCTCTTCTGGTTGGATATACTCTTGTATTTTTGCTTGAAGTTGAAGTGTTTCATTTCTCAAACCATCGTTCGAAAGCTTATTCATACGATCATATTCAGCCTTTGCCTTCTCGACAATAGGCATGATCTCTTGAATGTCTCGATTCGATTTATTTCCGAAAATTTTGGAAAGAAATTTATCAATAAATGACATATCTATATTTATTTGCTTTATATTATTCTTATTTCATAGCGTTGCCGCTACCTACAAATGTACGTCAAATCTAAAAAAGAAATACCGTTTTTGCAGCATAATTTTACCATAAAAAGAAATATTGAGAGATGAGAGATCAACATGGTTCCCTTTTTGCTCTAGTACATTTTTTTTGTTGATAGGAATGGATCTCTTTTTCACAAACGTGAATAATTCCGTTTTTGTGTTTATTGCTTATAATTTGCCTACCCTATTTTTTGTAGGTAGTCTCAAAACAGAGAAAAACGTTATGTAAATATCGAAAGTTAATTGCTAATGTTAGCTCACTGTTAATCCATGATTAAGTAGAATCAGTCCATATATTAGGTGGGATACAAGTTCTATGATATAAACCATTTTTTTAGACTAAGACCTGTTTTGCCGATGTGTTTAAACAATCTTCTTCAATCTGTTTTCCTTTCTCTGTACAAAAATTGAGCTTGGTCATCGAAAGGCCGACGAAAATAGTGTAAATCCCTAAACATACCGATCGTATAATTCCTTTTAAAGATTCTAAAATTGATATAAATGATCGAGAGATTAAACAGTCAAAGGATAAAGTCGATTTACATAAGAACAACAAATCCTCTAGTTGATAAGCTTACTACTACAATATTAGGGTTGTCTGTTCATCGTAATTTATAGGGTAGTCATATCACATTACTTTCTACTAATATCCACCAAATTAGTAGGGTTCTTTTTTACTCTATTTTATGATTAATTTTTGTGAGAATTTGGTATACTACCTCTTTGTTTTTTTATGGTATCGGCGAGCCAAAAGGTGTATATATAAAACAGCCTACTCTGTAAGTAAATAAACCACGCTATAAATTATATTCATGTTGAGATAGGGGATAGTTCCATTGTTTACAAAACTTGTTTAAGATTTATCTATTTGTCTAGTGTTAATAAAAGTGACACCCTCAGGCAGTATTAATGACTGAGGAGTGATGAAAAGTCATAATAGATAGAGTCGTCCAGATCCGTGTAACCAGCGTCTGTCTTTTAAGTAGCCAATATATCTTGGCAGTCATTAATAACACCGTTTTTATCCATGAAATAAGTTGTGTTGGTTCGACTGGTATTATTTCTTCGTCTCTCGTTGCTCTGATGTAGAGTAGATATAATAAATGAAAATAGACACTTTTTTATCATAGTATGGATGAAGGAATCTACCCAGTTTTGATTATCTATATGGTTTGATGAATATTTTTTGGATATCTTTAGAGTATCAACGACATAAGTAATGTTGTTTTGATTTTTAATGTCTTAATAGATTAATGATTATGAAGACTATATTGATAACAGGAGCTACGGCTGGTATCGGAGAGGCTTGTGCTCTGCAGTTTGGAGCTCAAGGGCATCGCTTAATAGTAACTGGAAGACGTCAAGATCGTTTGAATCAGTTGGTTGTGAGACTGAAAAATGAAGGAATACAGGTTGCTTCATTATGTTTTGATGTAACAAAGAAGTCTGAGGTCGATGCGGCGATTGCATCACTTACAAAGACTTGGCAAGATGTTGATGTCTTGATTAATAATGCTGGATTGGCAGTGGGACTAGAGTTGCTGCAAGATGGGGTCGTAGATGACTGGGAGAGAATGATCGATACAAATATTAAAGGGCTACTATATGTAACTAGAGCTATTGCTCCTAATATGGTAGAAAGAAAAGATGGACATATAATTAATGTCTCATCTATTGCTGGAAAAGATGTTTATAAGTATGGTAATGTTTATTGTGCAACTAAACATGCAGTGGATGCTTTGAGTAAAGCGATGCGTATTGATATGCTAGAAGATGGGATTAAAGTAAGCAATATTGCACCAGGAATGGTGGAGACCGAATTCTCGTTGGTTCGTTTTAAAGGAGATGCTGATAGGGCTGAGGTTGTGTATCAGCAGTTTGTTCCATTGAAAGCGGAGGATATCGCTGATGCTATTGTATATGTTACCAACACACCCAAGCATGTGTGTGTGAACGATATGGTTATTACGCCTACAGCGCAAGCAAATCCATTTTATACAGTTTAGGATAGGCCATTAAGCGTATTATGTTTTTCTATTCTACAGAAACATAATACGCTTTTGTGCTTTTATGGTAATGAAGGAAAATCTTCATTGGTATATTTTTCGGGGAATTTCTTTTTGTTTTTTACTCCCAACTCTTTGAGTTTCTCTGTTTGTCTTATCAAATTGTCTTTTCCTGTATAGAGTTGTTTGAAGGCATCATTGAAACTACCTTGTGCTTGGTTGAGATTCTTTTCTACTTTTTGTAGATTCTCTACAAAGCCAACAAATTTATCATACAATTTCCCTCCTCGCTCAGCGATCTCTAATGCATTGATGTTCTGATGTTCTCGTTTCCATAGGTCAGATACTAGTTTAAGGGCGGTGATGAGATTGGTGGGAGAGAGAATCAGAATTCTTTTTTCGTAAGCATATTGCCAAAGTTGAGCATCATGTCTCATTGCTGCCATATAGGCAGGTTCATTAGGAATGAACATCATAACAAAGTCTAAAGCCTCTGGATAGTCGTCGTAGGACTTTTTGCTTAGTGAAGTGACATGTTGTTTGATGGCCGCCACGTGTAGATTAAGTTCGTTTTGTTGTAGAGAAGGGTCATCTGCGTCACAATATCTAATGTAAGCATTCAGTGATACTTTAGAGTCTACGATTACTTGGCGCTGGTCAGGATATAATATCACTGCATCTGGTCGCATTGAGTTGCCTTGTTCATTTCTTAATTTTTTGCCTTCACTATCTCTAAGAACATGTTCCATTAGATACTCTTGTCCCTTACGTAATCCTGATTTCTCTAATATGGATTCTAGAATCATCTCTCCCCAATTCCCTTGCACCTTGCTTTCTCCTTTGAGTGCATGTGTCAGATTCTGCGCATCCGTACTAATACGTTGGTTAAGCTCCATCAATTTTTTCACCTCTTGTTCTAAGCTAAAGCGCTGTTTTGACTCTTTATCATAGACTTCCTCTACTTTTCCCTTAAAGAGATCAATATTGTCTCTTAAAGGCTTTAAAATTGCATCTAAAGAGGCTTTGTTTGTGGCAACAAAACGTTCGCTATTGGTTTCAAGCACTCTGTTTGCAAGTAATTGAAATTCTTTCTCTAACTGGCATTTTGTAGCTTCAATACTTTCTCGCTCTTGAGCTACTTGTGTTTCAAGGTTATCTCTCTCGAAAGTGAGCTGATGTAGCGATGAACGCAGAGATGAGAGTTCTTGATCTTTATTCTCTATATTACTTTGTTTAAGTGTAATTTGATCTTGAAGTTGTTGTTGTTGCACTAAAAGATTTTGCTTCTCTGTTTGAAGACGAATTAGTTGATCACGCTGTGTTTGTAGTGTTTGTTGTTGGTTTTTAAACTGAATATTTTCATTGCGGAGTAATTCTAATTCAATTCGTGTCTCTTCGTTTAAACTGGATGGAGCATTCACTTGTTTTTTTCTTAAGATAATGAATATCAAAAGAACAATAATCAGTGCTAGTAGTATCGTTTCTAACATATAAAAAGATCTGTAGGGTTAAAAATAGGCCACTTTCTGTTGTGCATTATTTGTTTTGGCTATATGTTTTAGTAGTTGCTGGGCTTCTGAACAGCCATTGATTGCTGCTTTTTGGATATACCTACTTCCTGTATTGGTGTCTGTGATGCCACAGGTGCCATAGTAGTAGCTATAACCTAGAAAATAGTCATAATATGGGTCATGTGGAGATTGTAAAACCAACTCTTGGTAAAGCCTTAGTGCCATCCGTTTGTTCATCTGTACGCCTTCTCCTTTTTGAAATCGTAAACCAACTGAGTAGCGTGCTTGGGCTATTCCTGATTCAGAAGCCTTGCGAAACCAATGGAAGGCACGTTGTTCATTCTTTTTTACCCCCTCACCATTGAGGTATCTTAATGCAAGAGAGTATTGGGCTTGTGGATAGCCCTGAAGGGCAGAGTCTTTAAAATATCTGTAGGCAGCTGTGTCGTTCTGAATTTTTCCATTCCCTTTGTAATAGCAAAGCCCAAGAAGATACATCGCCCTAGGTTCTTTTTTTAGGGATGCTTTTTCGAGCCAGTATATGGCTTGTTCGATGTTTTTGGGGATTGTGTCTCCCACCAGATAAGATTTACCAAGACGATACTGAGCCTGGAGGTTGCCCTCTTGGGCTCTACTAAGCCAATCGATAGGCTGAGCTTCGGTATTAATATGACTAAAAATAGTATATAATAAAAGGAGATATTTCATAAGAATAATATTATATTAACTGAACACAAATTTATTCTTTTTGTTGGTAGTGCCATAAATATTACACAAAATTCATTGGTAACCGTTTAGGTAAAATTGAGGGGGTATTAAAAAAGCGTTGATTTGCAAAGTGAGCCAACCAACGCTTTATATTATTTTGGAATCAGAAGTGATTATCCCTTATAAAGAATATCTGCTCCAATGGTTCCATTGATTTTCTCTAGATAAGCATCAGACTTTACGAAAGCTAAATCGGTTTCTAGTTTCGAAAGTTTTTTTGCAAGTTCTAAGTTCTGAACATACTCAGCATTGTAAGATTCAGAGATAAAATCGTTAAGGTAAGTGATTTCCTTTTCTATATATGCTGTATCGATCTCTTGTTTGCGTACCAAACGTGCTTTATACCAGTCTGAGTTCAGCACATAGTCGCGATCGAACATCTTTCTAAGGTCTGGACTGCTTAGATCTTTCCCTTCGTAGTGTCCGTATGCCATCATATGAAGCAGAACTTTTACTAGAGGAATTGCACCTTCGATAGAGTTGTCTTGAAAGTAGTTTAGAGCTACTTTTTCTTGTGCTTCCACGATGTTGTTGATGCCATCTACATATGCTTCTAGATCTTGTAGTTCTGGTTTTAACATCTTTTCTGTGAAGACAGCACCTGGTTCATCAAATACGCGTCCCATGTATCGGAATAAGAAATCCTTTGTTATACGGTATCCCAGACGCGAAGCTTTAATTGTCTTTCCGTTGTGTTCGAAATCTTCAATCTTTTCTAACGCTCCATCCTTAATTAGATGATTTGCATCAGCATCTTCTGCAGTCATACGACACCATAATTCCGGTACCAATAGCGAGATATCATGATCGAAACGGTTTTCAGATCCTACCCACCCTGCTGCGGTTGAGTACCCTTGGTATCCCGTAAGGATGAAAGATAGAAGTGAGTTGTTTATATCACTTGTTGGCGACAACATATTGAAAGGCCCTTTGGTGAGTGCTCCTTCTGTCCCAGCTCCAGTTGTTGAAGGTGATTTTCCAGTCAAACTACAGATGTAATCCATCAGTAGCTCTGGAAGCTCTTGATAGTGAAGAGGGTTGTAGACACTAAGAGGTCTAATTCCAGCTTCTTTATCTTGAGGATTGTTTCTTCTCCCAGAAAGCACCGCATTTACTGGACGATAGACTGGACGATTTGTTGCAACATTACGAGCTACGCGAGTTCCGATATCAGTCAAGTAATTCTCGAAAGGATCTTGATCAGTACGTTCTTGAAGGTAACGAGGATTCTTGGTTGGTTTCCCATCGCCAATAATACGAGGGTGTGACGGTGCAATAAAGAACTGTTTTCCTTCTCCTTTTGCAACTTTAGTGATCAGATCTTTTACTGGTTGTGTATATTTATCAAAACCTACAGCATCAGAAACCAAAGCTTTTGCTTGTTCTTGGTTCATTGGCTCATAGTTTGATATAAATGTATTAGGACTTGTTAAATCCGCTTCCGCTTCTTTATCATACCCCCGAACAATTGCTTCATCTGGACGCTGAAAGAAGTAGTTCTCACAGTTTGTAGTGAACTTCACAGAAGGGTTGTCTACTTTTTTAGACATATTGATCTGAGAGGTAGGAACTACTACTGACGCAGAAATATCATCTTCCATCTGCACTTTTTGTGCTGCCATGAAGTCTGTTCTCAGTTTATGTAAGTACCACGAGTTGTCTAGGTCGAATCCTAGACGCAGGTAAGAAGCAATTACTTGGCGGTTGTTGAACTTCAATTCATGTCCTTGCTTGCCATTAACGGTGTCTACAGAGAACATCTCTTTCCAACCTTTTTGTTCCCCTTGTTCTCTGTAAAGACGCTTAATAAATAGAACAATAGCTCTTACTCTATCTGGGATAGTGCTAATGATCTCATTATATTCGTCTGTATGATATTGACTAGGAGTTAAAAGTTTAATTACCGATCCAATAGAACGTTCTGGACTAAGTAGAGAACGAGATGTTGTTTTAGTCTTGTCTTTGCGCTCTTTCCATCTTTGAGAGTAGTCATAGTTGATCACTTGATCAATAAGCTTGAAATCCTTTTCAAAATCATCAACAAATAGTGATCCGTAGATAATGGCATTCATCAATGATTTAGAGATTTCACTCTTACCTCCACCAGATACAGTTGCAGGCTTATGACAGAATGTACCTTCTGCAAAAGTACTAATTAGTCTCCATGATGGAGCCGAAGGATGCTTCTCTAAGTGGATCTTGTGTCCAGATGGGTGGATAAATATATATCCTGGTTGAAGCGATAAATTGTACTCTTCTCCGTTGTGTTTCCATGTAACTTTACCCTTGTAGATATCCATTTTTGCATCTTCTTGGATATAGAAGATATTTGGATAACGTTTGTCTACAGCATAGTTCTCAGGATACACCTTCATAATGTCGCCAAGAGTCTTTTTGACATCATTAAATGAGTAGTCTTTTTTTAACATGCTCATATACTGCACCCCAGAGAAGAAGTCACCTAGGTTCATTCGTTGGTAAGCAATGGCACCTCCAGCGTGTTCTTCCTCAACTAAACCGTATAGATTTGCAGAATATCCAATCTGAGTTTTTACCTCTTTCTTTGAATAACCAAAGTAATTGTCTGCAATCAGTGTTACCGTAACCCCTTTTTCGTCACGACAAGTTAATTTAAATGGAGAACCATCGTTATATTTTTCACTTGCATCTTTCCAACACATTTCATCATTACGTTGGCGTTCTGTGGCGTCATCATAATGTGGGAGACCAAGTTCCTTTTTAGTGTAATTGCTCAAATGAGGAGCGAGGATGATACAGCCGGTGTGTCCTGTCCAATGTTCTGGGTCAAGAGCTGCATCGTTTTCTGCAAGGAATGGGTCTCCTGCATTGCCAAAGATCGTTTCCACAAAGTCAATGTTACTCACCAATGCTCCCGGTGCATAGAAACGGATTTCCATACGTTTCTCTTCGATAAAGTTTGTAACCTTAGGACAAACTACAGGGCGAATAAGGAAAGATGTGAATATCTCTGCTTTATTTTCTTGTGCCGAAGTGAAAGGAAGGGTTTTTAATTCAGCATCGGGTTGCATTGCTAAATTAAATAGTCTTGCAAATGTAACGCGTGGTACCTCTTTTTTATCTAGAGGAACAGGAAGCCCGTCAGCAACAATATGGAATGTTCCTTTGGTCGTACGTTTGTCGTTTCTAGGGTTATTAACCAGTCCCTGCTCTAAACGAGTTGTTGTAACGTATTGGTTTTTGAATACATCTTTATTTGGAGGAAGACTTAATACTCGAGCCAATCCTGGTTTGTCTAGAATTAGTGTTTGAGAAGGAAGTTTGACCTCTTCGTCTAAATCTTTAAGATAATCGTTTAAGAAGTCTTGAATACGACGGTCAGCACTAGAGATCCGATCGTCCATACGACGATACTTCTCTTTATAACTAAGCATTAATTCTTCGGTAAGTTGAAGAATTGCACTTTGGTTTTCTGATGTTTCTGAATCAAACTTAAAACCTGGCTGCCCTAACTCCGTGAGTTTAAGGTTCAGGTATTGGATAAGGTCTTTGTTTTGTAACATAGCGATCTTTTCTTAAGTCTATCTAAATAACAAAATTGATATATCTATTTTTTTTACTTCACTACTAAGTATAATACAGTCTTAAACATTGTTCCGAGTTGTATTATCGGATCTGTATCTATTCTATAACCAATGTCTTTATAGAATGTTTCACTTTTTTGTAACAAAACCTATTGTATAACATGTGCTTTTGTGACAATATGTTTAAAACTTTTGTGTAAATATAGCATAAGAACTTGTGAATGCAAGCATAAATACCTAAAAGTAAGTATTAGTGGGGTAAAACTATTAATTTGTTAGTGTGGTAGGGTGACGTCGTACCGCATCGACTTTTAATAGTGAAAAATCGATGGGTATGAATTGTTTGTGTGGTTATAGTCGGGCGCACAAAAAAAATAATGATAGCTATAGTTTATGACTACAACCCATTTCGATGAGGTTAGCTATATTATTACTGCTCTAAAGATAGGAAAATTTTATGATAGATTGAATATTGTAAAGGGAATTATTTTGAATGGTTTAAAATTACTTAGCTTTTTTTATGTTCTTTGGCATGCCATCTACACCATTCAGTTAGACCACATGAATCACATTTTGGTTTTCTTGCAACACATGTATAGCGTCCATGTAGTATTAGCCAATGATGTGCGATAGGTAAGAGTTTATTGGGTATAAATTTAACAAGTTGTTTTTCAGTTTCCAATGGGGTCTTAGAGCGATATGTAAGTCCGATTCGTTCTGATACTCTAAAAACATGAGTATCTACTGCCATAGCTGGTTTATCGAAAATCACAGAAACTATTACGTTTGCGGTTTTTCTCCCGACTCCTGGCAGTGTAATTAACTCGCTCACCTTACTGGGAATTTCATCTTGATATTTAGTGTGTATCATATGAGCCATTCCTACTAGATAATTTGCTTTGTTGTTTGGGAATGATATGGACTTAATATATTCAAATATTTCGAATACTTCTGCTTGTGCCATCTTCTTCGCATTAGGATATACTTCAAAAAGTGCTGGCGTGACAATATTGACTCTTTTATCAGTGCATTGTGCTGAAAGGATAACTGCAACAAGCAATTCAAAAGGGTTTCGATAGTCTAGTTCGGTTTCAGCTACTGGCATATTTTTTTGAAACCAGTCGATGACCTTATTGTATCTTTCTTTCTTATTCATAAGCTATTTTCATATTAGGCTACATTCTAATTTATAGCACTTGCTTAAACAATTGAAATTTGTTTGTGTTTATTCTATGATAACAATAATACAAACATATTTTGATACCACATAAAAAGAGAGTTTTTATTAAAAAATGACTGTTGTTAAGGCTTTGGTTGTATTGTTGTTAATGATTATTTAAATGACGTCCCTAAATTATTTGTGGTTCGGTTTTTGAGTCAATAAATATGAGTAGTGACATTAAAAAGATGTAATTATGAAGCTGAGAACTCGATTATTCGTTTGTGTTATATTGGTGTCATTAATATTATTGTTTGGTAATCTTGGAGCATTAGGTCAAGAGGTCAATTTAGGTGCTTCTACAGCGGTAAAACCTGATTCAACAGTTACTTTGGTGCTTGAGGCTGGAACGATGATTCCAATAAGAATATCTTCTTTATTGGTCGCTTCAGCGATTCAACCTGGGAGCAAGTTTGCTGGAGTGGTATCCATGGATATTATAACTGCTGACGGTTCTATCTTACCTCAGAATAGTAAGGCTCAAGGGGTAATTTTATCTGCAAAAAAAGGGGGAAGACTAGCTGGATCTGCAGAAATTGTATTGAAACTGACACATATTCAATACAAAAATATGTATTACCCTATTGAGACTTTTACGTTGGTTTTGTCGTCAGAGAATGCAGGGAAAGAGACCGTACGCAAAGCAGGTGCAGGGGCTGCTATAGGAGCAGTCTTTAATGGAGGTAAAGGTGCTGGTCGTGGTGCTGCTGTAATGGGAGGGTTACAGTTATTAACAAACAATGGCGATATGAAAGTTCCAGTAGGTTATGTGTTGAATTTCAAGTTAGAGAAGAGAACGAAATTTTAAAAAAATGTTATGATTAGAAATTTTGTAGTTATATTACTAATATTTTTTGTTGTGCCACTTTGGGGCCAACGAGTGGTACGGCGCACAACGGTTGTAAGACCTAGTATGCATAGGGTTGTGGTTACTCCACCCAGAAGAACTGTGATTGTACACACACCGCCGCGGCATGTGGTGGTGACAAGACCACCTATCTATAGAGGGCCTTCATATTGGGGTCCATATTGGCATCCGGTTGGATTCTATGTGCCAGTATTACCTCCTACGTATATTGTAGTACATGTTAACAGTGTGCCATACTATTACAATGAAGGCGTCTATTATGTGGAATCTGGATCAAAATATCAGGTTTCTGAGGCTCCTATTGGGGCAACGATCTCATCATTACCAGCCAATTGTTCTACGTTTGATTATCAAGGAAATACATATTATTATTATGCGGGAACTTATTACTTAAAGATAAAGAAGAAGAAATATAAAGTAGTGAAGGCGCCCATTGGAGTAATGGTGACAGAGTTGCCTGAGGGTACTCGTAGTATTGAGCAAAATGGTACTAAGTACTATGTAAGTCATGGTGCGTATTATCGTCCTGAAATCGTTGGAGAAGAGGTGCATTATGTAGTAGTTCCTAACCCTTCGGGTGAAATATTAAAGGAGATACCAGAAGGGGCAGTGGTTGTCAAGAAAGACGGTGATTCATATTATAAGTATTCAGGAAAGTACTACAAAGCCGTGGTTAGAGATGGAGAAGTGGTTTATAAACAAGTTTTGTTCTAGAAAATGATGATATGAAAGTAGAAAGATTTGTTTAACCCATCAATAAAGGCATAAAAAAGATCGTTAAAAATAACTAACGATCTTTTTTATGCCTTTATTGATGGGTTAAGCGTGTTTTTTACGTTGATTATGAAATGGTTGGTTGGGGTGAGCTACCAGTCTTCAAGATTTGTTTTGTGGATTTCCTTTTTCTGAAATATAAGCCGTCTGTATTTCCATAAAGTATATTGATAGTTCTCTTTTATTTTTATTCCTCTATTGCGGTATACTCTTTCAAGAACACGCTCATGAACAGATTTAAAGGTTTCTCCCTTTGTCTTGTTTACTAGCTTTATGATGGAGACCTCTTTGTTTGGGAGTTTATACATCCATCGATATAATTTGGTTAAATATTTAGGCGACGAGAATTTTCCTTCTTTGAGAAGTTCTTTAAATGCGTGACGTTCAGAACTAATGTATTCTCTTTTTCTTTGTGAGATCTTTGCTGTAATAGGATGTCTCGCTTTTAATATCTGTTTGATGAGGAGTATCAAGATTGCTATTCCGAATAGTTGCCATTTATGTTGAACTGTAAAGAGAATAAGTCGTCTCTTAAACTGCTCTTTGGGTATCATTGACTGAATTCTTGCTTGTTGCGTTTCGAGACTATCTATCATCGACTCTACAATGCCAAGTTGAGTGTTCTTGGTGATTTCAATATATGTGGGCATACTGTTCTTTTCTTTGTAGCTCCCAAGCAGTGGGTTGAAGAATGTGACTTGGGTGCCAGGCATAGAGAACTCTCCTTCTTTTGTTAATAGGTATGAAAATTTTTCAATTCGCTTGCTGATAACTATTCCACTCTCTTTATCTATGTTTTGCTGGGTAAGGTTTTGTGTTTTGTATATTTTTGCAAATGACACTTCCTTCATTTCGATAAATGGGATAAAATTAGGGATAGTGCCGTAGGCTGTTATTGTTATTTCTCTTTCGAGTACATCTCCTTCATAGAGTTTGTTAAATGTCTTGTTCCATCTATCTTTGATATATACATTTGATGCAACTAAATTTGGAGCATTTGGTGGAAGAGGAAGACTCTTAAATGTCAAATTATTGGTTGTTAATTCTATTTTTGTCTCCTTGTAGCTGTTTCCCATTGGGATATATGTTGTTACAGGAACCTTAGGAATATGAATGGTCCCAGTGTTGTATGGGAATACGAGATAGAAGAATGTTAAGACAGCATAGGAGTGTCTGTTGACAATCTCTTTCCCTGCTAATGTTTGAGTAAAAGGAACAATAAACGCATCTTCAATTTTTAGATTCTCAAATTGTAAGCCTTGTGTGAACCACCTAGGGGAATATACTTTGATGGTTAACTTCAGAGGTTGTGATTTATATACTTGAGAACGATTGATATATGCTTTTGCAAAAGGTTTTTGTCCTAGAGCTATTGTTGAAATTAATAGTAATAGGTGGATATATAGGATCTTTCTTACCATGTCTTTTCTCCTTTCACAACATTAGAATAGTGCTTTTTTTGCTGAAGAATAAATTTTCTACGTAGAAATTCACTTGGGTCACTTTCCGTCTTTTCTAGAATTAATGAGGAAGCTTCTACTTGATTACGCAATTGTTTGTTGTTATCTTTATCATTTTGTGGCCAATCGGCTTCTTTATACTTGTGCTTATCGCTGTATACTTTGTTGTGACTATTGTCTGTAGTATCCCGATTTGCATTATAATCATTATCTGATAGCTTTTGATCTTTTGGGGATATCTTCTCAATATTATCAAATTTTTGTATGCTTCTATGTTTTTCTTCCTGCAGTACTTTCAAGAGCCTAGGTTTTTTCTTAATTAGAGCATTGATTGTATCTAACCTGTCGTTTGCAATGGAAAGTGATGGGTCTTTCTGTATTGCCATTTCAAAGGAAGCTTTCGCCATAAGAAGATCGCCATTTTGTGCATATATAAGCCCTAAATTATATTTAGATTGAGCTGTTGTATCCATTGCATATAGAGATGCAGCATTTTCAATGTCTCCGCTCTTATAGAGGGCATATGCTTTGTTCGATGGGGTGTCATACAAATTTGCAGCAGTTAGGTAATCTCCGTTATTAAGAGCATTCTCAGCCCTGTAGTTGTTTGTGTACCACCAATTTGCTTGTTTTGAATCTATGGAGCATGATGAAATTAGAGTTGTTATAAGAATACACCACCCTATTACCCAACCTTTACGGAACCATAGAAGTCCAAGAATTAAACAAGGAATTAAGAACCAAATGCCAACATCTTCCCATTGATTCGATTTTTCATCTGAAGCTTTCTTTATCACTTTATGTTGGTTGATAATATTCCCAATATACTTTGTGTCGGTTTCATCTAATGTAATAGGAATAACCCAAATATGATCATTGAGCTGCAAGAAGGATACTACCTCTGGATCAGAAGATGATCTTACTACTTTTCTATTATGACGGAGTGGTTTTTGGGAATTTAGTGGAGATGGTACGACTCCTCCATTTTGTGTGCTCATCTGCCATACTATAAGATAGTTCCTACTTTTATTGATATAATTCGACAATTGGGTTGCATCATCATGTGTAAGCTCATCTGTAACAAGTAGGATCGTTGATGGGGCTTCGACTGCTTTTAATAGAGTATCTACATTGTTTATCAATATAGAGTAGTTGCTCCCAGAGATAGGCATAATACGTGGTTTTATGGCATTCATGTATGGTACCATAATTTGTTTATCCTGGCTAGGAGGAAAGATCACATGTGATGTTCCTGCATAAGCCATTAGACCGATCTTAGTATTGAGATTAAGATCAAACAGATCGCGGATTTTTAATTTCGCTCTTTCTAGTCTATTGGGAGAAATATCTGTGGTCATCATACTTTGAGAAAGGTCTAAGGCGATAATGACTTCTGCTTTGTTTAATACCTTAGGTAGTTGCTTTTGCTTGAATGTAGGACCTGCCAAACCAATAATGGAGAAAGTAAATATTGCGAAATAGATAAGAGCAGGCCATGATATTTTTTTCTGCATTATATTGGATATGATAAAAATCCGATATTCGGGTAGAATGTTCTGCTCCCATTTAACATCTATTGTTTTGTTGAAGTAATAATAGGCTACCAATACCAACATGGGAAGAAGAAACCATAGTAGCATAGGTCTAAGGAAATGAAAATGATCGATATATGTAATGAGTTCTGCATTATTCATTCTTCGCTGCTTTTAATCGTGACAAAATAACAAGATATAAGATGAGGATAAAAGATATGATGAGTGCAATGGCTAATGGATAAGGGTAGAGTAGAATCTCAGGTTTAATCTGAGAAGTTTCATACTCAATAGGCTCTAGTTCGTTTAGTGCTTTGTAAGCTTTTTTAAGCTGCTCGCTATCCATTGCTCTAAAATATTTTGCTCCAGTAGATTCAGAAATATAGGTTAGGGTCTTTTCGTCAATTTTATCTTTCCCACTCGGATCCCCTATTCCCAGGGTGTATATTTTAATACTATCTTCTTTGGCTATGGATGAGGCATCTAGAGGGTTTGTTCCAATTCCACTGTCAACACCATCCGTTAAAAGTAGCATAACCTTTTGTTTGATTGTGTCATTTTTAAACACCTTCATTCCATATGCTATGGCATCTCCAATATTAGTCATTTGACCTGCCATTCCAACTTCTGCATCTTCCAGAAGCCACATGATAGAGTTTCGGTCACTTGTAAGAGGAGCTTGTAGGTATGCATGTGAAGCAAAAAGAATGAGGCCTATTCGATCACTTTTTCGTCCTTCAATAAAGTTAACCATAATTTTTTGTACAGCATGCCATCTAGATAGTTTCTTATTATCTACTTGCCAATCTTTTGTATTCATACTAAAAGATAAATCGGCTGTAATTAAAAAATTTCTAGCAGTTTTAATTTTCTTTTCGGGAACCCCAACGAATTTAGGTCCACCTGTTGCTACAACAATAAGTACATAAACAATATAGGTTAGTGTCCATTGTATGACATTCTTTTTTGTTACCCAAGCTTTTGTCGATGGTTTTATTTTTGATATTTGGGTTAAGCGGTTGAATGCAGGATGAATAATTGCTTTACTTCTTTGGCGCATGGGAGGTGAGAAAAAGAATACAAGAGGCGGAAGTAGAATAAACACAAGTATCCATGCTTGTGACCATTCAAAGTTCATGTTGTCGAATCCAAAATCTTGCATATTCTTCGTATTTTGAGATTAGTATTTCCTTTTCATTGTTCTCTACACCATAAAATAGCTCAGAAAGAGATGGTATAAAGTCTGTTTCTTTGTGATAAGTTGGAGCATGTTTTAAAAGAAAGTTGTACCAACTATCTTGTGTCATGCTCTTTACCCGTGAATCTTGATATGCAGTAAAAGCTGTTCGTCGTATAATTTTATCTATTTGAATAAGTCGTGGTTGTCCTTTTGTGTGAAGTTCAGAGATAAGCTTCAGTGCCTCCTTTCTATATCTATTTCTACGGTATCGTATAATCCACCATATAATCAATAATAATAGTATACAGATTATGATTACGCCTGAGACTTTCCATCCGATAGCATATGGAGTGAACTCTACTGGACTAGGAGGGAGTAGGTTGTCAAAATTATTATTGATAGTTTTCATCTAATATCTCTTTTAATTGAATCTTTAGGTCTTGGTCTGTGTTAAACTTCAAAAAGGGAACATTAAAGGAGGCTAGTTTATTTTCAAGCTGATTTAAATGTTTGATATAAGCATTTTTATATTCTAACTGTGCTTTTTGATCGATCTTCCAATCAATTTGGAATTGAGAATCCGAAAAGGGCACTTTTTCATTAGGTAGGATATTATCCAAGGGGTCGATAATGTGAGAGACAATAACACTATTGCTTTGCGCAAGTATGCCAATGTAATGGATGCTTTGCTCTGAGAGTAGAGAAGCGTCAGTCGCTATATTGATAATGTAATCATGATGAGCAATACCTAATAGTTGACTTAATGCTTCTTCTGTGGTTGTGGATACTTGTGATTCAAGTGGGTGCGAAGTCGCATAATTACATTTTTTGACAGCATGTCCCAGGATTGCTTGAAAATGGGATCTACTTCTGGAAGGTTTTACCATCTGAATATTATGGTCATCTAGTAGAATTGCTCCAAATCGATCACCTATTTTAAGTGCCCTAAACCCGTGTATTGCAGCAATCTTTAAAACGACATGACATTTGAGAGTAAACTTACTTCCAAATAGAGTCTTACGGCTTAGATCCAGTAAGGTTAATTGAGGACGTTCTTTCTCTTCGCTAAAGATTTTGGTGTGTGTTATTCGTGTTCGCGCGGTTACTTTCCAGTCTATGTTTCTAATATCATCTCCCAATATGTACTTTCGAACTTCTGCGAAGTCTAGGCCTCTTCCTTTCAATGAAGAGCGATGCTTGCCTGAGAGTAGTCCAGAGACTCTCTGTTGGCGAAAGAATTCAGGACCAGTTGCAACAGCTTCCAGTTGAAGTAAATCGTTAATAGATATTTGAGATTTTGAAATCATTAGACTAAGATATTGGTACGATATTAAGTATTGCAGAGATAATATCATCTGCATTTTTTTTGTCAATATTGGCTTGATAAGTTAGGGCTATACGGTGTCTCAGAACTCTGTGTGCAACTAATCTAATGTCATCTATAGTAACATAGTCTCTTTCTTGAATATAGGCGTAGCATCTTGCTGTTTTGTCGAGTGCAATTGTTCCTCTTGGGCTTGCTCCGAATGATATATATTTAGCAATCGTTTCATCATACTTACTAGGATTTCGTGTGGCATCCACTAGACGGATAATGTATTTATTTATTTCATCTGATACATGCAATCGTGAGATTACTTCTCTAGCCTTAAATACGATCTCTTTGGCTATGGGTTCAATCTCTTTCATCATGTCAGTCTCTTCTCCTCGAACCATTTTAAGCATTAACTCCTCCTGTTCAAGGTTTAAATAGTTAATGTTTATTTTCATCATAAAACGATCCAGTTGTGCTTCTGGAAGAGGATAGGTTCCTTCCTGTTCGATTGGATTCTGTGTGGCAATAACCATAAATAGTGGATCCATAATGTAGGTTTTGCCAGCCACAGTAACTTGATGTTCTTCCATTGCTTCAAGAAGTGCTGACTGTACTTTGGCTGGCGCTCTATTTATTTCATCTGCTAGTACAAGGTTACAAAAGATGGGCCCCTGTTTAAATTGAAATGAATCGTCACTCTCAGGGTTATAAATTTCGGTTCCTGTAATATCTGAGGGCAGAAGATCCGGGGTGAATTGAACCCGGTTCATCTCAATATCCATTACGTGACTTAATGATTTCACAGCCCTTGTTTTTGCAAGTCCAGGTAATCCTTCTAACAGTAGATTTCCTTCTGCAAGAAGTCCAATAATCAAAGACTCTATCAATTCGTTCTGACCAATAATTGTTCCTTTGATCCCATTATATAAATTCTTAATAGTTGTGTTCATAAAGTCACTTTTTTGTTTTGAGAATCTACTTTATATTTTAAACAGGTGTATTGAATATTTTGTTTCGAGATTATTAACTCAACTTATGGGTTAACCTAAAGTGTGTCTATAATGTCTCTTTTTATCAGTGTTTTATGTTGATGGTGTTCGTTTATTTGTATAATATGAGACTAAAAATATGTATTATAACATCACTCTTTATGGATTATAGATGACTTTTAACTCCTCTTTTTTTGATATCTTGCATCTATAGTGTTTGATATCTGAGTATACTAGTCTAGGTCGTTTCTGATACGAAGACTCTTAAGGCAATTTAAAACACTAGATCTATAAAACGAAATACATAGAAAGTAATGAGAAACAAACTTGGTAAAATTGCTTTTTCAACTGCTGCACTACTATCTTTGGGTGCATGTCAGACAAAGAAGGAGAGCAAGAAAGAAGAGGTTAAAAAGCCAAATGTCGTAGTAATCTGTTTAGATGATCTAGGATATGGTGATGTGAGTGCATATGGTGGGAAAGTTCTAAAGACGCCAAATATTGATAAACTTGCAAATGAAGGGGCTCTTTTTACTGATGGGTATGCTACTTCTGCTACTTGTACACCGAGTCGTTATGGGTTATTGACTGGACGTTATCCATGGAGAAATAAAGATGCCAAAATTCTTCCGGGTACAGCACCATTATTGATCAAAACAGATCAAATGACAATGCCTAAAATGTTCCGTAAAAATGGTTATCAAACAGCTTTAGTCGGTAAATGGCACCTTGGCTTAGGGACAGGTATTGTAGATTGGAATCAGCGTGTAAGCCCAGGTCCCAACGAAGTTGGATTCGACTATGCTTTTTATATGGCAGCAACAGCAGACCGTGTTCCTACTGTTTACTTAAAAGACGGAAAGGTCGAAGGGCTTGATCCAAAGGATCCTATTTATGTAAGCTACGATAAGAATTATGATGGAGAGCCAACAGGTTTGAACAACCCTGAAATGTTGATGATGAAATGGCACCATGGACATAATGGAACAATCGTAAATGGTGTTCCTCGTATTGGTTTTATGAAAGGGGGAAAGGCTGCTCGTTGGAACGATGAGACTATGGCAAATGTATTTCTAGCACAAGCTGAAGATTATATTAAGACGCATAAAAATAAACCATTCTTCCTTTATTATGCATTGGAGCAACCACACGTACCACGCGTACCGAACCCTAAATTCGTTGGGAAGTCTGGTTTAGGACCTCGAGGTGATGTTGTTCTTGAGGCAGACTGGGCAATCGGTCAGTTGGTAAATACTCTTGATAAAGAAGGTATCTTAGAGAATACTATTATTGTTGTTACTAGTGACAATGGTCCAGTTCTTAATGATGGCTATTATGATGATGCGGTTGAAAAACTAGGAGAGCATAAACCATGGGGATCTCTTAGGGGAGGAAAATATAGTTTGTATGAAGCAGGAGCTCGTGTTCCATTTATTACATATTGGAAAGGTCACATCAAGCCAGTTGTTTCTGATGCGATTGTATGTCAAGTTGATTTAATGTCTTCTTTTGCTCATATGTTAGGAAGTGATATCATTGGCCCAGATAGTGAGAATATTCTTCCAGCTCTATTAGGTGAATCAAAAAAAGGTCGTGAGACATTGATTACAGAAGCAACAAGTCGTACACTACTGCGCCAAGGAAACTGGATTCTAATCCCTCCTTATCAAGGTAAAGCTGTAAATGAGTTTGTTGATATTGAAGTGGGGAATGATAATGACTATCAATTATTCAATGTTAAAGAAGATATTGGACAGCAACATAACTTGGCTTCTTCAAATCCAGAAAAGTTGGAAGAGATGAAGAAGTTGTTCATCGAATTACGTGGTGAAGATTATCTTAAGAATGTTGAGAAACTTGAACTTAAGTAGGACGTACCGTTAACTACATATCAGATAAACAGTGAATAAGCCTAGCAGTATCGCTAGGCTTTTTTGTGTAAAAAAATAAGGTGACCTAACAGGATCACCTTACAAATCAAATATAAAATCTATGAGATAGTAGACTTATACAATTTTGGCGAAATTGTAATTAAATATCTACTATGTATAAGACGCATTAGGAGGATGTTTGTTACAATTTTTAATAAATAAAATATTAGAAAAATAATCTCTGATAGAATTGTGTCTTTAAGTGCTTGATATATTGAATGAAATGTCTTTTGAATAAAATGAAAAGTATCTTACTCCTATGTCATTTATATATTCTCCGATATAATGATATTGCACTAAGACGTGTTTAACTGGTACTTAACAATACACAATAAAGGCAAACAAATCCAGTATTTTATTGGGACAATTAATCCATCGTTAACGAACTCCTGTTCATTGGTATTTAGTTATATTACTTTGGTTGACGATTACGTGGATAGGAACAAAACTGTTTAAATAGTTCTCATAGACATGGTCAGTACTTGGTCACTGTTAAATTAGGAGTTGATATGGTAGAAGACTTAGTGGTGAGACGTGTATAATTCGGAATTAGCAATAGGTATTTTAAATAATACATAAAGATAACTTACACACTCTTAGAAGCTGTGTTGGAAGAATTAATTAGTAGATATTTTTGTAACAAAACGAATATTAATGTTGTTATATTAATGAGAACCTTATGGAAACACTTTTAATATTCATGCTATGACTTATCTGTTCAGCTCTGCTTTAGATTATAATTTGTTTGAACAATCTATCGTCGACGACCCTCCTCTTGCCATTTCAATAAATAATGATGTTGAATTAATATGTAAAGACCTTGAATCAGGGGTGGTTATTTGTGGTGTGAATATATCGGATAAAGAGCAGATCATTCTTTCTTTGCCAGATAAGATTAATGGAAAGGAGGTTGTTGGGATCGCTAAAGGTGCCTTTGCGAATCAAAAAAATATTATAAACGTTGATCATTGGCCATCTAAGCTTCGCTTTATTGCCAAAAGGGCTTTTGTTAATTGTTATAATCTAAGATCTTATGTCTCTTTTCCTGACTATCTTGAGATTCTAGGTTATGAAGCCTTTGGTGGTTGTAAAAGCTTAACTACTATTGAACTTCCATTCTATCTTCGGAAAGTTGAAAGAAATTGCTTTAAAGGCTGTTTGTGTTTGAAAATGATCATCTATAATTCATATCATTCAGTGGAGGTCATAAGTAGGGGGAAGAGAGTGAATCGCTCTTTCGAACTACCTTTAGAGGTGGAGACAAATACGCAACTAATTGTTCCGTATGATATTTTTAGTCTAATGTCTAACCTATCAAATTATTTGGTGTTCTCTAGAATTAGGGCCATGAATGGTCGGTAGATATATCTTAAAACACAATAGGAGCTCTTAGTCAGAGCTCCTATTGTGTTTTAAGATAAGGTTTCGTTTTTATTTTGTTTGATATATCGTATTTTGTATCCAATCATTGCGATAAATATCGACATGATTGGACTAATAATATTAAAGAAACAGTATGGGAGATAGGTGAGTGTAGCCACACCCAAAACTTTTGCTTGGGCTGCACCACACGTATTCCATGGGATAAGTACTGAGGTTACAGTTCCTGAATCTTCAAGTGCTCTACTTAGGACTTCAGGTGCTATTTTTTTGTCTTGATAAGTGTTTTTATACATTCTACCAGCGACAACAATAGCTAAGTATTGATCAGATGCTGTAAAGTTGAAGAATACTCCTGTTCCTACAGTTGTTGCAACAAGTGATGTCGTGGTGTTTGCAAACTTGATAATAGACTGGGTTATTCTTTGTAAGAAGTGCCCCCCTTCCATGATTCCTGCAAAGACCATTGCAGATATGATTAGCCAAATGGTTGAGAGCATTCCTGACATTCCAGAAGTATTCAAGAGATCTGAAACCATGTGGTTATCTGTTTTAATTGAGATAGATCCAAACATGGACTGCATTACTCCTTTGTACGATGATAGTACATAGTCATTGGTTATACCAGAGATTTCATTTATAATATGAGGTTGATAGATAATGGATGCCAATCCTCCGAGTAGTGTCCCAACAAGTAGGGCTGGAATAGGAGGCATCTTCAGCATAATAATTGCCAAGAGTGCTATTGGTACAAGGAAAAGGATTGGTGTGATAGTAAAAGTTTGTGCAATAGAATCTTTCACTGCAGAGATATCTGCTATACCATGTGTATCAATAGTAAATCCTAGAACCAAAAAGATAACGAGGGTTATTGTTATGGAAGGAATTGTGGTGTACATCATGTAGCGTATGTGAGTAAATAGATCCGTTCCTGCCATTGCAGGGGCCAGATTTGTGGTGTCAGATAAAGGTGACATCTTATCTCCAAAATATGCTCCACTAATGATGGCGCCAGCAATAATGGCTTCTGAGAAACCTAAAGCTTTACCAATTCCTAGTAGTGCCACCCCAATCGTTGCAATGGTTGACCACGAACTTCCTGTTGCTACTGATACGATTGCTGAAACAATGACAGCTGAAAATAGAAAGAAGGTAGGGTTTACGATATCTAGCCCATAGTAAATCATTGCTGGAACCACTCCACTGATCATCCATGTTCCAGCTAGAGATCCAATAAGAAATAGAATGAGCATGGAAGGCATTGCAGAGTGTAATGTTTTTAAAATCTGATGTTGAAGATTCTCCCAATTTTGACCGTTTAATATTGCAATTAGACCTGCTAACCCCCCAGTTAGTAGTATTGCAATTTGATTTGATCCTGCAATGGTGTCGTCAAAAATCTTTACGTTTATTGCCAATAATGTTAATAAAAATGCAATTGGTATTAGTGCCTGTGTTAATGTTGGCTGCTTTACTTCTTTTCTTGAAAAATTCACGGATTGAAATATACTTAGATTATAAACTGTCGCAAATAAACGATTTATTTACTTAATAAACTACAGATCGTAAGTACTTGTGTGTTATTATTGTTATTTTATCAATAATTGAAGGTCTTTATTATCTTGAGATGATAAAAGAAATAATGTGTGAATCAACTGGAGTCCTAAAGAAGGGTTGATGTTAAGAGGTAAGTTTTGATTAAATATCAAACAATCTTTAGATTAGGTCTATTTAGGATAGTGCTTTGGAAATAATCTCGGTCATCTTATGTCTGACATAAGATGACCGAGATTAATAGATTTAATACTCATTCTATATAGATCTTCCGATAAAAGAAGTAGGGTATTATGAAAGAGTTTTAGCTACATAGTGTAAGCTCAATGTTTTTATCATCAACTATCTTACGCATGTTAATCAATGCATATCGCATTCTGCCCAAAGCTGTATTGATACTAACGTTAGTTTGTTCTGCAATTTCTTTGAAACTAAGACCATAATAGTGTCTAAGTTTGATAATTTCTTGTTGATCTTTTGGAAGTAGATTCATAATTTCACCTACTTCATATATCACTTGGTCATTGATCATTTCTGTTTCAATACTGATGTCAGAGAATTGCGTCGAGTTAAACAAATCGGCTTCACAATTGTCATTAGATATTGTGTTCAGATGTTTTTCTTTGCGAAAATGATCTATGATAAGGTTGTGTGCAATTCTTACTGCCCAAGAAATAAACTTCCCATTGTCTTTATATTTTCCATTCTTTAAAGAATGTATAATCTTAATAAAAGTGTCCTGTAAAACATCTTCTGCAAGAGAATGACATTTTACCACCATTACAATATAAGTAAACAATCGATTTCTATGACGTGTTATTAACACGTCTAAAGCATAATCATCGCCGTCTAGATACTTCTGTACTAGTGTCTGATCGGGGATTAAATTGTTTTGATTCATCTATATAGTTTGAGTTGGTTATAAAGGTAGAATCGTGTCGATAGGCAATGTGCTTTAAATGTTTATATATAAGTGAATTGAATAATTTTTTGTAAATATATGTTTTTTTTGTATATCTCCAAAATAAATGATATTTAATTACAATATTATTTATGATTATACGTTTTTATCCATTTCTAGAAAGGAGGGATACAGCTTATCGTTATAATATTTTGTGTGTAGGGATGTTCAAATGTGATTTGTTCTGCATGAAGGCATAGCCTCGTCTTGTTTGCTTTACCATATAAATCGTCTCCTATAATTGGGCTGTTTAACCCCTTTGAGTGGGCACAATGAACCCTGAGTTGATGGGTTCTTCCTGTAATAGGATAGAGTGAGAGTTTAGTTACTCCATCAGAACTGGATATTTTTTCCCAGTTTGTGATTGCTTCTTTCCCGTATTTCTCACAAATCATTTGTAGTGGTCTATTGTCTAGATCAACACGTAGCGGAAGAGATATTACTCCGTGATCACTTGGTATATTACCCTTTACGAGAGCTATATATTTTTTATGTATTTTCTTTTGAAGAAACTGCTTTTGTATCCTTTTGTAAGTTTCAAGATCTTTTGTGACGATTAAAATGCCAGATGTAGACATGTCTAGACGATGAACTAGGAGAGGGCCTTCAAATTCAGGGTGTTTGTCATGAATGACCTGGTAAACTGAGTTTTGAATCTCTTTGCCCGGAACAGAAAGCAGCCCGGATGGTTTGTTTACTGCCATGATATATTCATCCTCATAAAGCATTTCGAGTTCATAATGTTTGTTTGCAGTGATTGTGATGGGATTTGGCTCAACTTCAATTCCTTGAAGCATGTAAGTGAGAATAGGTTGACATTTATTTTTGCACGATGGGTAGAAGTGCATGTGCTTTTTTAGCTCATCTTGATTTTCAGGATCCCACCAAAATTCACCCATAAAAACTGGTTTGAGATTGTTTTGGTAAGCAAATTGAAGAAGTTTTGGCGCAGCACAATCTCCAGCTCCAGCAGGTGGATTTACACCTTTACTTTGTTGAAATAAATCCACTAGATCGATTTTGTTTCCTAAGCCATTAAAAAGGTCGTATTGTTTAAATATTCTTCTTTGAAGTGTCTGAGACATTTTTTTTCGAATACTTTTTAGATCATTAAGTAGCGTGTTATATTTATTGATATCAACATACAGGGACTCTTCATGGGCTTTTCTAGCATTTTTCTCAACCTTGTATTCTTTTTTTACCTGTTGACTCTCGTAATTTAGCAATTTGTCTATTGCAATTTGTTCTTCATATTGCATTTGAGAATAGGATGCTCTCAGGGCATCTCGCTTCTGCTTGGCTATTTGTTTTGCTATTTTCGCTTCTCGAAGAAAGATGGTGTTTTGCTCAGTTACCTTATCATATTCATCTGTCTTGGATTTGTAAAAGCTATTATTTTCAATTTCAGAGATTAAGTGGTTGAGTCTAGTAATATATTTTTCTTCCTCTCGGAAAAATCCATCTTTTGTTTCTAAGGATACGATAGATGGTACAATGCGTAACTGATCTGAGATGTCTGGGTTGATACCAGATATGGCTATCAGATATCCTATATGACCTTTGGAGTCTGAAACAATAAGTATTCCATACATCTTTTGATTTACTTTTTGGGCAAATTTGGGATCTGTAAATACTCGTTTCAAATGTTTAATAACTTCTCCACTTGCCTTATAAACAAGTGGATGAGGAGTGTATTGAAAGGGGTATGTAAATGCTGTTTTAGGTCCAATATGCTCCGCTGTAATAGGGTAAATATAATCGCTAATATCTGTCATCTATGTGTACATTAATTGTCATCATTGCAAATTAAATCATTTTGATCCTTTACTGAAAGGGAGTAACACATTTTGTTTTGTGAGGGAAATACAAATGTTTGTCACCCCTGTTACTAAGTTCGTCAATGTGTGTCATGTTTTTATTGTGTGTTAATAACATTAAAATTATATTATTATAACCTACATCATTATTTATTAGATGCTTGCCAACGTTTCTTTAATAAAATTGGAATTAATAAATACAAATAATGTAAAATAGTTTAGCTAAGATTAGATACGATCAAATGGTTCTCAATTGGATTAGAAAGGGTCTAAATTAAATGGTTAATTTTAAAAATTTGAGAGTTGTGTTTGATGTGGTTTGTTTAGTTATTGTGTTGATGGGTAGTGTGTTGTGATGTGTTTTTGTGTAAGGTCGGGTGTCCTTGCTTTTGTGTGATAGAGACCTTGTTTTAATTATTGACTTATATTTATTAAAATTTTTTATCATTTTACATTCTGCCTCGTTATATTTGTGACTCGTAAAAATTCATTGCAATATTGCTGATATGTCATATAAAATATTAACACCGGAAGAAGCAGCATCATACGTTCAACATGATGATACTGTGGCGTTCAGTGGATTTACTCCAGCTGGATCGCCTAAAGATATTCCTACTGCGATTGCTAAGCGTGCAGAAGATTTTCATGCTAAAGGAGAACAATTTAAAATTGGAATCATTACTGGAGCCTCAACAGGAGACTCACTTGATGGTGCTTTGGCTCGTGCTAATGCAGTTAAATTCCGTACTCCATACCAATCAAATAAAGACCTTCGTAAGGCCTTGAATAATGGTTCTGCTGAGTATTTTGATCTTCACTTGTCTGTGGTTGCACAAGAGATGCGTTATGGTTTCTTCGGCGATATCGATGTAGCTATTGTTGAGGTCGCAGATGTTACTGAAGATGGTGAAATAGTTCTAACTTCAGGTGTAGGTATTTCTCCAACAGCTATTCGTTTAGCAAAAAAAGTGATTCTAGAAAAGAATATCAACCACCCGTCTTATATTAGAGGTCTTCACGATATCTATGAGCCGCTTGATCCTCCTTATCGTAAGGAGATTCCTGTAGAGAATCCTGAAACACGTATTGGTTCCCCTGTGATAAAAGTTGACCCTGCAAAGATCATCGGTATTGTTGAGACTAATCGTAAAGATGAAGTAGGGGCTTTTGCACCAGCAGATGAGGTGACAACAAAAATTGGTGAGAATGTGGCTAAATTTTTAGCTAGTGAATTGAAAAAAGGAACTATCCCTAAGGAGTTTTTACCAATTCAATCAGGTGTAGGTAATATTGCAAATGCAGTGTTAGGTGCACTTGGTTCAAATCCAGATATTCCACCGTTCAGAATGTATACTGAGGTAATCCAAGATTCAGTTATTGGATTGATACGTAAAGGTGACATTACTTTTGCAAGTGGATGTTCTCTTACTGTAACTCCAGATGAGCTTGATGGTATCTACCGTGACTACGATTTCTTTAAAGATAAGTTAGTACTTCGTCCTCAAGAAATCTCAAATAATCCAGAGGTTGTGCGTCAATTAGGTCTGATTACAATTAATACTGCATTGGAAGCAGATATCTTTGGTAATGTAAACAGTACTCACGTTTTAGGAACAACAATGATGAATGGGGTTGGTGGTTCAGGTGACTTTACTCGTAACAGTTTTCTGTCTATCTTTACTTGCCCTTCTATTGCTAAAGGAGGTGCCATTAGTACTATTGTTCCTATGGTTTCTCACCAAGACCACTCTGAGCACTCAGTGAAAATTATCATTACTGAGCAAGGTATTGCTGATTTGAGAGGAAAGAGTCCACGTCAAAGAGCTGAGACCATTATCGATAATTGTGTTCATCCTGAGTACAAAGAGATGTTGAGAGGTTATTTGAAGTTGAATGAAAAGATTGTTCACACACCTCAAACTCTAGGCTCTGCATTTAATATGCACCTTGAATTTGCTGATACGAAAGATATGAGAAATACTAAATGGTAATCATTTATTGTATTGATGTCTTTATTTATAATATTAAAAATGGTAGCTTTATAAAGGATGCTACCATTTTTTTTAGTTATCTAGAGAAACATTAAGTTGTACCCTGTCAATGATCCGGTTCCGTTGATCTTCTTTTTTTATATGCGAAAGATCCTTTTGGTCATTTAGCCATATAATGGGTGTTGTCTGATAACCAAGTCTATCCCAGACTCCTTGATTTAATATTATATCTAATACTTTTTTTGTTTCTATAATATTCTCCCCCATCCATAGCTTTTCAAAAACGTCATAAGCTTGACTTGTGTTTTGATATGTCTTGAAATAGGAGAGTAACTATTTTAAAATAGTTGGTGAGAATAATCTCTCTATCCATCCTTTTATAATTGCAGGATAGCCATGCTACCATAAAGGAAACATGTGAATTCAAGCGACAAATGCAACTTTTCTATTAAGCTTTAAATTATTATACATTTTAATAGGCTTGTGGTATCCAGATCTCTTACGGGGTCTATCATTAAGCTTAGACTGTATCCAGTCCATTTCCTTTTGAGTTAAGTTCTCAAAAGAACTCCCTTTTGGTATATACTGTCTAATTAAACCATTAAGGTTTTCATTTGCACCTCTTTCCCAATAATGCTATGGATGAGCAAAGTAGAAATCGACCTTTCGTGATTCTGCAATATGCTCATAGAACTCTCTTCCATTATCAGAAGTGATGGTGTGTATTAGGTGTTTTAAAGGGGTTAATGCTTCGATCGTTTTCTCAGCAAGCGCTTTAGCATTCTTTCCGTTTAACAACCTTATCCAGCATAGTCCAGTGCCCCTGTCGTTAATCGTAAGAATAGCCCCTTTTCGATTTTTCCCAATAATAGTATCTATTTCGAGGTCACCAAAGCGTTGTTTATCTTCTACCATTTTAGGACGTTCGTCCATACTTATACGGCCTTCCATTTTACCTCGAAATTCGTTTTTTGCTCCTCTCTTTTAGTATTTCTTATGTTTTTGCCTTAGTGACTTATATAGCTCACCACCAGACTTCTTATTCTCTCACACATAAGTATATATGGTTTCATGGGATACACATGTAATCCCCTTTAATTTGCTCCTGCCATGAATCTGTTCAGGACTTAATCCTTTCTTTATATAATGTATAACGTAGTCTTTCATCGCTCTATCTAATACAATCTGTTTTCGTTTATTTCGATGTCTTTCTCTACATAAAGCTTCTGCATAGATCGCACAATAACATCCAGTATCTGGATTACTATTCCTTGTTATTTCTCTACTTACTACAGACTTGTGTTTGTTTATTGCGGAGCCTATTGATGCATAACTAGCCCCTGTTGCAAGCATCAATTCTATTAGGTGTCTTTGTTTTATTACTAACTATCCCATTTATATACTATATCTTGACGGGTTAATGTGTAAATAATAGTTTGGACAAACTTAGTATTTAGGAGGAGTAATCCTTCTTTTTTGTCCCTCTTAATCTATAGCAAAAGCTCTCCTTTGTTATAAATGTAGTGTTGCATTTATGATTTGAATGCAAGATTTGATTTGCATCTTTCAGTTGGTTCGTGTGATGTTGTATATCTATAGGAGGCTCAATCCCCACTTTAAATGAATGATCTTCAAGTTCTGTTCTAATAGGATCAAAATGCTCTTTGTATAGATTAATAGCCATTACTTTAGGTCCATTGGAGGTAAGTGAGGTAGAAACGGTTTTATGAATCTCTCTTAGATAACCATGCTTCTCATTGTGAGCGCAAATAATTAAGGTATTATGCACAGATTTAATATTATAAACAGAAACAATGACAAGTTCAATTTGTTCTTGTATAGGTCCTACAATCAAGACTTATATCTTTAGGGTTGTTCGTTCTTAACCGTCTTTCGTCGCGAGAATGTAAGTTATAACTATTTTTGTCAAAAAATACTGTAACATACCTTCTGTGATCAATGTCTCATAGAATATGCGACGCCCAAGCTTTTCGTAGGTCAAACAGCGTGATATCATCGGTGATTGAGTTGTATTAAATATCGAAATTGTCCCGCATACAATGGTAATAAACAGCATCGGATCGATTGGGTTTGCTTATGAAATAGATCTGTGGTTAGCTCCGGGGTTGTGTGACCCAGAGTATAAGAATTCAAGTAATCCATATCGACATAGTCAATAGGCAATCACAGAAAGGAGAGTAAACTTTACCGATATCAATTTACGGATTCGTATCATGAGCTTGTTTATGAAAACAATTGTGGGGAAGTTGCGTTATTATTAACCCAACGTCGATTGATCGATAATATTAAAAATATATATTACTGATAATATGATGTTTGCTCAATTGTAATTATCGAAATACTGCCGTCGGCTTAATAATTTAGTAATAACTACAATAATATATGATATGGAGCGTGTCGAAATTACCAAAGGCCTTTCAATTTCTAGGTTAATACATGGTCATTGGAGGGTGAATGAGTGGGGGTACCAAATGGATGAGTTTAAGGATTTAATATACAAACTTCAAGATATTGGAATAACAACATTTGATCATGCGGATATATATGGAGACTACACATGTGAAAACCATCTAGGTCAAGTTTTAAAGAGAGATCCAGCCCTACGCAATAAGATCCAGATTATTAGTAAATGTGGAATTAAGCTCTTATCATCGAAATTTCCAGAGCGTAAGGTAAAACATTATGACTATAGTTATAGCCATATTGTGGGGACAGTCGAGCAATCATTGAAAAACCTTTCAACTGATCATATTGATATACTACTGCTTCATCGTCCATCTCCGTTTATGGTCCCTGAAGAGGTTGCAAAGGCATTTGATCATTTAAAGTCTAATGGTAAAGTATTGTCATTTGGAGTCTCCAACTTTACTCCGATACAGTACAGTATGTTGGAAAGCTATCTGTCTGAGTCTTTGGTTACCAATCAAATAGAATTGTCCGTCGGGGCTCTAGAACATTTTGATAATGGTAATATTGATTTCTTACTAAAACAGCGGGTAAAACCAATGGCATGGTCTCCACTGGCACGAGGAGTTTTATTCAATCCTGAAGATAAACAATCCAGTCGGATTGTAGCAAAGCTGAATGAGATTGGAGAAGAAGTTGGAGGAGCTTCTATTTCACAAGTTGCTTTGTTGTGGTTGTTAAGTCACCCGATTGGAATCATGCCAATTTTAGGCTCAGGTAAATGGGATCGACTAGAGGAAGCTGTGGACTCTATGAACTTTTCGCTTTCCATCGAGCAGTGGTTTGGTATTTATGAAGCATCAATGGGTGTGAGAGTTCCGTAAATCTTATGTAATGCTACAGGTCAATATTTCGATTCAGACGGTGTAAAATTAACTCTGTCTAGATTTTCTTAAATTTAGGATATATGAAAAGAGTTGATTTAGAAGAAGTAAGAGTTAAGGCCTTAGATCAGATCCGGAACGGAGGTAATCTAACAGGTAAGGATGGAGCCTTTGTCCCATTGATTAAAGAGTTTATTGAGGCAGCTTTAGAGTCTGAGATTGAGACCTATTTAGATTCACAAGAGCGTAGTCGAGGCAATAAGCGCAATGGTAGAGGGAAAAAGACTTTGAAAACTTTATCAGGGGAAGTTGGGATTGATACACCACAAGACCGTTATAATGATTTTGATCCAGTGATCGTTAAGAAGCGAGAGCGTATAATGAGTGATACTTTGGAGCGTCAGATTCTCAGTCTGTATGGCAGAGGGATGAGCTTTAGAGATATATCTACTCATATCGAAGAGATATATAACATGAGTATCTCACATACCACACTTAGTGAGATAACAGAGCGAGTTATACCTATGGTAAAGGAGTGGCAAAACCGGCCGTAGATGAGGCATATCCCATTGAATGGCTTGATGCAATGCATTATAAAGTCAAGGAAGGGGGGCACGTTGTAAGCCGAGCTGTGTACAATGTACTTGCTATTGATAAGAATGGACACAAGTCCTTAATTGGCATGTATGTATCAGAAAGTGAAGGGGCAAAGTTTTGGCTAAATGTCCTGACAGATCTTAAAAATAAAGGTGTAAATGATATATTGATTGCATGCATCGATAACCTAAAAGGTTTTGCTGAGGCTATTGAGGCAATCTTTCCATCTGTTACAGTTCAATCCTGTATCGTGCATCAAATAAGAAACTCGATGAAGTACATCACTCATAAATACAAAAAAGAGTTTATGGCAGATTTAAAGCCTGTTTACAAAGCTGTTAACCTCGAACAAGCAGAGGGTAGTTTAAAAGAGTTAGAGCAGAAATGGGGAAATAAGTATCCAATAGTTATTGAATCATGGAATCGTAATTGGCATAAATTAAGTGCCTTTTTTGAGTTTGAACAATCAATAAGAACCATGATCTACACAACAAACCCAGCAGAGGGCTTTCATCGTCAAGTTCGAAAAGTAACAAAAACAAAGGGAGTCTTCCCAAATGATATGGCATTGAGGAAGTTAATATATCTAGCAACAGTAAATATTGAAAAGAAGTGGAATCGATCAATTGAAAACTGGACTACAATTATACAGCAGCTCAGGATCAAATATGGAGAAAGAATGCCTGTTGGCATTTAAAACCCAGTAAGATGCAAAGGTTGAAAAGTTTTAATGAAGAAAACTTTCAAAAATGAACTTACAGGGAATTAAAAACAGTATATTTAGAACACTACATAAAAATAACACAGACAGAGTTTAATTTACACTACCGATCAAAAAAATATCTCTTTTTAATGTGCCATGATAGGCCTCTATATGGGCATTCTCCTCTGGGGTTGCGCCATGTGTAAATTCTTGTGAAACACCCATCATCTCAATATAATTACGAACATCTGTCGCTAGGAACTGACTCTCATTATCAGATCTTATTGCCATTCCATCGATAGTTCCATAATTAGTAAATATACTTCCCAACAGGTCTATTCCAGCATTTTGTTTCATTTGTCTTGCAAAACGGGAACCTAGTATTTTTCTTGTATGTAGGTCTATAATTGAAAGTAAATATGCATTTTTACCAACATTAGGTAGCCAAACCAACTTTATATCCATCTCAATATATTCCAATGGTCTAGAAGTTTCAACTTTTCGGAACTGAACGAATTTTCTTGAACCTTTCCCTCTGATAATGCGAGATGATGCCTTGATCAACCCTGCATTCTTCATAATGCGATATACTTTCTTATGATTAATCCTATAGCCTTCTCGTTTTAAATATTCTGTCATTACATGATAACCACAATCAATAAACTCATGGCTTAAGATATCCTTTATCGAAGCGACTACATCCTTTTCACTCACAAAACCTTTCGTTTTATGGAAAGTTATCTTTGTTGGCTTAGCTCCCTTGGAGCCTCTATTCGATTTCCTTATCTGCTAATAATTTACGAAGAATTATATTTTCTTCCTCCGCTTCTTTTAACTCCTTTGATCGAGAATCATAAACAACTTTTAAACCTCCTTCACCTTGCATCTCGTATTTCTTTCTCCAATTATAGAAGGTCCCTGTACTTACCCCATACTCTCTACAGACAGTCGTGATATCTCTAGAAAGTCCAGCTTCAACAATCTTAATTTTCTCTTCTAATGTCCATCGTTTTCGTGTTCCCATAATTCAAATATAGTTATTTGTCTATTTTAGAAAAACACCCAATTATTTAGGGGGCTAAGACAAACGATTCAGCTGTTGATTTAAGAATAATTATTATAGAGTTTAGTCGAAAAATAAAGAGACAACGCATGTAAAAAGGTTGTCTCTTAAGTGTATGTCAGTAATAATTAACAAAATAATCAGTAGAGTTAACCAGTAATAACTGCGGTAAAACAAATAGATATTTATTCTTTAAAGTAGAGTTTCTCAAATTTATCGGTAGCTTCTTGTAGTTTCGCTATCATATTATTGTCTAATGTTTGCTTACACTTCATCGCATATACACACACTTCGTGTAGGGCTAATAGTAACTTTTCTTGTCTTTTTTTAGAACCTTCATCGTTAGCTAATTTAATCCTTTGAAAAAGAAAATATTGGGTCATTATATCTTGAATCTTTTTAGCATGATCTTCTTTGTTAGTTGTCCATCTAACAATCTGTTGCAGATCTGCCTTGCTTTGCGTCGATAGATGTTCAATCTCGTGCATACTTTTCTTTATCGTTTGTATATGTTCTTTGACCAATTTAATTCTTAATGCATCATCATATATTCCACAAGGAATTTCACAATGTGCTTGAACAGACATCGGCGTAATCATAGAAACTCCAAATGTCAAATATGCTAACAGTAAAAGTGATTTAATTTTCATAGTAATTATAATAATGAATTCTTAGATTTCTTTTTCCCCTACAAGAGAATAAAGAGATTTTTGTGTCTTGTTTTCGCTAGTCTAAACAACAGCAACACTAAAATGTTTTTTGAAGAACCTTCTTTTTATGCGTTAATTTCAAATAATTTTGTTTTAACTGTTTGTTGCAGTTCAGAGTGGAAGAATATATAGATGCTTTATAGAAGTGATGATTATGGTGGATCTTGAATTCAAGCGATTGTAGCCATCTGTCTTGACTTCGGTCTATTATAAGATTCTTCTGGATCAGGACCATATTCTTTTGTTTTAATGACTCTACAAAAATACCATTTAGTATGTCTTATTCAATCAGTTTATTTAGATTTTCATCTGTTCCTCTTTCCTGAGAGTGATATGGGAGAACAAAGTAGGGATATACGTTTAAAGACTCCACGATATGACGTTGTTCATAAGATGTTGATTCATTGTTATATGCGTTCGTTTTTGACGTGTCAATAGTTTGCTCTACAAGTGCGTATTTAATTCTTTTGTTGTAGTATCCTTATCTAGCAAGAATCAGTATTTATAATTTAATATATAGAATAACATCTTTACTATTATTCTATAGCTTTTTTGTGCCCTCTTGTTTTAGGTGTATAAAAAGGGAGAATGATTAATGTAATTTGATGTTTCATATTATTGATAGCTTGTCTTACAGGATAAAGGTTTCTTCTAATATTGATTGATATAGAATATGTTACGTTTGAATTGCTATTAATAAAGGTGTGCTTGAGAGTGGAAAACGATGAATGGATTTGATAATGAACTCTTTGTTTTTTGTTTTGTTTAATTTTAGAGAACCCCACAATTTTAGTTTTACTCTAAAATTGTCTTATGATATAAAAAGATGTTCTTGATTTTGTATTAGAAGTGGGATGTTCTGTATGTTTAATCAATTATGTGATTTATGGATTATTTTCAGAAGTTCTTTTATCTTTTGTCAAAGAGTATTCTATTATTTCTTGCTATCATTACAGTTAGTTGTGGTCAGAAGGAAACTATTATGTTAGAAGAGATGGGTAGTAGTGCCAATCAGTGGACAGGTGTTGCTGTTTCAAATAAAGGCCGAATTTTTGTAAATTATCCTAGATGGTCTCAAGATGTTCCCATTAGTGTTGCTGAAATTATTAGAGGAGATGCTATGCCATTTCCTGATTTAAAGTGGAATACAGAAAGTAAAGACCACTTTATTGCAGTTCAATCAGTCTTTATCGACCTCAAAGATCGTCTTTGGGTATTAGACACACGTAATCCAAAGTTTAGAGGTGTTTTAGATGGAGGTCCTGTTCTCTTTTGTTTTAATTTATCCAACAATAGTTTGATTTCAAAATATGATTTTCCAAGCACATCGTATGAAACAGATTCCTACTTCAATGATATTAGGGTTGATTGTGATCGTGACTATGCATATATAACAGATTCAGGGGCTGGAGCCTTGATTGTGTTAGATCTAAAGAATAGAGAGGTGCGAAGACGATTACCAAAACATCCATCGACTAAGAGTGAGATGGATCATTTGATTTGTAATGGGGTACGATGGAATAATAGTGTTGATTCTGATGGTCTTGCATTGACTTCCGAAGGGGATTATCTCTATTTTATTGCTTTAACAGGGTATACTTTGTATCGAATACCTTCTGCTGTTTTGCGTGATTTCTGTTTGAAGGATACAGAAGTTGAGGTTTTTGTGGAAGAGATTTCAAAAGTTCCAGCCACTGATGGAATGATGTTTGATTTAAATAATAATTTGTGGCTTGGAGGTTTAGAACGTGATGGGATAAATATGCTATCCACTAATGGAACATTAGTGGAAGTAATTAAAGATTCAAGAATAAAATGGGCAGATTCGTTCGCCATTGATAAAAATGGTTTTATCTATTTTACCACATCACAAATCTATTTAAAAGAGGAAGAGCGAAGCAGCTATAAAGTCTATCGATTTTTATCTCCTAATAGAGGTAAAAGGTAACTTTAGATGGAGAAATACATGTTAAATATAGATTTGTTTGCACCTAGCTTTGGACACTTGTCAATGTTCAAATGCTAGGTGTTTTTTGAGATGAAGAAAATGCTAAGATTGACACTGTGAAATACGAAACCTGTTTATTGATGGGAAGAAAGAGGTTCTATATTGTTTATGTGATAATAAGATTCAGTAATTGGGTGTCGTAAGATATTGAGATTAGTAAGTATTGAACTTTATTTTTCGTCTGTTGTTTCAAATTAAAGATGTGTACAGCTTATATTTAACTATTAAATGAATCGTACATATATGAAAATGTTAGATTGAATATATAATCAAAATCATGCTTATGAAACGTCTATTCTTAATATCTATTATTGCTATTTTCTTCGTTGATGTGGCTTTGGGACAGGTTGATAAATGGTCTGACCCTAAGCTTAATCCCGATAATTTCACCTTGCTTGATGGGGTCAAAAGGAAAAAGATAGAGAAGTTAAAGGCAGAAGGTAGAGAAGATGAGATTCTTAAAAGAGAACAGGCTGCAAAAGATAAAAAAGTTTACTCTGTTTTTCTTCCAGTTGTAGCGTACAATCCTTTTACTAATTTAATACTTGGTGTAGGGGGAAATCTATCTACTAAATTTGGAGATACTTCTACCACTAGGTTTTCGAACTTTGTCCCTTCATATACTTATACACTAAACAAACAACAGACATTTCGGTTAAACTCGAATATATACACCAACAATAATGACTACTATATGTTTAGTTCTATCATGTGGGCAGTTGCTCCCCAAAATACATTTGGGATTGGTGGTGATAATCCAAAAGAGTGGGAAAACATTGTTGAGCCGAGTACCATGAAGATTCTTGTAAGAGCATATAAAAAAGTAAAAGATAATATCTATATCGGAATAAACTACTCTTTAGATTGGAAATATGATCTTGAGGATCAAGATGCGATAGACATTCAAGAAATTATACGTAATAATACCACTGCATCAGAAGCAACTAGTGCTATTGATCAAGAGTATGGGGATGGATTGAGTAATTTCTGGGAATCGGAGGGCATTGATTATAGTGATTTTAATTCAAATTATAATCCGGAAAATGCAGAGATGCTACAGAAACAATATTACTATACTCCTTTTGGTGCTTATGATACTGGTAATGTAGGAAGTAATGTCGCTTCAGGTATTGGTGTAAACTTCTTGCTAGATTCACGAGACAACGTTAATTCTACATACAAGGGGGCATATGTCAATATAGCATACACTTATTATGCCAAATGGTTAGGTAGTACTACAGATTTTCATAGTTTGCTCATTGATGGACGTTACCACATCCCTTTAACTGAAAATAATCGTCAGGTGTTGGCTTTTTGGGGGATGGCTAATTTGACATTTGGTGATGTGCCATATTTTAGTCTCCCTAGAATTGGTGGCGATGATTGGTTTGCATCTGGACGTGGTTATACCGCAGGACGTTATGTTGGAGATAAACTTTTGTATGTTGAAGCTGAATACCGTATAAATATAAAGAAATGGTTTGGTATGACTGGTTTCTTCAATGCCCATTCAGTAACAGAACGTAATGGTGGTTTTAAATATATTAGCCCTGGTGCTGGTATTGGTTTCAGGGCAAGAGTTCTTGAGTCAAGAACTGATATTAATATGGATCTTGGTTATGGAAAGGATAGTTCAACTGGGATTTATCTTCGATTTACCCAAGCATTTTAAATTTTTGTGTTATGAAAAAGATTCTTATTGCAGGAGCATCTCTTTTTATGATGTCTCTATTGATTGTAGGTTGTGCTACAACCTCTCCTAAACATCAGGATAAACCAACAATAACAGAACAAGAAGCTGTCCAGATATTTGATTATGCTTACCCTTTGGTTATTATGAGTCTTAGTCAGGATTTGATGTTGAAAAATCCATTTCGACCTCATCAGAAACCCAATAGTTTAATATTATTTACACAGCTAGCTCAACCTAAGAATAAGGCTGTTGTTTTAGGAAATAGAAATACTCTATATACTGTTGGTTGGATTGATTTGAGTCGAGGACCCGTAGTATTTATTTTCCCTGATATGGAGAAACGTTATTTTGTAATGCCTTTAATTGATGCATGGACTAACACTTTTAAAAGTATAGGGTCAAGGACAACAGGACAAGGAGGGAAGAAATATTTTCTTGTGAATGCAGAGTTTAAAGGAGACACTCCTGAAGGGTTTGAGAGAATTGTATGCCCTACTAATATGGTTTGGCTAACAGGTCGTATTCAGGCAGATAATGAGGAGGATTCAAAAAAAGCTGCAGCACTCCAAGCTGAGTATAAGTTGATGACTCACAAAGAGTATATGGGAGGTGAAAATCCATTTAACGACTGGAAAGCACAGTATTCTGCCATAAAGATACGTAAACCTGTACCTTACAGTTTAAAAATGAAAGCTAAAGAGTTCTATGACCTTTTTTTCAAGATGTATTCGAATAATATGCCTTTACCATTTGATGGAGAGATGACTACATTATTAAAGAGAGCCGGAATAGATCGAAGTGAAATTATCTCTTTTAAGCAGTTAAATCCTGCGAATCAAATGGTTTTATCTAGTGTATTAGAAATGCAGCAGGAAAAATATCTTAAAGATTTCTACAAAGGTAGCTCCCAGAAAGAGCCTTGGATCTTTAATCGTACAGAGATGGGGATATGGGGGGATGATTATACCAAAAGAGCTTATTGGGCAGTATGGGGACTAGGAGCAAATCTAGTTCAAGACGCAGTTTATGGTGTCACTCAATTGGATTCTAAATTAGAAGTATTAAATGGTGAAAATGTATACAAAATACACATCCCAAAAGGAGGAGAACCTGATGTCGGAGCTTTTTGGTCTATTACATCGTATAATTTAGAGGGCTACCTTGAAGCTAATGATGTGAATAGATATGCCACTGGAAGTAATATGCCTGTTGTTTATAATGAAGATGGAAGTTTAGATATCTATCTTTCAAGTATGCAACCAAAGGGTGTAGAAAAATATAACTGGATTCCTACTCCTAAAGAAGATTTCAAGATACTATTTAGGATGTATTGGCCTAAAAAAACAGTTTTAGATGGAATGTGGAAGCTCCCTCTAATTGTTAAAGAGTAAGAAATGGATAGGGGGTAGGATAATGTCCCTACCCCTTTTTTTTATTCTATCGTAACATTTATTTTTTTTTCTACTAATAATTTACCTGCTAAATCATAAGCGACAAAATGATATTCTCCTGCAAGTAGCTCCTCATTTGTATCAAAGGACCATCCTAAAAAAATAGCACTATTGCTATAACCATTTTGTTGCCAGCCAGATTGAATGGTTACTATTTTTCCTTCTGAGTTCCTACTCGGGTGAGTGACGATCACTTTGTGTTCACATACTTTAGCAACGTTGTCTGGATAGCGTGCCGTAAAGCGAAGCCCTATAAAACTGTTAATGGTAGCTTTGATTTCAGTTGTTTGTTCTATGCATACTGGATCTTTTGCTTCTTTTGTTACATTTTCTTTTCCTTCAATTGTTTTTATATCTTCCCCCATCTTAAAGATCCCATAATCAATGATTTGATATGATGTAAGATCCGATTCATTTACCTTGTAGATCTTGATCAATTGATTTACAGTCCGCTTTATTTTAAGAGATTTGTGGTCTTTCAGCTCAATTAGCAAAGGATGGTACTTGGGCATATAAGATACACTTGCAAGCGCAAATATCATTGTATCTATGTCACACTCTTTTATCCACCTAGTACAATCATGTTTTTTTGCTAATTCAGCAAGATATCGTCTATTATTACTATAGGAATAGAGCTTAAATTGCAATTGTGGATTCATGTTATTTTCGAACATGATAGATGCGATTTTAGATCTACCCTCAGATTCTCTACAACCAAAAAGTTGGTCGACATCCTTTATGTGTAGAGTGCAGATGATATTCAGTATTTTCTCTTGGGCCTTACTACTTAAGTGCAGGAATGTACTTTCAAACGAAAGTTCATCATAATTGGTAAGTCCACCATAGAATCCATGAGGCCATATTGCTAGTTTTATAAGTTTTTCTATGTGGCTAAATGGTTTGTTGTCATTTAAATAGCTATCGATAATCTCCATGATGGTTGCATCGAAATTTCTATCATCAAAAGAGGTGATTATACTTAGATGCTGTTCTGCACAAGGGGCGACATATAAGATCCTTAGTGAACTAACTACAAATGTTTCACCTCTTTGTATTGCAGCAGCAAAGTAGTTTAATACTTCAGTATTGTAGAGAGATTGGATATACTCTCCTTCAAGTACAATTGCACTTTGTGTCCAACCAGAGCTATTGGTAAAGTATTTCCTTTTAAGAGATTCATATTGTTCATCTGACAACTCAGAAGTTTTTATTTTCTCAATGATGGATTTAAAAGATGCATCTCCTGTATAGTAATTTTTAAGGTTGTTTTCTATGCCAACATCATTTAGGTAGTTTTCGTAGTATTTCTCCGGCCAACAAATACTTGTTGATAGATCTCTTTCTAGTTTTTGAATTGCAAGTGAATCTAGCTTGTTTTGATAGGATACTTTGTGTCCAAATATCTCCATTGCTCTAAATACAAATGAAGGATGTTTTCGTCTTTCGATATATTTTCGAATACCATTGTCAAGATCCGTTTTAATTCTTTCAAGGTGATCCTTCACAAGTGAAAGAGGGGTACTTGGATCCAAAATATTATCTAAAGAATCAACATGAAGTTTAATTAACTGAGTGTAATATTGTACATGTTTAAACTCCTCGTCTAGCTTCGAGAGATCGATTTTCCTGTCAACAAGTGATTTGTGAATAGATTGCAGTTGATATGCCCAATATGCTTCATCTGGCATTCCCATCGTTTTCATCGCGTCAACAGATTTCTTATATGGGGAAAAGTCATGAGGACTTTTTAGCGTGGGACAAATCAGTTCGATAATATTTGCAGTTCTCATTGGTGCGATATGAAACGATAGCTTTATCCACCGCCTCATAAATTCCTTATGAGGCGCATTTGAGATTTGACAGATTAACCAAGAGGTAATGATTAATGGCGCTAATTTGTCTTTAAATTCGTAAAAATTATAATGTCTTTGATCCTCTGCAATATCTATTCGATCGTCGTAATGAAGTTGTTTTTTTAGAATTTGAAGAACATGCTGAAATTCTGTGCCATTGCTTTCAATTTCTTTCTCCGTTGCTTCAAGATACAATAGCACTTGATTCCATTTCTCATGATTTGATAGTATTACGGATTGTTGCCCTAGTTCATGTTGATCGGATGGCGATTTAAGGTTACTGTATCGCTCTAAATCATATTTATCCGGAAAGGATGATCCCTTTAGAAGTTCTTGAACAACAATCCTTTTAAAATTATCATGTAGATAAATTGACGATTTTATCGTTAAATGATCGTTGATCCCTTGTCGTTCATCAAAGTACAATATAATTACAGCTACCGTAGAAAGCGCTACTTTCGAGATGTCTCTTTTACTCCTTCTTCTGATTGAGGAACGATTGTTTAAATTTTTATCCTGAAAGTATTTAAGTATTAATTCTGAAGCTGCTTTACGGTTGCTAACGATTAGCTTATGAGTTCGACTAACCCTTTGAAGTTTTGTTGCATCCGATCTAAAATCCTTATCGAAAGAGGTAATTAAGTCATAAAGTTCATTCTTCCAGTGTTGTGGGTATCGAGTTGTGATTTGTTGTCGGTGTATACACTTCAGGTTTCTGGAGAAGTAGTATGTTAAGTCGTCACTTACGACAGGATTACCTAAACTACGATGAATGACATCATAAATTCTTAGTATTTCATCCGTGTATTGTTCCTCCGTTAGAAATGAGTTTTGTTCTCTTCTAGCAGTATGATATTCTTTAAGGAAGCTACTAAGTTCATCTTGAATAGGAGTGTTGTATTCACATGCTTCTTCGAATTCTTCAGCATATAGTGCATTTTGTTCTTTTATTAACTCAACTAAATTTATCTTTTCGATATCATTAAGAAGCTCATGATTTTCTCCTGATTGAACGTAATTCCATAATAACGTTCCATTAGGGAATATTTTGAGAAAAAGATCATACCATTTAACTACACCATCTACCTCTTCTTTTTCCTCTTTTTCTGTACTGGTGAGAAGATCCTCAGTTGAGAGTTTGCTTGTTGAATAAAACGAAGTTATTGAACATCCTGTCACCTTTTCAATATGAGCTGTTGTGTCTTCAATTTCTTTTTCAATAGAAGTATCAATAAAGGTGTTAGTTAGCCAATTATCAAGATCAAAATTATCATCCCACACTTTGTAAGGAGCTTGAGGATATAATATATTCATCAGTATCCTTTTAATTGGATTGGTGCGTATTTGATCCTCATATTCCATTAGAATGGGCATATCCTTTAGTCTTTGAATCAATATCTCTTTAAAGAGATCAAATGCACCAGTATTTGTCCTAAAGTGGGTAATAAGGTCAAAATGTGTTTTTCCAATATGTTCTTCTCCACCACCATCCCATGTGTTATAACCTAGCATTAACTCTCTAGCTAAATTATTATCACAATAACAAAAGGCTTTTATAGAGTCGTTTGTTATACCTATTTTCTCACTCCACCGATAGAGATACTCTAAAGGTTCAAACATATGTTCGGTATCCCAATATGCAACAAGAAAGCTTGCTATTAGGTACCCATATTCGGGATATTTTGAAGCAGTGATATAAAGAGGGTTAATACCAAAAGGTTCTTCACAGGTTAACCATATGTAAGATGAATTGTTTAACATCCTTGCATAGTTAACAATTGCCTTGCAAGAGTTAGTAATATGGCTTTTAAGTCCAGGTATGTCAATGGCAATTTTATAAAATATATATTCGCCAGTATGGCATTCGTCATTTCTCGTATACTCTTCAATGGCTTCCTTATGGTACTGTTTTAATCCGTCAGATAGAGCAGAGAAATCGGGAGTAAAATGGGCTACGCAATAACTATCTATAAAAGCTTCGCTGGTAGAAATAAGTTGTGCATATTTTTCTAATGCTTGTTTCATACTGTCAATATCCCAAGGGACATAACACAGCTCAAATTTAGTGTCTGCTTCTTCTGGTCTCATATTTGTTGATGTAATGGTTTATACTTTGATTATAAAAGTCTTCATCGGAAAAGTCTTTTCATCAAATTTTATATGGCCTATTGAGTCTGCAAG
>JAONJW010000079.1 GCA_028377305.1 Prolixibacteraceae bacterium | reverse complement strand
TCTTTGTCTTGTTCTTCATTTGATCTGACGATAATACTTCATTATATTTTTTGTGTCTGTAGTTGATTTAGATAAAAAATATGGTAGATAAAAAAACTCATTTTATTGATCTTTTTAGGGCTGTGTTTGTTCACTATATATAGTAAATAATAACAACGATAAAATAAGAGAAGCTATGAGACAGAAAGCCATAAGATATTTTGTTATAGTGCTCATGAATTACTTGCCTATCTTTGCTGTTGCACAGTCTGTGGATTTGGTGGTTAAAGAAAGAGGGGATAAGAAAATTAATAGTACTATATCGATTACGACAAGCCAAGGAGAGGGTGTCCCAAAAGAGACAGAGTTTCAGAAAAGCATGAATATCTATTTTAAGCTGGTTCCTCAAAAAGGTAATTTGCTTTTTAAGTTTACAAAACGAGATGTAGATTCCCTAAAACAGTACATGACAATTGTTCAAGGGAAGAAGTATTTCTGGCCATCAGACGCAGAGGCATTGAAGGCTAGTTTCCCTTCCAAAGAGATGATAGGGGTTTTGTTGACTTTTGATCGTAGTAATCTTGATATTACTCAACCATTTATTTTTTCATATTTCAACAAAACTACAAATAAGATGCAGATTAAAGAGAATCTGTGGAAAGGCTATGATACATACTTGGCTTTGTATGAAGAAGCCAAAAGAATGGTTGATGAAGATAAATACAGTGTTTTGAAGAATTTGGCCGCTTTCAGTCCTAAAGTGCCAGCTTCAATGAAATTCTCTTTTTCTCAAGATGCTGTTACCTTATATTCCAATACTTTAAAAAGTATTGTAGATGATTATGATAAAAAAACTGGTCAGATTGAGGCTTTGGATCCAGATGTGAGATTTAATGCAGAAAATTCAAAGGCAATATCAGATCTGGCAAGCAAATGGAAAAAGGAAGCTCCTCAGCTGGTTCCATTGTTAGATAAAGAGAATAAGGATCAGGCAGCAATTTTGGTTCAGATGTCTGTTGTGAATAAACGATTTGTAAACTTGGCGAATGGATATGTCTTGCAGGTGCTTTATGAATATGATTATAACGAATATAAATTTGAACTATTCATAAATACGATATCAAAATTACTCGTGTTTAATGTGCCTAATGATTATGTTGTTGATCTAAAGCCAATTGATCTAAAGATATTAGATCAATTGAAAGAAGAGAAAGCTGATTTGAATAAATATGGTTTTTCTGAAGAGTTCGCAAAGTTGATAGATCTGATTAATACCAATATTAAACAAGGAAAGTATGTTTTAGATCCTAGTATCTTAGAAAGATTACGGGTATTAAAAAGTAAAGAGCGTTATCCTAATTATGAGATTATAGATTCATTTAATTCTTTGGCGCAAAAAGATGTAAAATCTTTTAATATTAAAATACATAAAGTGGCAGATGTCGCAACGACATATGATTTAGTTTATGAGCTTTCGGGTTGGATGGCTGCATTGTACTACACAGAAAAGAAAGTCGATGTACAGGTTATTAAGCTTATTAATGAAGGGAAAATGTATCTCGAGACGAATAATATCGTGAAAGCTGGTGATACATTTGAAATGGCTTACCGATTGAATCGTGTTATGCCAATCACTCAGTATTATATCGGTTTGGCTTACTATCTTCAAGGTCAACACTATACTGGAATTAAATTTTTTAATAATGCGCTTCGTATAGAACCATCTTTAACGATTCCATATGTTAAAGAGCTCGAGTTTTATATACAGGAAGAGCAGTGGGACGAGGGGTTGAAAATGACAAATCAGGCTTTAAAACAACATCCTAAGAATTGGTTTTTTTTACACTCAAAGGCTAAAATGTTATATGAACTAGGCAAATATACAGAGGCTAAAACATTGATTAGAGATGAGATGATAATGTTAAGACCACAGGAGATTGGTCAATATTTTCTTGCTGGTGATATTTACTTAAAACAAGACTCTTTACAAGAGGCAAGAGATTGGTATAATAAAGCTGGGGATATTGATCCGACTAACCTTAAGTATGAAGAAAAAATGAGAGATTGGGAGGCAGTAAAGAAAAAGAGGAGTGTGAAAGAAAATCAAGAAAAGAAATAGCAAAATAAAATATTTGTTTATTTGATGTTTAGCTAATAACACACCTTCTACGAATAGTGGATGGTGTGTCTTTTTTGTAGGAGGATAAGTGGTGTGATTATGCGAATTCGTATTAAAGGAGGCGTTGTCATAACGGTTGGGTTAACATGCTTAATATGTTAGATAACTCATATTTTATTGGATTAATTGATGGTGCTCCGATGGTTTTTGGTTACTTTTACAGCTCATGGGGTGTAGAAATATCATGTATTATAGGTTTATGCCCCCAAATAATTATTACTTCAGTAACATTTCCATTAAAATATAACTATGAAGAGTAGTGTTTTAGATCGTTTTCTTAGATATGTCTCCATGGATACCGAATCGGATCCCAATACAGGTTTGACACCGAGTACCCCAGGACAGTATGAATTTGCTTTAAAATTAAAAGATGAGTTAACTCATATTGGGCTGAAAGATGTTTCTTTAGATGACAATGGCTATTTGATGGCATGTTTGCCAGCCAATACTAATGATGATATTCCAACAATTGGATTTATTGCACATATGGATACTAGTCCAGATTTCAGTGGAAAGAATGTCAATCCTCGTATTGTTGATAATTATGACGGAAATGATATTGTTTTAAATGAAGAAAAAGAAATTGTTTTGTCCACGTCACATTCTCCCGAGTTAAACAATTATGTGGGGCAGGACTTGATTGTTACGGATGGAAAGACTCTATTGGGTGCTGACGATAAGGCCGGTCTTGCCGAAATTGTAACTGCAATGGAGTATTTAATTCAGCATCCTGAAATTAAACATGGAAAAGTAATGGTTGGTTTTACTCCTGATGAAGAAATAGGAGCAGGAGCTGATTATTTTGATGTTGATACGTTTGGTGCAGAATTTGCTTATACTATTGATGGCGGACAAATAGGAGAATTGGAATACGAGAACTTCAATGCAGCTTCTGCCAAAATACAGTTTCATGGAATTTCCGTTCACCCAGGTTATGCATATCACAAGATGATAAATTCTATGCGTATTGCAAATCAGTTTATTTCAATGATCGCTCGTTGTGAAACTCCTGAACACACCACTGGATATGAAGGATTCTATCACTTGATTGGCATGGATGGCTCTGTTGAGTTGACTACGCTTAATTATATTATTAGAGATCATGATAAACATAAGTTCGAAGTACGTAAGAAGGAGCTAGGGCATCTTGTGCGTAAAATTAATGCAGAATTTGGCGAAGGCTGTGCAACTATTGAAATCAAAGATTCATATTTTAATATGAAGGAGATGATTGAGCCTGTGAAATATATCGTGGATATGGCTGAAGAAGCAATGATTGAGGTTGGTGTTGTACCAATAAAGAAGCCAATACGCGGTGGTACTGATGGAGCTAGATTATCATTTATGGGTTTGCCTTGTCCTAATATTTTTGGTGGCGGGCATAATTTTCATGGTAAATTTGAATACATACCTATTCAATCTATGGAGAAGGGTTGTCAGGTTATATTGAAGATTATTGAGAAAACAATGGATTTAAAAAAGTAGTATATTAGAATATTATGGCAAATCAAATGAATAAGACTACCCCCAATATTAATCCGAATAAAGGAGTTGAAATAAAACCAAATAAAGATCATAAGCATCAGGTTAATTGTCCTTGTGGCGTTGAGTTTCGTGCTCTGAGAATCTTTGAGGAAAAAGGACATTTCCATACAGAGGTTATTAACAGACGTGTGCATGAGCTTCCTGCTGGAGATGTGTTAGTTCGTGTTAGTTACTCATCATTAAACTACAAAGATGTTCTTTCTATGAAAGGAAATCGTGCTGTGACGAGACATTTTCCACATACGCCTGGAATTGATGGTGTTGGTGTAGTTGAAGACTCAAGCGATGACCGGTTTCAATTAGGAGATAAAGTAATTGTGACTTCCTATGACCTAGGAATGAATCATGATGGAGCATTGGCTGAGTATATTTGTGTACCTACTGCTTGGGTTGTCCCATTACCTAAGACACTTGATGAAAGAGATGCAATGGTATTTGGTACTGCTGGTTTTACCGCTGCGTTGTCGGTGTTAAGATTATTAGAGTCTGGGCAAGCTCCTGAGATGGGGCCTGTTCTTGTTACAGGTGCTGCCGGAGGAGTTGGTTCTATTGCTTGTATGTTATTAAATAAGCTAGGGTTTGATGTGATTGCTGGGACATCGAATATTTCTGATAGTAAAGAGTTTATATCAAAGTTAAATGTGGTTCGTCACATTGATAATACGGTAATTGATGATAAATCCAAACGTGTTCTTGTTAGACCGATGTGGAGTGGAGCTATTGATACTATTGGAGGGAATGTTCTTGCGACGGTTCTTAAATCGTGTTCTTATGGAGGGAATGTAACTTGTTGTGGAAATATTGGTTCTGGGGATCTAGAAACAACAGTGTACCCATTTATACTTAACGGTATTACTCTATGTGGAGTTGATTCCCAAAATACTCCAATGGATAAGAGAATTCAGGTTTGGGAGTTGTTAGCCAACGATTGGAAGTTAGATGAATTGAATCAGATTTGTAGTGAGATAACACTTGATGATGTTGTAGAAGTCTCACAAACTCTTGTGCGTAAGAAAGGAAGAGGACGAATTGTAGTAAAAATATAATCATAAATCTTTATATTATATACATCCTCTGCTAAATAAGTAGAGGATGTTTTTGTAACAAAAAAATGTTTCGATGATACAGGTTGCTTTTGAAGATTTTCTTTATGATGAATTAGAGAATGTAAATTGTAAGATCTTACTTGCAGTAAGTGGTGGTATTGACTCTATGGTAATGGCTGATTTGTTTGTGAAATCGAATTATAATGTAGTCATTGCGAATTGTAATTTTCATTTGAGAGGAGAGGAGTCGGATGAGGATACTCGCTTGGTTGAAAGATATGCAAAGAATAACCAGGTTATTTGTTATTTGAAAGACTTCAATACTAGGATTTATGCGCAGGAGAACTCAATATCTATTGAAATGGCAGCAAGAGATTTGCGTTATGAATGGTTTCATGAGTTATTGAGAGAGAATAATTATGACTATATCGCCACTGGGCATCATCGTGATGATTCATTAGAAACCTTTGTGTTAAATTGGTCACGAGGTACAGGAATAAAGGGGTTGACCAGTATCCGAAAAAGGAATGTAAAGGTTTTGCGTCCATTGATCAATATCAGTCGTGCAGAGGTTGTTTCTTATGCAAAGCATAACAATATCCCTTTTCGTCATGATAGTTCTAATGATTCAGATATCTATTTGCGTAACATTGTTCGTCATAACATTCTTCCTGAGATTGATCGTCTTAATATTAAGGCTCGGAACAATATGCAGAGATCAATTGGATATCTTCAACAAGTAGAATCAGTATATAATTGGGCAATTAATCTTGCAATAAATGATATTGTTCAGGAGGATAGTGAGGCTATTTATATTGACAAAGAAAAGTTACTATGTTTTGTTTCACCAGAACAGCTATTATTTGAGATTCTTCAGCCTAGAGGTTTTAATTCAAAACTTGTGCATCAGGTTATTCAAACACTTGAATCATCCATCTCGGGAAAAGTATTTTATAGCGATAGTTACCGGTTAATTTGTGAAAGAGAGAAATTATATTTACTGCAGAGGAATAGTGATGTTCGACTTGATTTTAGCTTAAAGGATGATAGTTTAACTTGCTTAGAAGAATTTGGGTATAGAGTATCCCTTGAAGAGTGGAGTAGAGAGAGCGAAGTCGAGAAGAATAACGAGATCGCATATGTTGATGCCAATATGATTACTGGAAAGTGGAGTGTCAGAAGTTGGAAACAGGGAGATCGTTTTCGTCCTTTAGGAATGAAAGGAGAGAAAAAATTATCTGACTACTTTATTGACAGAAAATGGTCTACTATTAAAAAAGAAAAGGCCTTAGTTCTTTGTGATGGAGGCCAGATTGTTTGGCTTATGGGAGAACGCCTGGATGATAGATATAAGGTGACAAGTCAAACAACTAGTGTATACATATTTATGCCTGTATAATCGAATTATTGGTTTTGGTCTATCTCAATGATATATCTATATCTTTTTCAATATCTTGTAGTTTAATGTAGTTAAATTGATTTATCGTAAGTTCATTAAATAGATTTTGAGCCTTTTGTTTTAGATTGGGATCATCATATTTTTGCGGTGTATATTCATGAACTAATTTATTATATAGAGAGAGACATTTTGTGATATCTTCAGAGAATGTTTCTAAAGCATTGCTAGGTTGTGGTGTAACCTCTACTACGTCTCTTAATTTTTGATTTTGATCTGCTAGGTGAATACAGATGAAAAGAAGAAGGATTGCAAAACAAAGAAGGCTATAGAATGCTGTTGTATACATATCTTATAATGTTTTTCGGTTTATCTTGTTATGATGATACAAATGTATATCACAAGTGTGCATTCATTCTGCATAGAAAGATAATTTGTTAAAATTAGGTTCATACACGTATTGTGTATATTTCTTAGCTATAAGAAATAGAATTCGTGATATTTAAAGGCTTTGTCCCTTGATTGTAGTTATTACGACTAAGAGTATAATAGAGATACTACAAATACCATTTTCGTATTCTTTTTATGCTTGATTAATAGTTCTGTCATCTTGCTTAGCTGAGGTGTGTAGTCTTAATTTACTCGCCTCATCAAATGTTATAATAATCTTATGGGATTTTCAATTCCGTTGTTCTTATACGTAAGAGTAGACCTAGTCTGTTAACTTGAGGTGGGTTTTTAGTAGAATAACTCTTGTAAAGAGTATCTTAAGTGATGTGTGAGATTAGTGATTTTATCATTGAACTACCCCCGAGAATAAGAGGTCCATTGTGTGGTATTACTTAATTTATATATTTCGAAATATAAAGAGAGCAAAGATGAAAATGGAACTTTGCTCTCTTTATATTAAGATAAATTTATTCAATAATCACTTCAGAAACAGCTAGTTCAGCAAATCGATCTGGTTTTTCATGCCAACTAGGATTTTGTCTAATATTTTTTGCGCGAATTTTAATATATCTAGCTTTCATTCCTTTAGGAAAACACGTTGGTGTTACCTCTTTATTGTTTTTTCCGACCTTTGGAAGTCCATAGGTCTCATAATATACTTGTTTGAATTTTTTTCCATCATTTGATATGAAATAATCTACAGCATAAGGAACGTAAATTGACTTGTTTTGATCTTGCATCCATTTAGAGGTTATTTTATGGATCTCTTCACTCTGCCCCAAGTCTATTGTGAATTCAGCATTTTCTCGTACAAAATGCTGATAGTCATTTAGTAGTCCATTTACTAATGTGTGTTTATTACTTCCCACAGTAGAGAGGTATGGATATTTGTACTTGACATCTGCCATTAAAGCTTTGTGGGAGTAGAATTTTTTTGTTATAATATCCGTTAGAGATTCGTCATTACGAACTCCTAAGGCTTTGACTGTTGTTTCATTTGTTACTCTAATTGGGGTATTAAAAATGTTAGATTTTGTCGTTGGCTCACTTCCATCAGTTGTGTAGTATATTGGAGAGTGTGTTTCATTCTCAATATTAATTAGAATAGATCCATCTTGAATATTTTTGGTTAAATGGAATGAAGGTACTGATGATGGCTGCCCATAAGTAATATGATAGTGCTTAAGTATCTTTTTGAATCTGTTGGTCCTATTTTGAAAATCTTCCCAATTAATATGATCGTATCCATACCATCCTTTTTCAGCTACGACCAATAATCGAGGGAAAATGCGATAACATGCAAAGTTAAAATCAGGAGAATTGTTTGTCCAAAGGCAGCCAGATACACCATAAAAAAGCTCTCTTTCTTTTTTATTGAAATGACTAAAATGTGGAGAGAACAAGTAAGAATCTTTTAGTGTAATATCAGCTTTGTCGCTTTTGGTTACATCATTCACTGACTGTGCATTGTTAAAACAGTAAAAAGCTTTTGGCATTAATATAAACTTGTGGCCATTTTGGATGTTCATGTCAGCAGTTGCTTCTCCACGCCAGATCATCGAGGTTGTACTTTTATTATTAGAGAAGTCCCAAGTGTTGTTCCATGCGATTGCTTTCTTCCCTTTCTTGTATATGTATTCCTCGATATTACGTAAATAGATTTTCTCAAGTTCATCATAGTTTTTAAGATGGTTTTTATGGATCTTATTACTACATGAATCGCATATTTGACACTCTTTATAATTAATATAACCAGAGCCTATATGGATGTGCTGAGATGGAAATATTTGGACAACTTCATCAATAACATTTTCCCAAAATTCTAAATTCTGCTCTTTCCCTATACATGCAGTAGTGAATTTGCGATTGTTGGTCATGTCTATGTTAAGCTCATCTTGGTTGCAAACTAAATTAGGATAAGCAAGAGCTGCCGCTCCAATATGGTTAGTTAGCTCAAATTGTGGTATAATATTGATATATCGTGATCTTGCATAATGTATTATTGATCGCATCTGCTCTTGGGTATAGAACCCTCCATACTTCTTCTGTTCTGTCGTATTAATACCCAATCTCTGATTCTCATTAAAACCTATAGACTCTCTCCATGAACCGATATCTGTTAAAAGTGGATATTTCTTTATTTCGATTCTCCATCCCATATCATCAGATAGCTCGAGAGATAATTTATTCATCTTAAGTGATGCCATCACATCAATTAGGTGTTTAAGTTCATCTACGCTGTAAAAATGTCTACATAGATCTAAGTTGAATCCTCTATATTCAAACATCGGATTGTCTACAATAGATGTCATTTGAAGATATTGTATCGAATCATGTTTGGATATTAACTGTCTAAATGTTTGAATACCATAGAATATACCTTCTCTTGTGTTTGAATATATTTTAATACCATCAGCATTAATATCTAGTCTATATCCTCCTTTTTTGAAGTCTTTTGAGTCTCGTAGAAGTACTAATTGAATAGTTGGATTGGTTTTGGATTGGGTTACTGTTCCTTTGAATTCTGAGATCCACATAGAAGTTAGGTACTTTTCCTCTCCTCTGAGTAGTGCAGAATTACTCTGGATACTTATATTGTTGGAGAGATTATAGGTTCCTTCCAATTTATTATATGAACTTGGATTTGGAATCACATTACTGGAGTCGTTGCTAGCATTATTGCATGAAATCAGGCATAAAGAAGTGATGATGCATAAGTAGGATAATAATCTTCGATGTAATACACTTTTCATTGTAGGTGTGTAATTAAAGGTGTAATTTATGGTTTGTTTTATGTTAAAACAAATATAGTATTTTTATACAAAATAAAGTTTATGTATATCTTAAAATGTATATTGTGAATTTATGTCAATGTATACCGTATTCTGTACAGCGAATTTCTAATATGAAATGTCTTTTAGTATCTTGCTTTTCGTCTAAATCTTTTTGAAATGATGCTATAGTCTTACCTGTTTGGTGTTGAGGAGAGTTTGTTTAAGAGCAATGAGTAGGCTAGGAATCGTAATTATAATAATCGCATTCTTGGAAGTAGGAGTTGTTCTCTGTAAGTTATTTAGATTAGTGTTGCGTTTTCGATACGAAGTAGGTTTGTATTATTGAAGGTAGATTAGAGTTTGGTGTTGAAATAAAGGATGAACTTGTATTAGGCCCACCCTTTATTTTTGTTTATGAATATGCAATAAACTCGATTTCTACAAGTGCTCCTAATGCAAGGTCAGTATTTCCAACGGTACTTCTTGCGGGGTGATTTTCGGTGAAGAAATTGCCATATATTTCATTCATTGCAGCAAAATATTTTAGATCTTTTAAAAATACAGATGTCTTAACGACCTTTGTTAGGTCAGAACCTGCAGCTTTAAGAATTGCTTCAGCATTCTTAAATACTTGAATCGTTTGTTCTTTGATATCAGAAGACATCTCTCCTGTTTTGGGATCGATCGGAAGTTGTCCTGAAGTGTAGATGATATCGTTAAACTTAGTTGCTTGTGAGTATGGTCCAATAGCTCCTGGAGCCTCTTTACTGCTAATAATTTCTTTTTTCATTTTTTTGTCTGTTGATATATTTATATTGAAAGTAATCATTTTACGCATCTAATCCGTGTTTTTTTATTTAAAATAATTAAATGAGTCTAACAGGGCTTAATCATAAAATATAGGCGGCAAAGAACTTGTTTATTTTCTCTGGATTATAGACAAGTTTTTTACTTAATTTATTAAGGTTATCGCCTTCGTTTATCTTCATTAACCTCCGTATATAAGGAATGTAATAGTAGACATTGTTTTTTGTATTCCATGGTTTAGGGACTTAAAATTATCTTCTCCAAAATAGACATCTCTTATTCGATTCATTATTTTGATTTTCCAATGATTCCTTATCGCCCCTGCAATTTGAGCTACATCTCCATTATAATTCGTGATATAATATAGTATTTCATTACTTTGTTTACCTGTGCTCATAGTACAACTTGACCTTGTTGCTCTAATCATATTACAGATGCCACTTTTCGACCATCTAGGCTGTAGCATCTCTGAATTATAGCATAGATTCATATTCTCCTTGATCGATTCTACCATGATATTTGTCGATTTATGACAACATTTCATCAGTAGATGTTGTGTAGTTGTGTGAAGGAGTGGGTGTCGTTAATTCATTTTTATGTTGAGGTTCTTTTTGTATCTTGTTAACTCTATAATTGTTATTAAGATTCAAATTGTTCAATAAATGAAAAGTGATAGGAAATGAAAAGATATATGGTAAGAATATTTATATGTGTATTTGTCTTGATATCATCATGTAAAAGTAAAACAGAACAAGAGCTGTTGTATGTTGGTACTTATACCCAAGGTACAAGCGAAGGTGTGTATTCTATAGATCTAGAACGGGATACATTGTATTCACATCTGGTTTTGAGAGTTAGTAATCCCTCCTATGTGGATTTTTATGATGATCATATTGCCTGTGTTGAAGAAGACGTTCCTAATGGGAAAATACACTTGGGTCGTTTGATGAATGAAATAGAGAGTGAAGAGATCAATTCAGAAGGAGGAGCTCCTTGTTATATCTCATTTTCACCTTCTTCAAGATATGTTGCTTGGGCAAACTATATGGGAGGCAAAGTAGTTGTGTGTGATATTGAGAATATGAAACGTATTAGTTTTGAACATTTTGGTCATGGGCCAGTAGTGGGGAGACAGGATGCTTCTCATATGCATTCTGTTGTTTGGAGCAAAGATGAACAAAAGATATTTACTGTGGACTTAGGTAGTGATATAATAGGTATGTGTTCTTTGAATGTTCCTAGCAAAGTTGAAAAAGTATTTGAGTTCCCAAAGGGGAGTGGACCTAGACATATGTTGTTTACTAAAGATTATAAATATGCCTTTGTTGTAGCTGAGCTTTCAAATGAACTTTATTTGTTGAAATGGAATCGTAAAGAAGAACGTTTTGAACAACTTGTCGTATGTTCTACGCTTAGAGGGGATGATGTTGTGAGTTATGCCGCAGCAGTAAAACTATCAAATAATGAGAAGTATGTTTATGTTAGTAATAGGGGCGAAAATAATATTATTCGGTTTAAATTTGATCGAAATGAGAAGACTCTTAATGACCCTAAATGGTTTGATGTTCATGGTGATTTTCCAAGAGACCTTGCATTAAACAAGACCAATACTGTTATGGCAGTGGCAAATCAAAAAAGTCATAATGTTACGCTATTTGATATTGACTCTGAAGGTTGTTTGTCTTATCAGAATAGAGATATTAATCTAGACCAACCTGTTTTTGTGAAGTTTTATACACACCAATGATAAACACAATGTTGATCATAATCTTCGAGGGCATATGGTCGCCG
>JAONJW010000078.1 GCA_028377305.1 Prolixibacteraceae bacterium | reverse complement strand
ATGTCCTGCAATCGATTTAGATGTTATTATTCAGCAGTTTCGTCAAATTTTACATGAATAATTTCATCTTTTTGGATAGTTCCGTTAACTTTAGGTGAGTCAGACGGTGTTTGATGTAAACACCCAAACCACCAAACTATAAAAATCTAGTAACATGAGCTATCTAAAGTTTGATAAGTATCAACTTGTTAATCTTGAGTATTCTCTGCCACGAGAGATCCTCAGAACTAATAAGTCTGGTACTTACTCTTGCACAACTCTTACAGGGTGTAATACACGTAAATATCATGGACTATTTGTTTGTCAACTTGATGAGTTGGACGGGAACAAACACGTATTATTATCGTCATTAGATACTACTGTAATACAACATGGGGAAGAGTTTAATTTAGGAATACATAAATATCCTGGGGGATTTTATGAGCCTAAAGGTCATAAGTATATTCGTGATTTTTCTATCGATATTATTCCCAAAACAACCTATCGCGTAGGGGGTGTGATATTGACAATGGAGCGTTTGTTGATTGAGAATAAAGATCAACTGATTGTTCGTTATACTTTAGAAAACGCTCATTCAAAAACGACCCTACGATTTCGACCTTTTCTTGCCTTTAGAGGTGCACATGATCTCTCAAAGGAGAATATGTATGCCCAAACAAGACATGGTCAGAGTGTAAATGGCACCAACCATCGTTTGTATGAACAATATCCGGATCTACATTTACAACTTTCAAAATCTTTTGATTTTATCGAGATTCCAGATTGGTATCGAGATATAGAGTATACGAAAGAGCAAGAGAGAGGATATGATTTCCATGAGGATCTTTTTGTTCCAGGTTATTTTGAATTGCCTATTGAGAAAGGAGAAAGTGTTTACTTCTCATGCTCTCTTACAGAGGAGGAACACCCTGAAGATCTAGAATCCGTTTTTAATAACGAACTTCAAAAAAGAAAGAAACGTGATTCATTTCATTCATTTATATCCAATGCATCGAACCAATTTTTGGTTAAGAGAAAGAGTAGTGCGGATCTAGTGGCAGGCTATCCTTGGTATGATGGTGTTGTTTCTCAGACTTTCAATTCATTATTGGGAATGTTGAGCAACCCAACTAATGCTACTACTGTTGAGAAGATATTGGATACCCAAGTTCATAAGCTAAGAAATGGACTGTTTCCAAAATATTGGGGGGTTGGTAAATATATTTACAACACAATGGATGCATCTCTGTATTTCTTTGTTGCCTTGCAGGAACTTGAGCGGGTGACAGGAGATTCTAGTAGACTTTGGCGAAAGTATGGAAAATATATGGAAGAGATTATTCGCTCTTTTATCGATGGTACAGATCACAATATTAAGATGCATGAGAGTGGTTTAATCTCCGGAGGGGATAGCTCAGTGGCATTAACATGGATGGATGCAGAGGTGCATGGAATTCCTGTAACTCCTAGAAGTGGATTTGCTGTTGAAGTGAATGCATTATGGTATAATGCATTGAAATATACACAGTGCATGGCAAAGCTCGAGGGGAATACAACGTTGTTTAGAGAGCTAGAAGCACTAGCACCTAAAGTAAAAAGGTCATTTAGATCGTTGTTTTGGGATGAAAAGAGAGGTTATCTAGCCGATTTAGCCACATATGATGGAGTGGTGGATTGGAGTATACGTCCGAATATGTTGATTGCAGTTTCATTAGAAAATAGTCCAGTTACTAGAGAAGTGGAAAAGAATGTGTTAAGTGTTGTGAAAAAGGAGTTGTTAACCCCTAAAGGTATCCGTTCTTTATCTCCACGAGACACAAGGTATAAAGGAGACTCAAAAGGGACACAAGAGAAGCGATCGGTGGCTATGCATCAAGGTAATGCTCACCCATGGTTGATTGCCCCTTTTATTAAATCCTATTTACGGATACATAAACGAGGAGGGATCTCTTTCTGCAAGTCTATTTTGAATGAATTTGATAAAGAGCTAGAGCAACACTGTGTGGGGTCGATATCTGAAGTTTATAGTGGAAACCCACCTTATGAACCTTCGGGGTCCATTTCTCAGGCATGGTCTGTAAATAGCCTACTATATGCTGAGAAAGAGATTCTGGAGGTTGAGAAACAATATGAGGTAGCATCTGTTTAAAAAAGTATTATGAAAGTATTAATGTTTGGATGGGAGTTTCCCCCTCATATTAGTGGAGGCTTAGGCACTGCGAGTTATGGACTAACCAAAGGTTTGGCCAATTTCGATGATGTCGATGTGACGTTTGTTGTGCCCAAAGCTTATGGGGATGAGGATGTTACGAAAGTGGACAAAATTATAGGAGCTGGAGACATTTCAGTGGCGAAGAGAAATGTTACTTTTGAAGATATTCAAAAAAAGATTGATTTCTATGAAGTAGAATCTAATTTGATTCCATATGTTGGAGAAGAGGAGTTTTATAAGATAACACAAAAGAAAGTGAAAGCACAGACCAAGCTTGTTGAAACAAATGAGGATGGATGTCTGTCTTTTACAGGTAAGTATGGTGTCGATCTTATTCAAGAGATATATAGATATTCGTTGGTTGCAAGAGTCATAGCTCAAGATAATGACTTTGATATTATTCATGCCCATGATTGGCTTGCATATCCTGCAGGCATCGAAGCAAAACGAATATCAGGAAAGCCCTTGGTAATTCATGTTCATGCTACCGATTTTGACAGAAGTGGAGGTAGTGTAAACCCCAAAGTTTATGCGATCGAACGTGAAGGGATGGAAGTAGCAGATCGGATTATTACTGTAAGTAATCTTACCCGTAATATTGTGATCGAAAAATATGGTATCGACCCAAACAAGGTTGAAACCGTATATAATGCAGTGGAGCCTATTAAAAAGAAAGCTCTTTCGATAAATAAAGGAGTAGATGAAAAGATCGTTACCTTTTTAGGTCGTATCACTATGCAGAAAGGACCTGAGTATTTTATCGAGGCAGCACATAAAGTACTTGAAAAGACCGAAAACGTACGTTTTGTGATGGCAGGTAATGGAGATCTGATGAATAAGATGATTATGCGAGCTGCAGCATTGGGGATTTCGGATAGATTTCATTTTACTGGTTTCTTAAAAGGGGATGAAGTATTTGACATGTTGCGTATTAGTGATGTATATGTGATGCCTTCCGTTTCTGAGCCATTTGGAATTTCCCCTCTTGAAGCAATGCAAGCTGATGTACCTGTAATTATCTCAAAGCAATCGGGTGTTGCTGAAGTGCTACAACATGCTATTAAAGTTGATTTTTGGGATGTTAATGCTCTTGCAGATGCAATACATGGGATTCTGACTTATCCATCTCTGTCTAAGATGTTTAAAAAACATGGAAGAGTAGAGGTTGATGGATTAGAATGGAAACATTCTGCTGCACATGTGAAGAAAGTTTATGAACATACCATCGAATTAGTCAAAGCGTAAAAACGAATCGTCATGAAAAATATTTCAATATACTTCCAGATACACCACCCATTTTATTTAAGAAAATACCGTTTCTTAGATATTGGTAATGATCACTACTATTTTGATGATTACCATAATGAAAGTGAGATCCAAAATATTGCTTCATCTGTTTATCTCCCCAACAACGATAAGCTTCTTTCGTTAATAGAGAAACATAAGGGTGCTTTCAAAGTTGCTTTTTCTATTTCAGGGACGACATTGGAGTTGTTTCAAAGGTATGCCCCAGTAGTAATTGAATCTTTCCAAGAGCTTACTAAAACAGGGTGTGTAGAGTTCTTGTCTGGCACCTATGGACACTCTTTGGCTTCTGTTGTTGATAAAATTGAATTTGAAAGACAGGTGAAGCAGCATGATGCCCTAATAGAGGAGTTGTTTGGTCAAAAACCGACGGTCTTCTGTAATACGGACTTAGTCTATTCAGATGATATTGGAGAGCAGGTTGCTGCGATGGGTTTCGATGGAATGGTAACAGAAGGAGCAAAACATATTTTAGGGTGGAAAAGTCCCAATTTTGTATACTGTAATTCCATAAATCCACGCTTAAAGGTGTTGATGAGAAATTATAAACTTAGTGATGATCTTCGTTTTAAATTCTCGAACAAAGATTGGAGTGAATATCCATTAACAGCTGAAAAATATATATCATGGATTGAAGACGGTTCCCCACAGGAAGAGATCTACAATCTTTGTTTTGATTATGATTCTCTAGGTAAGCATAACCCTGCGGAAAGTGGGATATATGATTTTATCATCCAATTTGTAGATCTAGTTGTTCAGACGGATGCTTTTGGTTTTGTGGTTCCATCAGAGGCACTGCAGCAACATCAAACAGTTTCAGCTGTTCATGTTCCTTATCCTATTTCATGGACAGATGAAGAGAGGGATCTGTCATCGTGGCTGGGAAATGACTTACAAAATGAAGCATTTAATAAATTATACGCTATTTCACCTTTAATTCAAACTTGTCAAGACGTTGAGGTGTTACATACATGGAACGCATTGCAATCGTCTGATCATCTGAGCTACATGAGTACCAAGTGGTTTTCTGATGGGCAGGTGGAGTGGATGGATAATCCATATGAGTCACCATATGATGCATTTATTAATTTTATGAATGTACTGAATGACTTCACGATTCGATTGGAAAAACATACTCCAACCAAACAGTTAGAAGACGGTATTGGGCGATTGAAGAAGATTATTGAGGATAAGTGCTAAGAAGCAAGAATGTGAGGGAAATATTGATACCTAAAAACAATGAGGTAATTTCTCCCCCGAGATTAATAACTCATTTGAAAAACTGAAACATGGAAAATCATTCACTTTTTGGAGCAAATAATTCTGTTGCTCCAATATGGAAAAAGATAGTTATTGAGTCGGAGCTGTTTGAAGAGCTCTCTCCACTGAAAAAGATTGCAAGTAATCTATGGTGGACATGGAATGATGATGCTCAAGATCTTTTTGAAGCTATAGATGCTGAGTTATGGTATAATTGTAATAAAAATCCGATTGTATTGCTTCAAGAGGTTTCATTAGAGCGTTTGAAAGAGTTGGCTGAAGATCACGATTTTTGCCTTCAAATGAAGAAAGTTGAAAAACGACTGGACGAATATATGGAGAAGCGAGCAACGCCGTTAGGACCTTCGATAGCTTACTTTAGTATGGAGTTTGGTCTTCATGCAAGTTTAAAGATTTATTCGGGTGGTTTAGGTGTCTTGGCTGGGGATTACCTGAAGGAGTGTTCAGACTTGAATGTTAATATGACTGGAGTGGGATTATTGTATCGTTATGGTTATTTCACCCAGGTTATTAATGGAAAAGGAGAACAAAATGCACTATACGAAGAAGAAACTTTTACTAAGATCCCAGTAAAACCTGTTTATGACAAGAATGGAGAGTGGGTCATTGTAGATGTAGATCTTCCAAATAGGAAAGTCTTTATTAGAGTGTGGGAAGTTAAGATTGGATCGATATCATTATTATTATTAGATACTGATTTCGAATCCAACCAAGATTATGATCGCTCTATCACGCATCACCTTTATGGTGGTGACAATGAAAATAGACTTAAACAAGAAATTGTTTTAGGAATAGGTGGTATCAAAGCACTACAACGTTGTGAAGTGAAATCAGATATCTACCATTGTAATGAAGGTCATGCAGCATTTATCTGCTTAGAAAGAATTATTGGTTATATTGCAGAAGAGAAGCTTTCGTTCTATGAAGCACTAGAGTTGGTCAAAGCAACAAATTTGTTTACCACACACACTCCCGTGCCTGCAGGGCATGATGCGTTTCACGTAGATATATTTAGGACATACTTTTATCACTATGCACCGCAGTTGGGGATATCCTTTGATCAGTTGTTAGAATATGGAAAGGCTGCACCAGAAGAAGATCATTTTAATATGAGTTATTTGGCATCGAATATGTCTAATAATATCAACGGTGTGAGTAGGCTTCATGGAGATGTAAGTAAGGAATTACTAGCTCCTCTATATCCAGGGTATCGTCCAGAAGAGTTGACCAATATTGGTTTTGTGACCAATGGTGTACACTATCCTACATGGACTAATCCAACATGGAAAGCAATACATAAGAAGCTGAGAAATGAAGACAAGGCTGTGGATATCAACAACTACAATGAAGTAGAAGAGACAAATGTATGGAATCAAATTTATAGAGTACAAGACTCAGAAGTATGGCAGACCAAACTAAAGTTAAAGTCTTTATTATTTAATGATATACAGAAGCGTGTAAAGAGTCACACTTTTAATGGGACTATTGATCCTAATTTGGTTAGTAGTATCCTGCAAAAGTTCAATCCCGCAACGCTTACACTCGGATTTGCTCGCCGATTTGCAACGTATAAAAGAGCACATCTCCTTTTTAGAAATATTGAAAGACTAAATGCGATTGTAAATAGTCCACATAGACCTGTTCAGTTGTTGTTTGCTGGAAAAGCGCACCCTGCAGATAAAGCAGGTCAAGACTTGATTCGTTTTATTCATGAGGTGTCTCAACGAAAAGAATTTATTGGCAAGATTATATTCCTTGAGAATTATGATATGGAGGTGGCCAAAAAACTTGTTCAAGGTGTTGATGTTTGGATGAATACACCAACACGTCCTCTAGAGGCATCTGGGACTAGTGGTGAGAAGGCTGTTATGAACGGCACGCTTCATTTCTCTGTACTTGATGGATGGTGGTGTGAAGGTTATCGTCCAGAAGCCGGATGGGCCTTAGCACAAGAGAGATCTTATGAGAACCAGAACTATCAGGATGAGTTAGATGCTGATATAATCTATAATATAATAGAGAATGAGATTGCTCCTGCATACTATTATAGAGATGAGTTTGATGTACCACATCGTTGGGTTCAATATATTAAGAATTCTTATGCTGAAGTTGTTCCTCATTTCACCATGAGTAGAATGGTTAACGACTACAACAATAGATATTATCTGCCAATGAAAGAGCGTAAAGATATGCTTGAGTCAAATAGAAGATCAAGCATCTCGGAGTTAGTTTCTTGGAAAGGAAAGGTCCTCTCACGTTGGAATGAGATAGAGGTGATTAATGTGGATCTAGAAGATGGTATACGTAATTCCTATATTATGGGGCATCAATATACATCAAGGGTTACTTTAGACTTGAAGGGTTTGGATACAAAAGATATCAATGTGGAGTTGGTTATTGCGACTTTAGATGAGAACCCATCGATTGTATCTAAAGATCTTTACCAGATTAATAATATCGATGAGAGTCAATTTACGCACTATGAATTAGAGCTTAATTTGACCAAACCAGGTACGTACAACTATGGTATTCGGATCTATCCATCTAACCCATTGTTAGCCAATAGACAAGATTTTAAGTTAGTACGATGGATATAGTGGATTAAATAATGATAGATAAAGAAGGGAGTAATTTACAGTAAATTACTCCCTTTATTTCCTTTGATCGTTGATTATTATTTGACTAATATCTTTTCGGATCCACGTTCTCCATTGTTTGTAAGGACAAGAGTGTATACCCCAGACACAAGATTCATTTGAATTAGCGTTGTGCTTTCCGTGATCTTATTCTGTATGATGCATTTCCCATTTGTATCAAAAATCATGTATGATGCATCTGGACTTAGCTCCATTTTAATGGTTAGTGTCATCTCTTTTTCCACAGGGTTCGGGAATGCCGATGCCCCCATCTTTTTGATGCCATTACCACTAGAAGTATTAACAACTCCTTTTGTAATGGAGATCGGATATTCTTCTACCATTCCCTTTTCTACGACATTCAACCCATTTGGTGTCAACTGCGTTTCATTCTGTGTTGCTGCAAATACGATCCTAAATACCGTTTTCCCAATCTTTGCATGAGATGGGATTTCAATATCCGTTATATATAGCTTACTTGATTTTTCTATTAGTTTAATTTCTTCATCATTATCAAATTTAAGGTTGTGGTTCCAATCAAACCAACCTTTTGCAAAGTATTTTTTGCCAAACTCTTTATCCACTTTTACTTCTAGTTGGTACTTTGCTCCTGTTTCAACCTCTGTTCCCATATCGCTAAATAGATGGAAGTTTCCTCCAGACTTCTTTCTGGGAGTAATATTCTTGATCGCCCCAAACTTCACACTCTCAATCATATCCTGTGTGCCTAGAGTGTATAGCATTAGTGGATGGGAACTATTCTTAGGAGTCATAATTTGCAAAACTGGTACTTTGGCTGTATTGAAACGCTGATTAACCCCAGTGTTATTACAAGCAAATATTTTGAAGGTGTAAGAAGTATTTGCTTTAAGTCCTGTAATCAAAGCCTCTTTTACACCAGCATCTACCAATTTGCAGAGCTCATAATCTTTTGTTAAAGAAGAAGATGATGGTAAGGTGATCGAACTTCCTCCTTTAGAACTACCTACTACCCATAACTTATGATATAGCTTAGTAGGAGTTGTCCATTTCAATCGGATTGAGTTCGCACTTTCAGCTCTACCATGTAAACTTGTAGGATTGGATTTAGGGCTTTTACAGAACGTTTTGGTTTCTTTAACCGTACTATAGGTTGTGCCATCAGCTCCAGTACAATAGGACTTAAAATAATAAGTTGTAGCCTCTTTTAGATTGGTAAAGGTATAATGATATTGAGATGTTTTTGTATTACATACTACTTTTTCTGATTTGGTGAATGATTTAGTTGTAGAGTATATAATTCCTTTTGTTGTAATATCATATCCATTCTTTATATCACAGTTTACTATAACTTTATCAGGATTAGATGTTATGGATGTAATCATTGGTTGAGACTTACCTTCTCTGATAACAACAGCATAATCATGTGTCTGTCCATACTGTTTATTCGCAGTAGGAGATGGGTGTAGCCAGTAGCTAAACTGTGATATTCTCAACCTTAGTGGAATATTACAACTATTGGCTGCAATATCTTTTGGGATTGTAATATTACCATTTATTACGTTACTCTTCACCCCTTTGCGTTCTGTCGTCTCATAAAGCTTTTCATTAGCGGTATATTTCCCATCATTGTTGAGGTCAATATATATTTGATAATTACAATCTTTACCAGAGATAGATATTGTGAATGGTGTAGCGACTCCTTTCTTTAGAATTGCTATTCCTTTATCAATATGAGATAAATAACCTGGGACAGTATAATTATTTGGACTAGTTATATCTAGATTTGACAATTTAAATTTAATTATCTTATAGTAATTACTATTTACTACAGGAACTTTTGAAGCCTTTACTGATTCTATTTTGATCGGGGTATCTATTGTTTTTGTTGTCTGTCCATTACTATTTTTCGCAGTTAGAGATACCGAATATGAACCTGCCTGAGTAAATTGTATACTAGGACTTTTGGTTGTTTTAGTGCTCTCTCCGATATATTTTATGTTATTTGGAGTGAAGCTCCAAGTGTATGATGTCGGTATATACGTAGATAAGTTCTCGAAAGAGAACACTATTGGATTATTATCATCCTGAATCGAGTTGCTACTGCGTGTTAAAGTAAAGTCTGCAATAGGTTTATGAGTATTCCCACTGATGGTAATTTCTTTAACAATTGGTTTTTTGTTGGTTCCAAAGATTCCAATATAAAGAGGATATTGAGGTGAAATATTATCCATCTCAAGGTTAATATCTTTTCTTCCAGCAGTTTTCTCTTTATAAGCAATGATTCTACCATTCTGAACTAATGATATTGTCATCACTCCTTCTGAAATATTACGTATAGATAAAGATCTACTATTTAAATTTACTTGGTTTGGTATCGTTGCTGTGATATCTTCTGGAATATCTGTCCACATCTTCATTGTTGGATCCCCAAAGTAATGAAATAGTCGATGAGTGTATGTATCACTTTCGCCTCCACTATAATAGGTCTCTTGCATTCTGAGTAATCCCTGGTTAAGAACATCCCCCATCCTTTCAACATTGTCTAGATGACCAGGTTTTTTTACTATCCTTTTAGGGTACCCAAATTCAGGAATTAATCCTGGATTACCCCATAAAGCATCAACCATACCACAGGTTAAAGCATCATTATAGCCACTATAACTGAAGTTAGAGGCTGCAATAACTCCAATTGCTCCACCTTTAGGATTCTTTACGAATTTCTCTGCAAAACACTCTGGGAGTTTAAACTCCCCTGTATGACAATTCATAGAGAAGACTACAGGTAGCAGGTCTCCATTCTCTAGCTTGTCTACATCATTAGATACAAAACGAGGATGAGCCCAACCACTACCTCCTACATATCCATGATCTCGATGAAGAATAAAGAATTTCCCCGCTTCAATCTCTCTCTTTATATCTGCAGCATCTCCATCCCAATTAAACCCACTGGATCTCTTTAATTCATTAGGTATGGCTGCACCATTACCAAATGCTCCATTGTTCCATTTCATCGGAGTGTTTCCCGGATCTGTATAATATACGCGACTCACTAAATAGTCTTGATGATCAATAAGATAGTTTCTAACCTCTTCACTAGTTTGACAGAACCGACGTGCTGCTTCACCATCAGGTTCCTCTTTGCTCGCCACATCTTGGAACTGAGCACAACATAATGCTGTGCGATAGAACATCGGGTTCTTAACAGGGTTCTTCTCGTAGTTAATAACTTTCTTAACTATAGTAATTGCCTCGTTTGGAGTTTTACACGATAATCTACCATGAGCAATATCTGCGGTATAATCCTTTGCTCCATCGAGACATGCATAGTAAAGATCTGAAGCATATTCCGTCTGTTTACCTCCTGAAGATTTCTTCTTATATAGCTCACCTGGCACATCTTCATGATCCCCTATAATTAGAAAATACTGTAGATGATTAGGCAACGAACGGTATTTATCATGGATCGCCTTTTTAACGTCTTTAGCTACCCATTTATCACGAGAGATAACCTCTGTGTTGAAGCCTTGAAGTGCCTTCCATGCTGCTAATTCATTTGCAGCATTTCGGTATCTGTTTGTCGTAATAATTAAATAGTTTGGATTGCTTTCCCCTGCATCTTCTAGATCTATTGGCCCAATTCCATTTTTAGCACCTTTTAATGTATATGAGAGATTGCTATAAATTTTGACCTCTTTTGTAACAGGATTATATTGAATTGGATTGACTCTTACAGTAACGTAAGTTCGCCCACTTGCTTTCTGTATATTGTGAATCTCAATAACCTCTTTGGGATAAAACTCATCTTTGTTGTAGATCGCTTCGTCGATCTCGTAAGGAACATTAGGAACTCCTTCGGTATCCACATCATCACCCTTCATTGGATGAACAAGGATATTGTTATGAACAATAAACTCTCCTTTGTTGACTTCAAGTTTATAGCCCTCTGTCACTTCATGCAGAAACTGTTTGGTAGGAACAGCTGGAGCTCCGGCATGATGGATATACCCAAATCCTGGAACTTGAAGAAAGAGCCAGTCCTTGTTATTCTCAAATTCTTTGTGGAAATATTTACAAGAGGATAAATCGATATTTACCTTGGTCTTATTTCTACTCTCTTTAAAATCTATTTGAGGTACAGCACTTAATTCTGTATCTATCCCTTTTCTAAGTGTTGTAGATAGGTAGCCTTCCTGTGCAAGAACATTAGTTGTACAGGTGAGTACCAGTAGAATGAAAATGTAAAGTCTATTCATTTTTATAGTGATTAGAGTTGAACCTGTGAAGGTTAGCCTATTGATTTAAGATGTCGAAAATATTAAAAATATATTTAAACATAATATAAAATAAAATGTTTCTATTATTAATATTCGTCTCTTAATAGTTTTGCAAGAGAATTATCCCCTCCAATCTAATAATCAATACTATAAAAATAGACTTGTTTGATGTTGAAATGCTACTTCTGTAATAGTCCTTTCCCTTTTATGTAAATCATAATATTCCTACTATATACAAATGCTCCTGAGATCTGTCCTAAAAGGAGATTGAAGTCTTTTCTAAATATGGCATAGGAGATGATAATTAGGGAGCCGAATAAGCTTATTATCCAAAATCCTATTGGAAGTATAG
>JAONJW010000077.1 GCA_028377305.1 Prolixibacteraceae bacterium | reverse complement strand
AATATAGAAGCTTTTTTCTTAGTACAAAACAAAAAGCAAAACTTTTTTAAATAAAAAGAGCTTAAACAACTCCCATCCTGTGGCATCCTTTATCTATGTTTTTGAAATTCAAAAGAATAATCACTGCATGAAAAAAAACATATTTTCTGTTGATCCCTCAATCAATTAGAAAGTCAAACTGACATTAAAAACCCAAGAAAAAAAGATTGCCATCAAATGACAATCTTTTCCAATTATGAGTATCGACATATTAAAATTTCACTCCTAAAGACACTAATAGAGTATGTTTAGTCCAATCTGTTTGTGTCTTTGGAGACTCCATATAGAAATTCTCAAACTGTTCAACATACTGATAATAGTTATTATCCTGATAATCATAAGTGTAAGCAACATCAATAAAGAAATTCTTATTTCTATATCCCAGTCCTCCAGATAATACATAATGAGAATCATTACTTGCTATTTGAGGCTCTCCATTTGATGTTGTAAGGCCTGGAACATATGCTTTAAATGGCGAAGAATAATATTGGGCTCCGGTTCTTAAATAATAATGTCTCTGAATACGTCCTTCAATACCTAAACGCAAAGCATGTACCCCCTCATATATTGCTGAAATATCTTTATTTGTTTGAGTAAAATCAAAGTTCTCAACATTATTTCCGTCCACGTTAAATCTAGAAGAACCATAATCTTGATACTCATAATCACCACTCAAAATTAATGCCTTACCTAAGATTAACGCAAGACTGATATCGTAACGCATTGGAGTCTGCACTTTAAAATCAGCCTCATAGGTTGGGGATGATTCGTTATCAACTCGTCTCTCCACACCATCATAATCCACAACAGAACTCATCGAAGCAGAATATTTCTCATTTACATTATAATAGGTGGGCGTATGAATTGCAGCACCCACTCTCAAAAATGGTACAGGTCGATAAATAATCCCTAGATTAAGTCCATAACCAAAAGCATCTGTAGATGTATACTCTCGATGATCGAAATAATGAATATTAGTATTGTGACCAAACTCTTTATGTCGTCTCTCTTCATTGTAAGTGTAATCTTTTAAATCAACAGATAGTCCAAAATATAATTTATGGTTTATGTTCCCACCCAAACTTATACTATAGTTATTAATACTCCCATCTGTTATACGTGTCACCTCCTGTCTTACAGTTCCATTTTTTGGATGCACACTATACCAAACCCCATCAATAGGATTCCCGTCTTTTTCTTCTTCATACATTAAATAGCCTTGAAAGGCTAAAACACTATTAACAGGAGCTCGTCCATAATAAGGATTCACGCTATAACCATTTTGATCATCATAAAATCGAACATCATCCAATCCTAAATTATGACGAGATGCCTCTGTAGCATATGCTTGAGTTCTTGAGCTTGTTGTATTACCTAGCTCTGCCGTAGAAATACGCTGAAAATCTTGCGTTCTATTATAAGTAATTCCCCAATTAAAATTCACTAAACTTGATGATCCAATACTATTAGGAATCACACTTACAAATCCAAAATTTGGAATATTAACATAGCTATCATCCATTTCGGAATGCTGGCCTCCATAATTGGTATTTGCTTTTGTATTATTGAACAACCCTATCGTAGATGAAAACTCACTAGATTGAAATACAGCAATACCTGCAGGGTTAATCAAAATTGAAGACAAATCTCCTCCAAGAGCACCAAAAGCTCCCCCCATACCAGCACTTCTAGCTGTTACTGCATAATTTTCTTTATTATATCGAGGGATATCATCTACTAATTGACCATACGATAAATGTATTATCCCTAAGAATAAAACGGCGACAATATATATATTCTTGCTCATAATCTTATTTTTCTTGTTCTAAACATTCATATCAAACACAGATAATCCATTAAGATTAACGCTGCCTTCCTCTACCTCCAGAAGATGACCTTGAGCTTCCGGAAGACGACCCACTAGAACTAGATCTAGTACTATTATATGATGGGTAGCTACTAGAGCTCGATCTTGAAGGGGAGTAACTACTGCGCGAAGTAGATTTCGAAGGAGTATAACTACTCCGTGAACTTGTTCTTGAGGGAGAGTAACTACTCCGTGAACTAGATTTTGAAGGAGTATAACTACTGCGCGAAGTAGATTTGGATCTTGAAGGAGAATAACTACTACGCGTGTTAGATGTAGACCTCGAAGGAGAGTAACTACTTCTAGAACCTGAACTTCTTGTCGAATTCGAATTATATGTTGGTCGATAGCCAGACACTCTCGAACTTCTTGGTCTAGAATAACTCTGTGTTGCACTTGATCGTCCACGAGATGTATTGCCATATTTAGGATAACTCGAAGATGATGGCTTATATCCACTTCTAGAACTTGTAGAACTTGTAGAACTACTTCCAGAAGGGCGATAACGAGTAGTCGAACTTGAAGAGCGAGTTGCTGAACTCCTTCCATATGTAGTTGCCGATCGTCCACTTACAATAGTAGAAGATGGTCTACTATTAGTATTCGTTCCTTGGTAACGAGATGACGAATAGGCCGACCCTTGCATTGCTCTAGCACGACCTCCTCTAACTGTTGGTTTTGAAACATGCACATTGGATCCTCCCCCCACGATAACATGACCAGAGGGATAATACGAATACCCTGGATAAGAATAAGGGCTCCAACCATAACAGTAGTTATTATACCATGGGTCATAATAACTACAATGTCCCCACGTGTCATAATACCATGGATTATAATAACCTACACCAAAGGAGAAGTTCCGATAACTAGGTCCCCAAGATGAATAACCATAATATCCACCCGAATAAGGGTTTAAATTCATATAGTCCCATGAATCCACCACTGGAGCATAGAAATTTTGAACTACAGGTGATCCATGTTCGTTCACAATGGTATCACTGGCAACCCATTGATAATTGCGATAATCTACAGTTCCCGAAGTGTCATTAATATCTGCATCAGAAACACCAGGTGTAGGTACATTCTGAATCTCACGGTCAAACTCATTACTGACATCGGCAAAATTACCCACTCTTCTCTTTTGTGCCTCGGCTATATTTTCTGGCACAGAAGATGGGGTATAATAAAGATCGTCATGAAAGCTCTTTGATGCGTATTGCGAAGGAGCACAAGCTCCAAACCCAATAGCAAAAAGCATCAATAATAGCCGCAATTCAAGTTTCATATGTTGGTCCTCCTCAAAAAGTTTAGATATTGCTATATTTTTCTTTTCTTTGTAAACTTATTTAATTGTAACAAAAAGAGTACAATAACCGTACCAAATTTAATGTAATGGCAAAAGTACTAACATCAAAGAAAGAAAATTATTCTCAATGGTACAACGATCTAGTTGTTAAAGCCGATCTTGCAGAAAGCTCTGCGGTAAGAGGATGTATGGTGATTAAACCTTATGGCTATGCAATTTGGGAGATGATGCAAGCCGAATTGGATAGAATGTTTAAAGAGACTGGTCACGTGAATGCTTATTTCCCGTTGTTTATCCCCAAGTCTTTCTTCAGTAAAGAGGCTGACCATGTCGACGGATTTGCTAAAGAGTGTGCGGTAGTGACACATTATCGCTTAAAAAATGATGAAAACGGAAATGGTGTAGTAGTAGATCCTGATGCGAAACTTGAAGAAGAGTTAATCGTTAGACCTACTTCTGAAACCATTATCTGGAATACATATAAAAATTGGATTCAGTCATATCGTGATCTTCCTATTCTTTGTAACCAATGGGCTAACGTAGTTCGTTGGGAAATGCGTACACGTATGTTTCTAAGAACTGCTGAATTCTTATGGCAAGAAGGACACACTGCACACGCTACCAAAGCAGAAGCACTTGAAGAAACAGAGAAGATGATTAACGTTTACTCTAATTTTGCTCAAAACTTCATGGCACTTCCTGTGATTATGGGAGCAAAATCAGATCAAGAACGCTTTGCAGGAGCACTTGAAACATTCACCATTGAGGCACTAATGCAAGATGGTAAAGCGCTTCAGTCTGGAACTTCACACTTCTTAGGCCAGAACTTTGCAAAAGCATTTGATGTTAAGTTTACAAATAAGGAGGGGAAAGATGAACTAGTATGGGCTTCATCATGGGGTGTTTCTACACGCCTTATGGGAGCACTTATCATGGCACACTCTGATGATAATGGTTTGGTACTACCTCCACGTTTAGCTCCACACCAAGTAGTTATTGTCCCAATATACAAAGGACAAGAACAACTGGATGCAATACGTGAAAAAGTAGAAATCATCACAAATGAACTTCGTTCGTTAGGAGTACGTGTTAAATTTGATGACAGAGACAACCAACGACCTGGATGGAAATTTGCTGAATACGAACTTAAGGGGGTTCCTATTCGCCTTGCAATCGGTGCTAGAGATTTAGAAAATGGAACCATTGAAGTCGCACGTCGTGACACCCTATCAAAAGAGACAAAATCTTTGGACGGGATCTCGACATACATTGCAGATCTTTTAGAAGAGATTCAAGCAAGTATATTCCAAAAAGCAATGGATTTCCGTGCAGACATGACAACCATAGTAGATACATACGATGAATTCAAAGATGTATTGAAAAATAAAGGAGGTTTTATTCTTGCACATTGGGATGGTACTACCGAAACAGAGTTAAAGATAAAAGATGAAACAAAAGCAACAATTCGCTGTATTCCTTTTGATTCAACAGACGAAGATGGTGTTTGTATCTATTCAGGAAAACCTTCAAAAAGAAGAGTCTTATTTGCGCTAGCATATTAAAACAATCCGTTAAAACACTGAATACGAAGCCCTTTTATTTCAAATAAAAGGGCTTCGTTATATCCTAACCAATACATAACGAAACAGACCTCAATTATCTAAATTGAGTTTTATGGTGACTTTTCATAGTAATTTAAATAGATAAGTTATATATTAAGCTATCATTTTAAATTTAATGCTATGTTTAGTAAAGATACCTTCATCTCTCGCCGCGAGAGACTACATGCAATGATGCCTGAAAAAGGATTAATACTTATTCCTGGTAACATGGAAGCGGAATACAATTACCCACACAATACCTACCACTTTCGTCAAGACAGCACTTTTGTATATTTATTTGGTCTTGATTTTCCAAATATTTTTGGTGTCATTGACTTAGACGAAGGCACGGACCACATTTTTGGAGATAATGTAGATATTGAAGACATTATTTGGATGGGGCCTCAAATTCCTCTAAAAGAAAAGGCTTCCGAATTTGGTATCACCCATACAGCTCCTTTAAAAGATCTTAGTAGCAAGATTAATACAGCAATCAATTCTGGCAGAAAAATTCATATTCTTCCAACATATAGAGCACAAACTGAGCTACAATTAGGAGAACTATTAAATGTCCACCCGAAAAAGCTTAACCAGTTTATCTCTCCTACATTAAGATCATCGATGATCAAGCTACGTGAAAAAAAGGATAAAAACGAGATAACCGAAATCGAGAAAGCTTGTGCTATTGGATATGAAATGCACACCACTGCAATGAGAATGGCTCATGCGGGAAATAAAGAACAAGATATTGCTGGTCTTATCGAAGGAATTTCTTTACGCAAAGGTAGAGGAGTTAGCTTTCCTTGTATTCTTTCGCAACATGGCGAAACCCTTCACAATCACGACCACTCTGGAACACTTGAAACAGGAAAACTTTTATTAGTAGATGCAGGAGCTGAAGCAAACAGCTACTATGCTTCTGACTTCACTCGCACCATTCCTGTTGGAGGACATTTTAGCTCAAAGCAGAAAGACATCTACAATATCGTCCTTGCTGCAAATGAAAAGGCAAAATCGATGTTTGCTCCAGGAATTACCAATCTAGAATGTCACCTTGCAGCCGCTAGAACTATTGCTAACGGACTTAAAGAGGTTGGCATCATGAAAGGAGACATGGAAGATGCTATCACAAAAGGTGCACACGCAATGTTCTATCCCCATGGACTTGGTCACATGATGGGATTAGATGTACACGATATGGAAGGATATGGTCAAATACATGTCGGATATGATGATATAACACGACCTGTAGAACAATTCGGCACGGAGAACCTGAGGTTAGGTAAAAAACTAGAAGAAGGGTTTGTTATAACAAATGAGCCTGGAATATACTTCATTCCAGCACTTATTGAAAAATGGAAAACAGAAAAGATTAATAATGAGTTCATCAACTTTGATCTTCTCGAGAAAGAATATCTTGACTTTGGAGGGATTCGACTTGAAGACGATATCCTTATCACAAACTCGGGATGTGATATTATTGGACAACGAGTTCCAATCACTGTTGAAGAGGTAGAAAGTGAAGTTCTTAAAGGACTATAAAATCAAATAGCTCTTATCACTAATATGATAAGAGCTATTTCATATACTACTTACACCATCGATGTGCAATCATATCTGCACATCTCGCACCATCCATTGCCGAAGACACGATTCCTCCAGCATATCCAGCTCCTTCACCACAAGGATAAAGATTCCCAACTCGGATATGCTGTAACGTTTCGGCATCCCTAGGAATACGTACAGGAGAAGAAGTTCGTGATTCAACACCTATAATCTTTGCATCATTAGTTAAAAAGCCATTTGCTCTTTTGCCCATCATCTGAAATCCCTTTTGCAATCTAATCGCAATATGTTTCGGCAACCACAAATCGAGTCTTGATGCTGTTAACCCAGGTCTGTAAGATGATTTAGGAATAATATCAGATAATTTTCCTTGCACAAAATCTACCATACGCTGTGATGGAGCATTCTGTGTTCTACTAGCCTTCTCAAAACATAGCTTTTCCAAAGCTTCCTGATACTTCAATCCACACAAAGGATCTGATGGATCCCCAATATCCTCTGGATGAATTTCCACAACCAAACCTGCGTTTGCAAATTTACCACCTCGACTAGAAGGAGACATTCCATTAACGACCAACTCATCTGGAGCTGTAGCAGCAGGAACGACAATCCCACCAGGGCACATACAAAATGAATAAACACCTCTTCCATCAACTTGCTCTACAAATGCATAAGATGCAGCAGGAAGATATTCTCCTCTTTCTTTCCCATGATATTGAATTCGGTCAATAACATCTTGCGGATGTTCTAATCGAACACCCATTGCAAAGGCCTTAGCTTCCAACTCGACATCAAGATCATTCAATCGATAATAGATGTCTCTTGCGGAGTGACCTGTAGCTAAAATTACGGCTTCAGCGAACTTCTTAGTGCCATCCTGAAGGATAACGCCACTCATTTTGTTTCCTTCTATAATAAAATCTTTTACTTTTACTCCAAAATGAACCTCCCCACCTGCATCAAGAATTGACTCTCTCATATTCTTAACCACCTTAGGCAACACATTGGTTCCAATATGTGGATGGGCCTCAATTAATATATCATCTTGTGCTCCATGGAAGCTAAAAATCTCTAGTATTCTCCGAACGTCCCCACGCTTCTTTGATCGAGTATACAATTTCCCATCAGAAAATGTTCCTGCCCCTCCTTCTCCAAATCCATAATTTGAATCCGGATCAACAAGATGCCTGTTATGGATTGCAGAAATATCCTGTTTCCTTTCATAAACATCTTTACCTCTCTCAAGAAGCACAGGCTTAATTCCATGCTCAATCAAGCGTAATGCCGCAAACATTCCTGCTGGTCCTGCTCCGACAATCAAAACCTCTTTCTCGTTTGAAACATCTGGATATTCAAAGCATGGTTTCTTCAATGCAGGTTCCTTTTGATCAATATCAACAATCAAACTTAAATTAACTTTGATATTTGAACGCCTTGCGTCAATTGAAGAACGACGGATGATAATATCACAAATACGATCCTCCGAAATATTAAGTTTTTTTGCTACAATAGGCTGTAAAAACTCAATATTAGACGCCTGCTTTGGTGTTGCAGTTATATTTAATTCTTTTCTCATTATAACTATTCAAAAATAATTCTTTACTCAAAATAGAATATCAAAGAGACAATCTGAGGTCTAAGTGATTTCAAAGGATACATATACTGTGGATCAAAATCATTCTCTGGGGATGGAGATGGTATATCCCCAAGCACACTATTTAAACCATACCCATATCTTAATTCTCCTGAAAATTTAAAGAACTGAAGAAATGAGTCAAAACCAATTCCAACTTCTGCGAAGTAGCTCAGGCTCTTTAGTTTTACCATATCTGCATCATCATCTCGCGTCTCCAAATCAATTCGACAACTACCACCGGCAACCAAATACGGGCGAAAGTTTACTGCTCTTTGTGCTTTAAACTTAAATAACAAAGGTAGATCAATATAAGTTGATTTGGCGATGTAAGAATACGGAGTATAAATCTTCGAACTAGAAGAAGCCCCTCCAACAGCCCCTGTTCCTCCAGAAACAACTCCGGGTGCTGAAAGATCTAACCCTTTATCATAAAATGGGTAAGATACCATTCTCTCTCCGAAAGACATTCCAGGTAAAAACCGTACATTTAACCACGAATACAACCTTAAAGAAGTAATAATACCAACAGTAAAACCAGGCTTTATCGATGAGACTTCAGCTGCAATATAGTTGTTAGGATCATAATTTAAGGTAGGATCCCCGGGTTTGCGAGCAACATAATTAGGATTCATTGATGGCTTATCGTAATACGAGAAACCAAAATCCATAAAATTCGTTCCCAAGAAAAACCCGAAATGAATACGCCTCTTTCCATAAGTCGTTAGATTTGGGACCTCTTTCCACTGGGCTATCAAATTCAACGAAAAACCTAAACTTATCAATATTGCCAGGAATAATCCTTTCATAATATATCTTCGTATTTACAATAATATCACACCAACTACAATTCTAAAACAACCATTAACAACATATTATAAAATCTCAAGGCTAACAGAGAACCATTTCAATCAAAAATTAGTCTGCACCATAAGAAATGTTGTAATATCCATTTATTACATTGAATTAAAAACGTACTCTTATATAAAACTTTAAAACTGTAATATTATTGTAAAGGTTCCTCTCCCTTGGCTATTTCATAGCAAAATATATTGTAGCAATTCCAAACGTCAAACGATATTCTTTCACCGAACTAAAGCCGACCTTTTTTAATACTTGAATAAAATCTTCACCATCAGGAAATGCTGATACCGATTCTGGCAAATAGGTATAAGCCCTATTATCCTTTGATATTAACCTTCCCCACAACGGTAAAATATAGTAAGAATAGAAATTATATAGTTGTTTTACCGGAAAAGATCTTGGCTTACTAAACTCCAATACACAAGCAACACCTCCATCATTAAGGACACGATGAAACTCAGACAACCCTTGCTCTAAATGCTCAAAATTTCGAACACCAAAACCGACAGTTATTGCATCTATAGATCGTGTTTCAAACCTCATATCTTCAGAGTCGCCAACCTCAAAAGAGATCGTATCTTCCAACTGAAGTTTATTAATCTTTTCCGCAGCAATTTTCATCATCCCCTCTGAGATATCCAAACCTATAATTTTGGTCGGATCAAGCTTCATAGCCTCCAGTGCAAAATCACCTGTCCCAGTTGCAACATCCAAAATATTCTTTGGTTTATATGGTCTTAAAAGCCTTATGGCTTTCTTACGCCACAGCTTATCTATACCAAACGACAACCAGTGATTCAAGAAATCATACTTTGGTGCAATTGCATTAAACATTTCAGCTACTTGCTGCTTCTTTCCTAACTCGGAGTCATTATACGGATTTACCACTGAAAAACTATTTATTTCTGTTCCACTTCGGAATAATCCTTGTCTATATAGCCATAAGATTGATCATCTATTCTTATCTCTCCTTTTGTCACATGACCTAAAGTGCAAAAAGGCTGGTTAATAGAAGTCATATAATCGACAAATGCATCGTCTTTGTCAGGAGACACACTTACAATCACACGACCTAAATATTCTCCAAACAAAAATGCTTCAGGAGTCACTGCCATATCGGTAGTGATATCAAAACCGAAACCACTTTCATAACCAGCACGTAACAAAGAGAAAAACAATCCACCTCTATGCATAGGATTTGCTGTTTCAATCATTTTATTTGAAACCAACCCTTCAAGGACTTTCTTTAACTTTATCTCTACATCCAAATCAAATCGCATTAAAGAGTCCCACTTTTCTTGAAGAACATACTTCTGAAACAACGACCCTTGCGTATCCTCAATGGAATTACCCAACAAATATATATTATTTCCTTTAGTTTTGAATCTCGAAGTAACAAAGTCATCCTCTTTTGACAAAACTCCCAACCCATTAAGCACCAATGAAGGCATTTGATCTAACGTTTGAGGATCGCATGTAAACAATGTCTTTTGATGACTCATTGGAATATTAAACTTTCGTGAAATGCGACTACATCCCTCCTTTATGCCATCCACCATTTCCATATGATACGGACTCGACATATTTACATTGGTAATAACAATATCATAAGCTGACACCTCAGCCCCAAAACAGTATATTTTTCTTATTAATTGTGCTAAGGCCAACTCTGTTGCAGCTTGAGGTGATATACGCAACAAACGTTCCATAACAATGGTCGCTGAAACCATTATCTCATCTTTTCCGGACAACCTTATCAATCCTGCATCGACCTCATTTGATCTATCAAAAATCAATTGAGATGACACATTATCTTTATTCACTTTAAAATAATTAACCGGAGAGAGCTGTGGCAATGCAAGCATTAACTCGATAACATCTTTTACTAGAAGTCTATTATCATTCTTTAGATTATTCTCGTTAGACATAAGCATATAAGTTTTGGGGGTTAACAGAATGTTTCAGCTACTATCAAAGTTATAATTCTTATTGAACTATTCATACTTTTATCAACATAAAAAAACATTCACACCCAACAAGCAATCAAAGAAATCAACAAATACATGTTCATAATTAGACTATCATAATGAAACCAGAATCAATTAATTCACACACCACTTACGGAGTCCATGGTAGCAGTTTTATCGCCTCAGGAATAACGTCATCAAACTGATCAGCATATTGCAGATACCTTGCCTTAGAGCTACTTAATTTGTTTCGAATAAACATCTCGTCTCTGTTAGCTTTAGATCTAAAATGAGAATTGTAATATGCAATTGTATCTTTCCCAATATAAGAACAAGGCAAAACAGTAAAGCCATATCCATCACCTTGTGCATAACGATGAACATAAGTGGTTTGATATGAAACATCCTCAATAACTGTTCCTTTGCCGCCTTTGGATAAAGTTATATGAACTATTAATCCAATATCTTTAGGACACTCTCTTTGGTTAGAAATAAAATTACCCAAGGAATACACACACAACTTCTGTTCTTTTTTATTCCAATCAATAGGTTGAACAACATGTGGGTGTGAACCTATGATTATTCGAATCCCTTTACGATGTAAATATGAAGCCAAGCGTCTTTGTGTTTTTGATGGTTTCAACTGATACTCATTTCCCCAATGTAACATCACAACAATCTCATCAACATTCTTTTCTCTCAGCAAATCAATATCCCGTCCAATAAGAACCGTATCTATTCGATTTACAACAATGGGATGCTTTGCAACAATACCATTCGTTCCATAAGTATAATTAAGAAGCCCTACTCTCATGGCTCCCTTAGCAAGAACTAGCCCACTTAAAGAGTCTCTAGTTGCAGTATCTCGGTAAGCACCCATATATGGGACATTTCGAGCCTCTAACTTCTTTGTAGTTCTTACTAAGCCACGACTGCCTCTGTCCAACACGTGATTATTCGCCAAAGCAAACACATCTATTCCTGCATCACAACAGGCCTCCAACAAAGAGACAGGCGAAGAGAATGTCGGATATCCAGAATAGGGAGCTCCTGCCAAAGTCACCTCTAAATTGCCAATCGTAAAATCAGATTTACTTAAATATCGTTTCACATACTGAAAACAGTGCTTATAAGGATTGTATTTAGGGAAGTGGACTTCATGATAAGCTGCATCTTTTATTTGGGCTCCATGCCCCATTATATCACCCACAAAAGTCAATGTAACCTGCTCCTGTGCATATAAGGGTGGTAATAAAAGGAAACATATGGCCAATAATAGTTGTCGTCGAAAATACATAACTTGAATATATTTACTCAA
>JAONJW010000076.1 GCA_028377305.1 Prolixibacteraceae bacterium | reverse complement strand
CTGCTGATTTTGGGCATTATGGCCCTTTTTTTATTCGAATGGCATGGCATAGTGCTGGGACATACCGGATTGGAGATGGTCGTGGTGGTGGTGGGACTGGTCAACAACGTTTTGCACCCTTAAATAGTTGGCCAGATAATGTTAATCTAGACAAAGCACGTCGATTACTATGGCCTATTAAACGGAAGTATGGCAACAATATATCATGGGCTGACCTCATGATCCTTGCAGGGAATGTGGCTTTAGAGTCTATGGGGTTTAAGACTTTTGGTTTTGCAGGTGGACGTAAGGATGTTTGGGAACCAGAAGAGGATGTTTATTGGGGAGCTGAAAAAGAGTGGTTAGAGAACGAAGGTAGAGATTTGGATCTTGAGAAAAAAGAAAATCCTCTTGCAGCCATTCAGATGGGGTTGATATATGTGAATCCAGAGGGTCCAGGAGGGAATCCGGACCCTAAACTAGCAGCAAAAGACATTCGTGAGACTTTTGCTCGTATGGCTATGAATGATGAGGAAACCGTAGCACTTATTGCTGGTGGACATACATTTGGAAAGTGTCATGGTGCAGGCCCTGAGAACCATGTAGGAGCAGAACCGGAAGCGGCAGGATTAGGGGATCAAGGCCTAGGATGGTTTAATAGCTTCGGTAAAGGACATGGTGATGATACTATATCTAGTGGTTTAGAAGTGACTTGGACACAAACACCTGCCCAATGGAGTTACTACTATTTTAAAAACTTATTTGAGTTTGAATGGGAATTAACGAAGAGCCCTGCAGGGGCATACCAATGGGTTGCCAAAGATACGGAAGGACAGATGCCTTATGCACAAGATCCTAAAAAGAAGCATCGACCAACGATGTTGACTACCGATTTGTCTTTAATATTTGATCCTGCATATGAAAAGATTTCAAGACAATTTTATGAGTATCCATTGGAATTTGCAGATGCGTTTGCAAGAGCATGGTTTAAATTGACTCATAGGGATATGGGGCCCAAGGCACTTTATCTAGGACCAGAAATTCCAGCTGAAGATCTTTTATGGCAAGATATCATTCCAGAGGTAGACCATAAACTAATTGGCAAAAAGGAGATCACGGTCTTAAAAAAACAGATCTTAGAATCAGGACTTTCTATCTCGACATTAGTTGCTACCGCTTGGGCATCAGCATCTACCTTCCGAGGATCAGACAAAAGAGGAGGAGCCAATGGTGCTAGAATTCGTTTGATTCCGCAGAAAAATTGGGAAGTAAATCATCCAAAACAATTAAAAGTAGTATTAAAGCAACTGGAAGGGATTAAAGATAATTTTAATCATAGTGCAAAGAAAGGAAAGAAAGTTTCACTTGCCGATTTAATTGTATTAGGTGGATGTGTAGCGGTGGAGAAAGCAGCCAAAGATGCAGGAGTAAAAGTGGTTGTCCCATTTACTCCAGGGCGTATGGATGCGACACAAGATCATACTGATCCTGAATCATTTGCCATTCTTGAGCCTTTTGCTGATGGTTTTCGTAACTATATGAAAAAGGGATATACTATCTCTACGGAGAATATGTTGGTGGATAAAGCACAGTTGCTTACCTTAACAGCTCCAGAGATGACTGTGTTGGTTGGTGGCCTACGTGTATTAGACACAAATTTTGAAGGATCTAAACATGGGGTCTTTACATATCATCCTGGAAGGTTGTCCAATGATTTCTTTGTAAATCTATTGGATATGGGTGTGGCATGGATACCAAAAGATAAAAAACAAGAGTACTTTGATGGTCGAGATCGTGTTACAGGAGAGATTAAGTGGACTGCTTCCAGAGTTGATTTGATTTTTGGTGCTAATTCTGAATTGAGAGCTTTAGCTGAAGTTTATGGAAGTTGTGGTGCCCAAAAGAAATTTGTTTATGACTTTGTCGCTGCATGGAATAAAGTCATGAACTTAGATCGATTTGACTTGAAATAAACAGAGGGCATCAATATTGAATTAAAGGACTTGCTCATTAGTAGGTCCTTTTATATGACAGCGCAGGAATATGGTTTAAGAAACATACTGATGAAGAGTTTTCTGGTGAACCAAGGTTGATGTCTAGCTGTTTACATAGCATAAGACATCTTGATTAAGTAAACTCATAATTATAGTTTATATTCAAAATACTTAAGAAAGAATCTTTATGATTTAATTATCTGTATTTGATTTTTGATTCTGATTTATTTAAACCTATTTATGGCACGATTTGTAGCAAGTAAAAAAGAGTACATAGGGCTCTCACCAGATTCAATATATTTTAGAGGTGTAAAGAAAGCGGATAATGCTACAATACATCTGCTTAATTATGATGAGAGTGAACTCACTGAGTTATTCATCCCAACATTAGATGAATTGAATCAGCATATAGACAAACAGAACTCATGGATTAATATTTCAGGTCTAGATAATGAAGAGTTCATGAGAAATGTCTCAAATATTTTGGAGATAGATCCTGTAATTATATCCGAAACCCTCCACACCCAAAGTCGGCCTACAGTGATAGATTATGACGACTGCCTTTATGTTTCTGCAAAGATGGTTATGAAGGGAGAAGAAAAAAATTCGAGATACGATAGTGAGAATGTTGTCTTTGTTCTGAAAGATAAGCAATTAATTACCTTTCAAGAGAAAGAGGGAGATGTGTTTGAACCTGTAAGGGAACGAATACGATCTAATAAGAAGAGAGTTCGCCTTCTATTTGCCGACTATTTGATGTATACCCTTTTGGATGTAATCATTGATAATTACACCCTAACTATCGGAGATATCGGAGAACAGATTGAGGAGTTAGATATAAAATTATTGCGTTCTGTAAACGAGGGAATCTTGTCCAAGATTAATGTCTATAAACGTGAATTGATATTCATGCAGAAGAGTATTGTCCCATGTAAAGACATGATATTTAACTTGGTGAAGATCGATTCAGCCTTTGTTCACGAAGATAGCTTGATTTTCTTTAAGGAGCTTCAAGGAAACATCAATCAATCGGTGGATTTGCTGGTTTATTACAAGGAGATTCTGACGAGTCAATTGAATGTTTATCACACATTGGTAAGCAATAAATTGAATGATATAATGAAGTTTCTAACAGTGTTTTCCGTCGTTTTTATTCCACTCACTTTTATTGCTGGAATATATGGGACTAACTTCGAATTTATTCCAGAGTTAAGATATCGTTATAGCTACCCCTTGATGTTATTACTGATGCTTGTGATTGCCATTATTATGTTGATATACTTTAGACGAAAGAAATGGATATAAACTGTTTTTGAATCTCAGTGCGTTGTCTTGACAATGATGCTTTCACTTGACACTGAAACATCAAAGAGTGCATGAGGGGGTGTCAACCCCTCTTATGTTGAGGGATATAACCATTTCCCTTAATTCGTATCTTTACAGTCCTCTTTTGTTTTTGTATCTAGAACTTGTAATAGGGTAGGATTTCTATATATCCCATGCATAGACTTAATGTTCTTCACTGCCTCGGTAACCTCTAAGCCTTTTGCGGTGATAAATAATGGTTTCATACTTCCTCCTCGAAATAGTTTTATAACATTTTGTTTATTATCATGGAATCCAGATTTAGCTACTCCTACAATAGGTGTTTTTTGGTCTAACTGCTCGTATAGATATCCTCCCAATCCATTCTTGCCTGTATCATCTAAAACCACAAATCCATCAACAATGATAAGATCGATATCCCTGATTTTAATTGTTTCTAGTAGACTTAAAATACATGGCAATTCTCTTTTATAGAAAGCTCCTGGTTCGTATGGTTGTACTCCTGTGATGATCTCTTCAAAAATGTGTATTGGCTTTTCATCTGTCCATCGCTCAAAAGCCACACAGACCGTTTTGGCCTTATCCTCGAAATAGTATGTGTCAAATGCTAGAATCATAGTATGTATTTAAAAAGAAGTGTGTTAGCCCTACATTAGTATACTTATATTCGTAGGTGTTAATGAAGATGTCCAAGTTACTATAATTTTATATCATCACATTCATAGGGGTATAAAATTATTTTGAATTGATCTTTGCTCCTAGACCACATCAGTACTTAATTATTCGATCAATAACTCCCTAGAATCTGACCTTAGACTATTGATTAACGATAACAGGTTTTTATGTTGTTTAGGGCACAAAGAGAGCTCTTTGGTTTAATCTTTTTAGATAAAACCAAAGAACTTTTTTAACAGAAAAGAAGGTCCCTTCTCTTTAATCGTTGATTGAGTGTGTCGATGATAATTATTTCTTAATAATATCCAGAACTGCTTCTCCTACTGCTTTGGCAGACTGTGGGTTTTGACCTGTTACTAGGCGATTATCTACAGAGATCTTCTCTTGCCACAAATCTGCCTTCTGTATTATCGCGCCGTTACTTTTTAAAGAGTCCTCTAACGAAAATGGAACCACCTTATCTAGAGCGATCTGAGCCTCCTCTTCATTGGTAAATGCACTCACATTTTTACCATCTACAAGATATTTGCCATCTTCAAGCTTGATGTTAACAATACCTGCTGGACCATGACATACGGCGGCAACTACTCCTCCATTATCATAAATGCTTGCAGCAATCTGGTTCAGTGCCTCATTTCCCGCAAAGTCCCACATCACACCGTGACCTCCAGCATAAAATATCGCAGCATATTTCGTTGGATCGATATCTTTTGGAGTCATTGTTTGACCAATCTTGGCTTGATACTCTTTGTTGTTTAAGAATGCAGTATTGATGCTGTCTTTCATATCTTTGCTACCAGGATCCGTAGAAACTACACCTCCTTTGGGAGACACAAAATCTACTGTGTAACCCGCATCCACTAATGTACTCCAAGGGTGTGTTACCTCACTTAACCAATATCCTGTCTTTTTCCCAGTATCGCCCAAATCGTTGTGGGATGTTACTACAAAAAGAATCTTTTTTTCATTACACTTCTTTTTACAATTTTCTGGACACTTCTCTTTGCAGTCTCCACACTTCTTCTCTTTATCTTCACATTGTGATGTTTGAGAATCGTTATTCGAACGACTTGTTGTGTTACATGCTGTAATAGCTATTCCCATTACAAGAATGAGGTAAAATAGACTTTTTTTCATTTTGGTTGTTTTTAATATAAATGATTAATAATTGATTTTTTGTAATTCAAAATTTTAGTATATGCTAATACTTAAGGAGGTATATAGACAATAGGCATCAACACTATGATCCTATTTATCAATAATACTGAATGGGTTGTTTGAATTGTTTTAATAGAAGAAAAACCCTAGGCCTGTTGGAATACAGAAGTGCCTTTTTGGTATTTTGTAATAACAAATCTATGTTAATTTACAATAGAATCCAACACTAAACATAAGATATTAATTGTGGCTATATGTTTTTGACCAAGGCTCATTGATATCTGTTATAATTCAATGTATAATCTCACATACTTATGATTAGATCAACTTCACTTTAACTCACGGGAGATGTATCCTATTGTTTATTGGCTTATAGACAGTCTCTTTTGTCGGGATCAGAATATTCAATAAACAATAGGATTTTAAAACGCGATTATCTTTTGTGTTTACTCTCTCTCCAAGCCTTACATGCTCCTGTCGAAGCCAATGCCCACCATACCAGTAGAGGTTGAAGAAATAAACGGAAAAGTCTAGCCCCATCACTATCCAAACCAAAGGCATCGACTCTATTTATATATTGAGATATGTTGCCAGGGAATATCATGATAAAAAATAGTGCTGCTGCTGCTCCTACCAATACTTTCCATCGTCCCAGTACCACCAAAGATAGGCCTAGAGATATCTCTACAATACCAGATAGTACAACGACAAGATCTGCAGACATAGGTAACCAAACTGGCACTTGTGCAAGAAATTCTGTACGGTTAAATGTTAAGTGACTAATGCCTGCATACAGTAAGAAGAAACCTAGCAAGAAACGAAATGTTGTTGCAATTTTACCAGTTTTAAATGGTTCGAATAGGAATGTACAGTTGTTGTTCATGTTGTTTTTTTAATCAATGAGTATATATATCGTTTGCGATACAAATGTACACGATTTAAATTAAATCGCAAGCGATATATGTATTGTTTTAGTATTAAAAATATGTTGTTTGAAACGATTCTTCTGTATATCAGTGTGTTATGTCTTATCTTGTTGCATATTTTTTATCCCCGTTAGAAATTTAAATATTACATCCAGAGTTCAGTAGATTAAGATATAGCACTATCCCTCTAACATTATTCTCTGCAACTTGGCATTGTTATATACAACGTTTACTTTTTTATATGATCGCATACAGTAATCGTCTGTTATGATATATGGTTGGATGGTTTGGGTAGTATTTTCTATACCATATTTTACTGATATCAGATCATAGGTATTCATTGAAAATACCACATGACCGTTTTAATATAATATGGACCTTGTATCTGATGCTAGGTGTCTGTGTTTACTATTATTAAATATCGGTCGTTGCCACTTGTCTGATATTATTCTCGAATATGTTTGCTTTGTGTCCATCGATTTTCTTCTTCCCAAGGCTCCAAACTCATATTTCACACAAAAGTGCTTCATTGGGTTTTTATCAATGAGCTAAGTTCGGCTTCCCTTTGAGAGGCTTTGCTATTCATGTCAAAAATATTTTCTCTTTAATGGTTGTGAGACTGCTGTTTTAAGAAGACAAATACACTAAAATATAAGACTTGAAAGTGTTTTGTTTGCCAGTAATAGATATATATACCATTTTCTTCCCTTTAGGATATTTATTTTACACCAATTAAACCACATTTATAATTGTCTTTTGTTATGATTTTACCATAGGTCGTTTAGGTAGTATTTAGATGCTTATAGACCCTGCTTTTTCGGGCTGAAGGACTATATGTTCCCTAATGTAAATATTAGATAAAATAAGATTATTTAGTCGTAACTAATTGATAGTTATGTTCATTTGTGTTGCATAGCATTATCGCATATATTGTTTTTTATTTTCATAAGATCTAATTTAGGTAGTAACTAAAACTATCTTAATTATGAAACAGAATTACTACGGTAGAAGACGATATCGTCTTCTATTTTCCTATCTTCTGTTGCTCTTCATGTTTCTGAATGCTTCTGTTCTTTTGGGACAGAATAATTCTTTCATAGTGAGAGGAACGATTATTGATGCGAATACTTCAGAATCTCTTCCTGGAGCTTCAGTTTACATTCCAAACACCACAACTGGTACTGTTACTAGTGTGGATGGTGATTTTAGCCTCAAAGTCCCAGAAGGAACTACTCTATTACGTGTCCGATTTATTGGATACGACGAACAAGAACTTAATATTAAAAAAGGAAAACGGTTGACGGTGGCACTAGAGCCTCAAGTGAATGAGACGGACGAAGTGGTGGTTACTGCGATGGGCTTCCGAAGAGACAAAAAATCACTGGGTTATGCTATTAGTAAGGTCGACGGAAAAGATTTGACCATTGCAGGAGTAACCACTAACCCAGTGGAGGGGCTCTATGGAAAGGCTGCCGGAGTAGGTGTAGCATCTAGTATCGCTGGGCCAATGGGTTCTATCAACATTAAAATCCGTGGCGCAGCAGGACTGGAGAGTTCTGCAAACACACGTCCGTTATTCGTAGTAGATGGTGTTCCTATCTACGACAAAGATAACGGAATGGCAACTAGAGGTTATGACCCACTTAACTCTTTTGATTATGGATCGGGAATTAATGATATCAATCCTGAGGATATCGAATCGATGGAGATCCTTAAAGGAGCGAAGGCATCCGTGCTTTATGGTAGTGAAGGAGCCAATGGAGTGGTATTGATTACTACGAAAAAGGGGCGAAAAACCAGAGGCTTGGGGGTAAATGTGAGTTATCAACACTTTTGGAATGACCCGGTTAGTTTTATCGATTTTCAGAATGAATTTGGTAGTGGGGTAAACCAGTATGATGTTAACATGGTGAAGAATAAGGATAAATCAGAATCACGTCATAGTGTGGTGAGTCGTTATAACTTTGGACCAAGATTCGATGGGAAACCCATTCAGTTTATCGACGGAAAGATTTACCCATATCAAGCATATGAGAATAACTTTATTAATCTTTTTAAATCGGGTTCTCATGATAATGTCACTGCGGCGATCTCGGGTGCTTCAGAAAAGGGAAGCATGCGTTTAGCATTCACAAAGAGTGATTATAAAGGAATTATGGCTAATAATGAGCAGAATAAAAATGTGGTCAGCTTCTCTGGAAGATATAAGGCGTCAAATTTTGCAACATTTGAAGTAACTTCTAATATTTATAGTGTTGAAAGTAAGAATAGGAACCCAAACATTCAATCGATCGTTGCCTTTGGTATCAATAGGGATTATCCGTTGCAAGAGATTACCCACCTATATAAAAATGCAGATGGATCAAAGTTTAGTGCGGAAGAGAATGATTGGCCTACACAAAGCTACTCACCAACGTATTTGATGAATTTTTTATGGCATCAAAACGAGAATTCCAATATCGACGATAAGTTTCACTATATTGGATCTGCAAGAGTCAACTTGCGGTTTACTCCTCATATCTCTTTCATTGGTCATGCCGGATTAGATTATACGGATACAGATTATACCAGAAAGGATCCGCCAATTAGACTATCTCCGAAGGTTACAGGTGGTAGTTATAGATTTTCTCGTCGCAATGATCAGGTAGTTAACCTTAAAGGTTTTTTGACCTATAATAAAAGTTTCTTTGATAATATGTTTAATGTCTCGGCTTTGGTTGCGTATTCTTATCGAGAAAATAGTTATAATTCTATTGGTGTTTCCACTTCCGGTGATCTACAGTTTCCAAACTTTTGGTCTATAGATAATATTACGAGTTGGCCATCAATTGGAGATAGAGGTAGAGCACGTAGTCATTCCTATGGGAGCCGTGTAATGCATAGTATGATTAGTAGTGCAACCCTGTCTTTTCGAGACAAAGTTTATGTAGAGTTGCAAGGACGTAAAGATTGGAACTCCACTCTACCGTCATATAACAACAGCTATTTTTATCCAGGAGTAGCTGCAAACTGGAACTTTATAAATGCTCCCGGAGATGCGCTATTTAATTTTGCAAAAGTCCGAGTTGCATGGGCTGATGTAGGTCGTGGTGCACCGGGATATTATTTCTTGAATAACAACTATGGTGCATCTTTGATTCCAAACACAGAAGCGATAAAAATATCTTCCCCAACAACGCTTATATCAGAGTACATTAAGCCTGAAAGAAAGCGTGAGTATGAGATTGGGTTCGATTCCCGAATGTTTAATAACCGTCTAGAGACCAATTTGTCTTATTATCATAGTAATACCTACGATCAAATTAGTCGAATTAATGTACCACAGAGTTCTGCATTGAAACAGATTAAGTTTAATGTCGGAGAGCAACTCAATTATGGAGTGGAGATCTACTTAAAAGGATCTGTTGTGAAAAACAAGAATATGAGGTTGGATCTTACTGCTACCGCTGCAATACAGCGTTCGGAGATTAAAGATCTTTACAATGGAATTTCGTCTAATCCGATTGAGCGAATTGGTAATAGTGTGATTGTTAGAGCATCAGAAGGACGTCCGTATGGTGAGATCTATATGTATGACTTTGCAAGAGATGATGCTGGCAACAAATTGGTAAACAATGATGGATTTTATTACCTAGATAAAGATAAAGCGATGAATGTCCAAGGAAATATCGCCGATAAGATGTTGGGAGGTTTTATGGTTGATTATTTCTATAAAGGGTTCAATGTTCACGTTGGAATAGATTATCGATTGGGTGGTAATATATTTTCATACTCTAATTACTATCTTTTAGGTAATGGGGTTTCGAAACAGTCTTTGCCTTATCGTGATGAGGCCAATGGAGGATTGGCTTACTATATTGATCAATCTTCTGGAAAGCAAGTGCGAATCCCATGGGAGCACAACAAACCTGCTCCTGCTGGTGCCGATGAAGGACGTGTTTATCATGATGGTGTGATACTTCCAGGGAAAATAGCGAAAGAAGAAAATGGAGAAGTGACCTATGGGGATAACAACAAAATACTTTCAGCGCAAGAGTATTATGGACAGTATATCAATGACATGAACAATGATTTCTTCCCAGATAATCTATACAAAAACGACTATGTTAAGTTAAGAGAGGTAGCTATCTCTTATACATTTCCAGCAAAATGGTCTAAATCTATCGGTATTCAAAAACTGACCCTTAGTGCGATGGGACGTAATTTGTTCTATATATATAAGTCGATTCCTAATATTGATTCAGAATCTACTTTAGGCTCTAACTCATTTATAGAGAACTCTTTTTATCCAACGACAAGATCGTATGGTTTAGGGTTGAATGTTAGTTTTTAATGGCATTTAAAACGAAAAACATGAAACAATATATAAAGTTATTATTAAGTTCTATATTAATCCTGGTGCTTGTATGTGCAAATACTGGATGTACCGATCAATTAGAAGAGGAGTTTGTTAATCCAAACGAATATGAACCCAAACTAAAAAGTAAGATTTCAGGTTTATTTACTTCACAATGTACGGAGTGGAAAGTCTTTATTAAAGACTATGGTGAGTGGTACTGGCAGATGAGTGGGATGGGGGTAATCTCATATATCCAGGTTTCGGGACGTTATATCACTCCTAGATATTCATTCTTTGATGGATATAATGATGTTTCTTCAGGTAACTACTTTAGTGACTCAGGGGTGTCTTGGTTTGAAGATCTATATATCCGTAATAGAAGTTGGGATAAGATTCGATTCTTTTTAGGTAAAGCTTCAGACGAGGAACGCGCGAATAATCAGATATATTTTACATTGTCCTCTATCGTGAAAAATATGTGTGCTCTTAGATGTGTCGATCTGTATAACTCAATTCCTTATACAGAGGCATTTAAAGGTTCAGAAGGTTTTTTCTTCCCTAAATATGACGATCCGAAGTCGATATATACTACCGTATTAGACGATCTAGAGAAGTGTTATGCACGACTAGATGAAGAGTATAAAGGAATGTCAGAGGTGGCAAAGCAGTTGCTTCAAAAGCAAGACTTAATTTTTGGAGGAGATGTGGCTAAATGGAAGAAATATACCAATGCTGTTCGTTTGCGTTATGCGATGAATCTCTCGGGTGTGGACCAAGAGATTGCAGTCGAAGTGATGAAAGAGGCAATCAAAGATCTTCCAGACGAAGATTTCTATTGGGATGTTCCTCATGTCAAACCAGGAGATGAGTTGCCTGGAGGTGGTACATGGCACAGAGGTTTGTATGAAAGAACGTATGTGACTTTTGTTCCAAATCTTATTGCCAATCGACTGAATTTTGGAACACCCAAATATGAGCCTGAGTTAGATGATCCACGTTTGCCGGTATTGATGATGCCTACCTGTTTCAAAGATTATCGTGGGGTGAGTATGAATGCCGATAAACAAGATATAGAGTATAAGGACGGACATAAATATTATCCATATGGAGATGATCTTGCGTCGACAATGGATGACACATGGAATGAAGATAAAAAAGTATACAAAGGAAATACAAAGTCGATGTGGAATTTTGCGACCTTTATGCATAACAACTTACCTGTAGATATCTTTACCCAAGCCGAAGTAGATCTTCTATTAGCAGAGGCTGAATTAAAGTTTAATATTACAGGAACATCGGTTGCAGATCATCTTAAGAATGCAGTAGTGCACTCTACAGACTACTGGTATGCTATGAACGCTTTTAGTGACTATGAGAAAGACTTTAGTGACAAAGAGGTGATTGCATTATTGCATCCAACGAAACCTGCTGCTGGGGTAGTTCAGTCGTATGCCAATGTGGTTGCTGATGCTTATAATGCAAAGAGCAGTGATTCTGATCGATTAGAGATGATTATGCAGCAGAAGTTTATTCATATCAACATCTTACGTCCTTATCAGTTATGGACCGATTTGAAAAGAACTTGTCATCCAAAGTTGGAGCCGCTTACTTTTGCTGGTAAAGTGATGACACCTATGCCACAGCGTTTCAAGTATCCTTCTAGTGAATTTACAGCCAATACGGATAACTATATGAAAGTAAATAAAGAGGATAATTATACAAGTTATATTTTCTGGGTGCCAGAAGAGAAGAAAACTGAAGGGTATTATCGAACTGACGATATTCCTTTTTCTGCAACGCCAACATTCTAATTCGTATAGAATAACTTTTTTACTTATGATATAAGAGCATCCTGAGGAGGATGCTCTTTTTTTGATATATTTATTCTGTGTGAGGTATTTGTAGTTCAATTAGTAGGATCGGACTTTCAGCCCATCTATTATTTTTTCACCTACTCCCAGCGCTTCGCACTGGGCTATTAACTGTCGCACTTTCAGTGCAATTGGAAATAAAATCTTTGTGCCATTCCCGTGCGCATCAACTCTTCGTGCCTTCGTGTCTTTGTGGTTCTTTTATTTACTCTTCAACCAAAATAAAAAAATCCGTGGTAATCTGTCACATCCATCTAATCCGTCACATCCATCCCGTGCGCTTCAGCCACAATAAAAATCTGTGTTCATCAGTCTAATCTGTTTGATCTGTGTGCTATTCCCTTGCGCATCAACTCTTCGCGTCTTCGTGCCTTTGGGCTTCCCTTCTCTCACACATCAACCACAATAAAAATCTGTGTTCATCAGTCTAATCTGTGTGCTATCCTTGCACTACAACCAAAAAATACCCTTCGTGCCTTTGTGTCTTCGTGGTTCCTTTTATTAACTCTTCAACCACAATAAAGATCTGTGTTCATCAGTTTAATCTGTTTAATCTGTGTGCCATTTCTTTTTCATCAAACGCTGGGATCGCCGAGCTCCCGCTCAGCACAGTGCGTCTCCACCAATAAAAGATCTGTGTTCATCAGTCTAACCTGTTTCATCTGTGTGCTATCCTTGCACTACAACCAAAAAATACCCTTTGTGCCTTTGTGCCTTCGTGGTTCTTTTTTAAAGATCCGTGGAAATCCGTCCAATCCGTTAAATC
>JAONJW010000075.1 GCA_028377305.1 Prolixibacteraceae bacterium | reverse complement strand
TTTCCCTTTGGGAACAGAGAAGTTAAGATCTATCGCACTGAGGCTACTGCAGATATGGGCGAGAATAGGTCGCCACCGTTTTACAGAGAACCGATTATTTTTTAGGAGTCGGTTTTTTTGCGTCTATACTTTTTGGTAATAACAATGTATATGAGCTATATCTTCAGCAGTGCCTCCCTTTGGGAAGAGTAACCTCTTCCCGACGCTATTGCCCTTTGGGAACAGAGAAGTTAAGATCTATCGCACTGAGGCTACTGCAGATATGGGCGAGATTAGGTCGCCTCCGTTTTACATAGAACCGATTCTTTTTTAGGAGTCGGTTTTTTTGCGTCTATACTTTTGGGTAATAACAATGTATATGAGCTATGTCTTCAGTAGTGCCTCCCTTTGGGAACAGGAACCTCTTCCCGATGCTATTGTCCTTTGGGAACAGAGACGTTAAGATCTATCGCACTGAGGCTACTACACGGGTAGGTGTGAGTAAGAAGAAGTATATTTTCACTTAAGGGAGCAGTATCTAGTGTATCTATCCTTTTCTGGGATATCGATTTCAACGTAAATATTCGGTATTGTAATTTATTGCTGTTAGGACAACCGTTGTAAATTAAAAAGCTTACATCGTGATTTATGCTCTAGAGTTTTCATGAACCAATCATATGCTAGGTATGATCTTGATATATAAATGAACAAAGTTATCGTGACACTATGGATACATCCATAATATTTGGTGTCAGAATATTTTTCTACTGTATGTTATAAACATGCTAAAGATGACATCTGAAACATATTAAAATATCACTGTCATGTACAAAATATGCCAAAGCATCTATGGTAATCATGTGATATAGTTCATGTAATTGTTCATTAGATGTTCTGATATGTCTAGTAATGTGTTTATTATATCTATTTTTTATGTGTTTAAAGTACGAGTGTTGTAGATGATACGATAGTGGAGTGAACAATTGAATATAATAGGTAGTTTAGTATGTGAACAAAGTAACTAAGAGCGATTCAATGTATTATCTCTTGCTTTGATTCATTATTTTACTTAAGCAAAGATTGTAACAAATAAACCTGAATTAAACTAAACACATAATACAATGATTAAAAAGTTATGCGTTATTTTGGCCGTGCTCACCGTGGGAAGTGTAAGTGCTAAAAAGGAAACAAAGCCGAATGTTGTTATCATTTTCGCGGATGATATGGGATATGGCGATCTAAGTTGTAATGGAAACCCAACTATTCCTACCCCTAATATTGACAAGATGGCGATAGAGGGTGCTAAATTCACACAATTCTATGTTGGTGCATCTGTTTGTACTCCATCTAGAGCTGCACTATTAACCGGGTGCTATCCTAAGAGAGTCGGATTAGAAAAAAAGGTTCTATTTCCGACGGACACCATTGGATTAAATCCTAAAGAACAAACAATCTCTAGACAGTTAAAAGATGCAGGTTATGCTACCGCTTGCGTTGGTAAGTGGCATTTGGGATACCAAAAAGAGTTTATGCCATGGAATCATGGATTTGATATGTTTTATGGATTTCCTTATAGCAATGACATGAGCAGAAGAGAGCAACAGATCCTTCATCCTAAATGGAACTATCCATATACTCTAGCCTTTATTTCACAAAGAGACACTTTGGAAGTAGATCCTGACCAACATGATATAACACGTAAGTTAACTCATAAGTCTGTAGAGTTTATTCAAAATAATCGTAAAAAACCATTCTTTTTATATTTAGCATATCCCATGCCACATATTCCTGTGTATGCATCTAAGGCATATGAAGGTTCAACAAGACGAGGAACATATGGTGATGCTGTTGCTGAAATTGATTGGGGGGTAGGACAAATTATATCCGCATTAAAGAAAGCTAAAATTGATAAGAACACGATTGTTATCTTTTCATCGGATAATGGACCATGGAAAGTGTATAAGACCGATGGAGGATCTGCTGGACCACTTCATGGAGCCAAAGGAACTTTGTGGGAAGGTGGTTTAAGGGTCCCAGGAATTGCTTATTGGCCAGGTCATATCACTCCTGGAATCCGTGTTGCTCCTGTGAGGTCTATGGATATGCTACCATCCATTATGTCATTATGTAATACTCCGATGCCAACCAATGATATTGATGGTGTTGACATAAGTAGTTATATGCTTGATGGAGAAGAGCCTATAGAGCAGCAACCCATGTTGTATTTTGATAAAGCTGGCATGATTAAAGGAATCAGAGTAGGTGCATTTAAATATTTAGAGATAGATGGAAAGAGATGTCTATTCAATTTAGAGGAAGACATCTCTGAGGATTATAATATTATTTCGGAGCACCAAACGATGGCTATAGAAATGGCTAAGAAGATGCATATGTTAGATAAAGAGATTGTAAAAGGAAGGCGTGCTCCTGCATCTGTAGATTATGTAATGAAACCTATAAAATAGAATAAAGATGAGAATAAATAATATATCACAATTGCTGTTGTTTTGTTGTATGATGATTACCACAGTCGTGGTGGGCAGAGACAACGAACACGAACACAAAAGCTCAATTATACCACAGCCTAATAATGTTACTTATGGCACAGAGACTGTAATTGATTATGGAACTCCATTACGTGTCATTTATGATGAAGCTTTATCGAATGAAAAAGACTTCTTGCAAAAAACCTTATTTGAAAACTACAGTGCAGAGGTGTCATTTGATATAAGAAACGAGAAAAAGTTAAAGAGACAGCGCAAAGGGAGTTATATTGAGTTGGCTCTTGATGCAGAGAATACTTTTTTCAAAGAAGAGGGGGCCTATATACTTGAAGCAAAAGATAAACATGTATTGATAACTGCAGCTGACGCACGTGGAATATTCTATGGAGTGCAGTCATTAAAGCAGCTATTTGAAGATAACGTGATTGAAGATTGTACGATTAAAGATAGTCCACGTTTTCAATGGAGAGGATTGATGTTGGATGAAGCTCGTTTCTTTCAAGGAAAACGAGAAGTGAAGAAGCTCTTAGATGAAATGGCATATTTAAAGATGAACCGTTTTCATTGGCACTTAACTGACGATGCAGGATGGCGTATTGAAATTAAGAAATATCCTAAGTTAACATCTATCGGAGCTTCTAGGGCAGATAGTGAAGCGGTTATATGGAAAAGTGGAAAGAAACTGGGACGTCCACACTCGGGCTTTTATACACAAGAGGATATCAAAGAAGTGGTAGCCTATGCAAAAGAGCGTCACATTACTGTTATACCAGAGATAGAGATGCCTGGTCATGCTGCTGCTGCCATTGCTGCTTACCCTTGGTTAACAGCAAGCAAAAAACAGATTCCTGTTCCTACTCGCTTCGGTAAGTTTAAAGAAATATATAATGTTTCTGATCCCAAAGTCATTGGATTCATTCATGATGTCCTAAAAGAAGTATATGAGTTATTTCCATCAAAGGTCATTCATATTGGCGGAGATGAGGTATTATACGATTCGTGGAATGAGAGTGCAAATGTTCAGAAATACATGGCTAAACATCAGTTGAAAACACCGTCTGATCTTCAGATTCATTTCACCAACAATCTATCGAAATTCTTTGAACAGAACAGCAGAAATATGATGGGATGGAACGACATATTAGGTGATGATATTCACGGATGGCAGTCAAAAGATAACCTTAATCCAAGTGAAATGCTAAGCAAATCGGCTATTGTTCACTTTTGGAAGGGTGATCCAAAGTTGATTAAGAAGACCCTTGAAAGAGGATATAAGGTTGTGAATGCATACCATATCTATACTTATCTAGATTACAAACCCAATAGGCTAACCCTAAAGAAGATGTTCAATTTCGATCCAGTACCTAAAGGTATTAGTGAAGATCTAGTAAAGAATATTATGGGGGTTAGTGGACAAATGTGGACAGAGTGGTGTCCTACCAACTGTGATATTGAAAGACAGATATTTCCTCGATTGGCTGCTTTAGCCGAAATTGGCTGGACTGATGTAAATCAAAAAGATTTTAAAACTTTTCGAATGCAAATCCCCCGTCTTAAGCAGAGATGGTATGACCAACAGATTAGTTACGATCGTGAAACAAAATATTAAACGAACAACCAATATATTTTATACTGTGAAAATGTTCATTGTAATTAATAGTAATAATAGTGTGATAAGGAAAAGCGAATAATAAATGATTAGTGTTAGTTTATAATTCATGCTCGTTTATTAAATCACACGGTTGATATTCTATTGATTATAGGAAGGGGCTACTGTTAGTGCCCCTTCTTTCTTTTTATCTTTACGCATAATATTTTTTCCTTAACCCTTTGGCCACTCTAACCAATAGGATCAGTGCTGGAACTTCAATTAATGGCCCAACTACCCCTGCAAAAGCTTGTCCTGAATTCAACCCGAATACAGCTATGGCAACTGCAATGGCCAATTCAAAATTATTCCCTGTTGCGGTAAATGAAATCGATGCATTCTCTTTATATCCAGCTCCCATTTTATGGCTAGCCACGAAACTAAGTAGAAACATCAGAACAAAATAGATTAACAGTGGAATAGCGATACGAACCACATCAAAAGGAATCTTCACAATCAACTCCCCCTTTAGTGAAAACATCACCACGATGGTAAACAGCAGTGCAATCAATGTCATAGGCGACACATTAGGGATAAATTTCTCTTTATACCATGCTTCACCTTTCCATTTTACAAAGACAATACGAGACAGTAGCCCCATCAGAAATGGAATCCCGAGGTAGATTGCAACACTCTCCGCAATGGTGGCAATAGAGATATCTACGATTGCTCCCTCAAAACCAAACAGAGGTGGTAGTTTTGTAATGAATAACCAAGCATAGAAACTATATCCAAACACTTGGAAAATACTATTTAAAGCAACTAAACCTGCTCCATACTCACTACTACCATCTGCAAGATCATTCCAAACCAAAACCATTGCAATACATCGAGCCAATCCAATCAGAATCAGTCCTACCATATATTCTGGCTTGTCATGAAGGAAAATCAGTGCCAAAGCAAACATAAGCACAGGACCAATGATCCAGTTCATCAAAAGAGAGATCGATAATATCTTCGTATTCTTAAGTACTTTAGGTAGTAACTTATAATCGACCTTTGCTAAAGGTGGGTACATCATTACAATCAACCCGATGGCAATTGGGATATTGGTTGATCCACTACTCAAGCTATTAATCGCAGTAGCAGAAGATGGGAAAATATATCCTATAGCAACACCAATGGCCATGGCAAGAAAGATCCATAGGGTAAGATATTGATCGACAAAATTTAGTTTTTTCATAATCGATTCTAATTAATTCTTTTGAATTGAAGCGAAAACATACTTCATCTCCTGTGCAATCTGCATCGAACGAGCATGATACATCTCTGCTTCCTTATCGGTATCATCGAATGCTTTAGGATCTTCATAACGAACAGCCAATCGAGTTTCTGCATCTGGGATAAAAGGACAGTTCTCATCGGCATGATCACATGTCATGACCGCAGCAAATGGACGAACACTGTTCGCTTTATCATCAAATATTTTAGAGAACATCTCTAATGGAGTCACCGCTTCATCTAGGAATACACTATAGATCGGATTATCTCCATTTTGATTTTTTACCTTCACCTCGAAACCACAGTTCTGCACTTCTCTAACCGCTCTCTCATTGAATGCTGTCACTTCAACTCCTCCGGAATAACTAACCATATCCAAGCCATAGTATACAGCAGAGGCATATCCCCAGACTTGAGATAACTGACTTCTTCTTGAATTATGCGTACACACATAGTTTAACACAGGAACCACTCCTTCGTTCACTTTATTCTGAATATAGTCAATTACGGGTTGCAGTATCTCTTTGCGCTCTGGAGCAATAGTGTTAATGTCTAAATTGCTAATAATCTCTTTCCAATTCATAATCTATTCAGGTTTACAAGTAATTTCTTTTGTGGATATACTTTTAAATAGGGATACTAATTCTTCTTCGAAGAGACCCCAATTTTCTTTATTTAAACAGTAGTGTACCGAGTGGCCTTCCACCTCACCTTGGATCAATCCTATATGCTTTAACTCTTTGAGATGTTGGCTGATCGTTGCTTGAGAAAGCCCGAGCTCTGCAACCAAAGACTTATTGATACACTTCTTCTCGCTTAACAGATATTCGATAATGGCAACCCTCGCAGGGTGACCAATAGCCTTTGCATAGTTGGCAATCCTGTTTTGGTGGTCACTAAATAATTTTGTTTTTGTAATTCCCATAATCGTAATTTATTAATATTGCAATATTACGATATAAATGTTTGCTATACCTTTACTATGTGTTAATAAATTATGTCTTTTGTGAATCATTAATCGTTATCCCATGAGCTATCCATGCATAATTATTGCATTCAAATCATAAATGAACACTATATTCTATAATAGATGCTTGTTTTGTAGGTCATTTAATCGGATTTGAATATATCATGCCCTTTATCTTACGAATATCGATCAGTCTCAGAAGGATTCACAGTAACTTATCCCTGACTTCAGAACTGTTTTACCCTGCCCTAATCCGTATGTAATCCGTCCCTAATCTGTCCCTAATCCGTCGATACCTCATCTTTCATTCATCTTTTCTTCATGGTTCCTTCATCAAAAAGTTGAGATTGATGGACGAACTATGAAGAAAGGGTGAATAAACCATGAATAACCGACGGATTAGGGACAGATTAGGGACAGATTAGGGACGGATTACATACGGATTAGGTAGGGGTTGAATAGGAGTTAAATAGGAGAAGGGCTAGGATGAGTTTCGGAGGGCTTGTAATTGTGTGGATATGGATATGCAACTTTTTACCGGATAAAATATTAAGTCACGTCTTTAATGTACTCTTCCATGAATTTAGCAGGTGTGTGATATTTTAGATAAATAAGAGTGTGATATTTTAGATAAGTAAGAGTATAATATTTTAGATGAAAGGTGTAGATGTGTTTGGAAAATATTGTATTGCTAATCCTATTTCTGTTTGATAGTCATCAGAGAGAGATTTTAGCAATACAATAGTATTTAGCCTTTTAGTAGTCTGTTGCGACGAATTAACAGAGGGGGCTAATAGTAGCAGATAAAAAGAGGTTTATAGCCTATTTTTTTGCCTAGGTGGTCGTAAGAGTCGACAGCGAAAACGATTGATTTTATTTTTTTATGTATTGGGACTTGCTGTGTGTCCCACACTTCTTCAAACTGTAGTTTGGTGATTTTATCAATATTTATTTCTCCGTTGTCCATCTTTTTTTTGAATTCGGACATTGGGATTTTTATTTCAGAATAGAAATCTGCGATTCGCAGCTTGTTATCAACAATCTGTTGAAAAAGTTGTTCTACAAGTTTCTTCCGATCTAAGTTTTCTATGGCTATCTGCTCCCAATCATCCTTTGGCTTGTTGCTTTGAATAATCACATCATAATAAACAGAACCTACTTCACTGTTTTTTCTTTTGCTTAGTTCTTGTTTTGCAGAAGGGGTGCTATTGCACCCCCACGATAATATTGAAATACAAAAGAAAATGATAATTCTATTCACGATCAAATGTAAGGCGTTGTCCTCTGTTTTCTTCATCGAAGTGCATACCATCTTTGTCTGCTTTGTATACTAACTCTCCGTTTACGAAAGTGTGGGTTACTTTGTAAGCAAACATTGTTCCTTCAAATGGGCTCCATCCACATTTATAAACAGTGTTTTCAGGAGTAACCTCCCAAGGCGTTTGATCGACCAATACAATATCGGCTTTATATCCTTTACGTATATAACCACGTTTCTCTACTTCAAAAAGGTCAGCTGGAGCATGACACATCTTTTCTACTACTTTCTCTATTGAGATATTTCCCTTGCGTGCCAAGTCGAGCATAGCAACCAATGAGTGCTGAAGTAGTGGTCCTCCAGAAGGTGCTTTAAAGTAGCTGTTATTTTTTTCTTCTGCAGTATGTGGTGCATGGTCGGTAGCGACGACATCAATTTTGTCGCTATTTAGAGCTTCCCATAGAGCAGCTTTATCTGAAGCGGCTTTGATTGCAGGATTCCATTTGATCTTGGTTCCATATTTTTCGTAGTCGCTATCGTCAAACCAGAGGTGGTGTACACAGACTTCGGCCGTGATGTTCTTATCCTTTAGATTGCCTGATTGAAAAAGAGACATCTCCTTTTGTGTGGACAGGTGCAATACATGGAGGCGTGCATTGTGTTTCTTTGCAAGATCAATGGTCTTAACCGTAGATTGGTAACACGCTTCGGAATTACGAATATTTGGGTGTTCACTGATTGGAACATCCTCACCATATTGTTCTTTTGCTTTGGCTATATTTCCACGGATGATTCCCTCATCTTCACAGTGTGAAGTGATGATTACAGGTGATTTTGCGAAAAGAAGATCTAACGCCTCTTGGTTATCGACTAGCATATTTCCAGTAGAAGAACCCATGAATAGTTTTACTCCACAAATGTTCTTTTTGTCTATTTTTACAACCTCATCAATATTGGTATTCGTTGCCCCAAGATAGAATGAGTAGTTCACAAGTGAGTTTTTCTCTGCGATATCGTACTTCTCTTCTAAGGTTTTCAGGTCGGTAGCTTGAGGGTTGGTGTTTGGCATCTCCATGAATGAAGTAACACCGCCCGCTACAGCAGCCTTAGAACCGTGGTAAATGTCTTCTTTATGGGTAAGACCAGGTTCTCTTAGATGCACTTGATCGTCAATGACACCAGGGATAAGGTATCGATTGTCTCCATCTAGAATTTCGGATTTGTCGATTACATTCTGAGGTACTTCTTTTCTAAAGATTTTTTCGATGATATCTCCTTTGATGAGTACCGAGCATTTCTTGTGTATTTTACCTTCGTTTACAATTTTAACGTTGGTAATTAAAGTTGTTTTCATTTTTAGTACGTGGTATTAAAAACAAATAATTGGTATATTTTATACTGTTTAATTAAGATGTAAGAAATACAATTTTTGGAACAATTCCAATGTTTTGAACTATATTTAATTAAAACTTTTTAGGCATTAATTGTTTCATTTGTATTGAGAATAAATGCTAAATTATGGCATACATAGCAGTAACTTTATGATTTAGGAATATGGCAAAAGTGCGAGTGCAAGATATTGCAGAGGCTCTAGGTATTGCACCATCAACGGTGTCTAGAGCATTAAATAATCATCCAAAGATTAGTGATAATACAAAGAAAAAGATTGTGGATAAGGCTCATGATCTTGGGTATTTTGATAGCGATGTACAATCGTTGTCAGCTTTCCCGTTTAAAACAACGGCAGTACTTTATCCTGTGTTTGCATCTGATTTAATTCAAGATGCGGTGGAGATGATGTCTATTGCAGAAGAAAATGGGTATGCGGTTGCATTATTTCCTATCCCATCTCCCTCTTACATCTCTTTGTTGAGTAAGTTATTGGTTGAAAAACAGTATCATAGTGTAATATACTTCTTTCCTTGCGAAGAGGCGACCATACAACTAAAGCTACTCGAGTCTAAAGGGATAGGTGTCGTTGTAGTTAATCCTGTTGGATATGAGACAGGATTACGAACTCTGTATATTGATATTTATAAGGCGGCATATGAGGCATTCCAACATTTGGTTTTGATGGCTGGAACTAATATTGCAATGGTGGGTAGCCCTAAACTACCGATGTTGCATAAGGAGCTTGAGAGGGCATATATCGATGTACTTCATCGCAATGGTGTAGATTATAACCCGGAGTGTATTTATGATGAAGCAGGGGATTTAGAAGATCTTCATCGATGGGTTTTTTCATTGCTTGATTATCGAAAAGATATATCTGGTCTTTTCACTGCTTCACATCACCATATGCTTCAGGTGATTTCTTCTTTGCGTGAGTTGGGGCGTAAGATACCTCGTGATGTGAAGGTTATATCGTTGTCTTATAGTGAGTTTCCAAATTTCATTACACCAAAGGTGACTTCCCTTGATTTTAATATTATGGATATTATGAAAAGATGTTTTGATATTATGAATCAAAAAAATGTAAGTGATTTAAAATCAGCAGAAAATATCATTAGTGCATCCTTTATTTTAAGAAAGTCTACTCTTTGAGTGCAATATATTGCATTAAAATCAATTTTCATTGATGAAAAATAATAGGCATTTTGTGGTTGTTTATAGTATTGATATAGAGTGTATTGTGGTCTTTGTTTGTTTGTTTGATTGGATGATTTAATTTTTTTTATACACGAGTCGTTTTTTTTTGTTTGAATGAGGTCTACATTTGTAATGTAATTAATGCACAAGTAGTGCAATAAATTGCATTGATTGTTTTAATCAGAGCTGAAATAAAAGAATAGATATATCTTCTAAAAAGGATTAGATATGAGAGAAATTAACCAACTCAAGCAAAAATATCAGAACGTTGTAACTTCTGTATTTGAGAATAAAAGTTTAGGATCGGTAGCAGTAGCTGAGCGTATTGCAAACTTAATTCGTAAGAAGGCTACCCAAGAGAAGCCATTCGTATTGGGATTGGCAACAGGATCTACACCTCTAGGTGTTTATGCTGAATTAGTTCGTATGCATAAAGAAGAAGGTTTAAGTTTTGAAAATGTAGTTACATTCAACTTAGATGAGTACCTTCCAATGGCGCCAGCTGACAAGAATAGCTATGTGCGTTTTATGCATGAAAATCTATTCGATCATATCGATATCAAATCAGAGAATGTTCACATTCCTGATGGAACTCTAGGAGAGGATGAAGTTGTAGATTTCTGTCGAGAGTATGAAGCTAAGATTGCAGCTTTTGGAGGTTTAGATCTACAAATTCTAGGAATTGGTCGTTCAGGACATATCGGTTTTAATGAGCCAGGTTCAGGGCTTTATTCCTTAACACGTAGAGTAAAGCTTGATTCAATTACTGTGAAAGATGCAGCAAAGGATTTCGGTGGAGAAGTTGGTGTTCCTAAAGAGGCAATCACGATGGGTGTTAGCACCATTCTAAATGCGAAGCGTGTTGTGTTGATGGCATGGGGAGAAAACAAAGCAACTATCATCAAGAAGGCTATTGAGGATGAAGTGACAGACTTGATTCCAGCAACTTACCTACAGTATCACTCAAATGTGCGTTTTGTTTTAGATAATGAAGCAGCAACAGAGTTGGCAACAACAGAGATACCATGGTTGTTTGGAGACATTGAATGGACGGATAGAATGATTCGTAAAGCCGTTACTTGGTTGGCACTTCAAGTGAAAAAGCCAGTTTTAAAGCTTACAGATGAAGATTATATTAAATATGGAATGCGCGATTTGCTAGAGTCGTTGAATAATTCATATAATATCAATATAAAAGTATTTAACGACCTACAACATACTATTACTGGATGGCCAGGTGGTAAGCCAAATGCTGATGATTCACATCGTCCGGCTCCTTCAGAGCCTGCTCGTAAGCGTGTTGCAGTATTTTCTCCACACCCTGATGATGATGTGATTTCGATGGGTGGAACGTTTATTCGTTTGGCTTCACAGGGGCATGATGTGAATGTTGCATATCATGTGTCAGGTAATATCGCAGTATCGGATGAGGATGTACTTCGTTATGCTAAGTTTATCAAGATGTTTAATGGAGCATTTGGCGGAGGAGAGTCAATTGCAGAAGATAAACTAGACACGATTGTAGAGATCATCAAGAATCGTAAACCAGGAGATCTTGATTCACCTGAAGCACTTGAAATTAAAGGATTGATTCGTCGCTTGGAAGCAATTAACGCAGATGAGTTTGTTGGAGTTCCAGAGAACAAAGTGACTTTCCTAGATATGCCTTTCTATAAGACAGGTACAGTGAAGAAAAAACCATTATCACAGGAAGATATTGATGTGATTGTAAAATACCTACAAGAGGTTAAACCACATCAGATATATGCCGCAGCTGACTTGGCTGATCCACACGGAACTCACGGAGTGTGTTTTGATGCACTAATTGGTGCATTGAAGCAATTAGAAGGAGAGAAGTGGTTGGAAGAGTGTGTGCTATGGGGATATCGTGGCGCATGGGCAGAATGGAATATTGCCGATGTAGATATGGCTGTGCCATTGAGTCCATGTGAGATGGATGGTAAGATTAAGGCGATTTACTGTCACGGATCTCAGAAAGATAACGTATTGTTCCCAGGGGAAGATAAGCGTGAGTTCTGGGAGAGAGCACGTGACCGTAACAATGCTACTGCTAAATTGTATGATCAACTTGGTTTGGCAGAGTATGAAGCGATGGAAGTGTTCGCTAAATATGATTTTAGAAAGTAATTACTTGGTAGAGTAAACATATTTCGTTTTTGTGATTTAAGGAGATCGTTCTCAATTTTGAGAATGGTCTCCTTTTTATTTTATAATTTTTTTCTTGGAGATTTTAATATATGTTATTTATCAATATTTGATTAAATAGTTTGGAATAAGGGGGTGTCGGTGGTCGTATTTGATGATTTTGTATAACATTAATAAATTTTTTATCATCCATTTAATGGTGTTTAATTGGGTCAATTGAAGGAGAGATAATGTGTTTCGGTTAAATGGTAGTGATGCTATCAGAAATAATTACTATATTAATAGATATCCTTATGAAACGGAAAATCAATTGAACACAAAAGGCGTTTTTGTTATTGCTTGAAAATGAGTCGTATAATAAAATGTAATGATGTTGCGTTTATATTTTAGTAACGAGACGTTCTTTAAAAAAAGACCCATAAAATGAAACGATGTATCCCTCTAGTTGTAGTGTTTTTCGCCTTCTGTGGTGTATTCTCTGCTTCTGCACAATCCGGTTTACGGATGGTTAGTATGGAAGAGAGGAAGCCATCCAAATTGCCTCATGTTAGAGAAGCAGATGTGATTTGGAAGAAAACTTTATGGCGGATTATAGATTTGAGAGAAAAGATGAATCAGAATCTATACTATCCCGTTCAACCTATTGAATCGAGAAAGAATTTGGTCTCGTGTCTTATTGAAGGTATTCAAAATGGAGAATATCTTGGGTTTAAGCCAGGGGATGCTCCAGGAGATTTTAGTGAGCCGATGACATGGGGTGAACTTGTGAGTAGTATGCAGCCTAGTTTTGCGAGTACAATGAGCCCTGATAGTATTCCAGAGGACTATAATTATCAAGACAATTTGGATCTTTCGCTTGTGAAGCAGATAATGGTAAAAGAGGTATGGTTTTTTAATAAACAGAGCTCAAGGATGGAGGTGCGAATACAGGCCTTGTGTCCAATACTTATTTATCCTAAGGACCCACTTTATCCTGATCAAAATTTATTGAAGAAGCTTACTTTTTGGGTAGAGTATTCTGAGACTCGAAATCTTTTATGTCAAAGAATGGTTTTTAATCCATATAATGAGGCACGAAGTATGAGTTTTGATGATGTTTTTATTAATCGAAAGTTTGATGGTTTTATTATTGGTGAGTCCAACCAGTATGATAATAGATTTATTATTCAATATGCCAAGGGGGAGTATGCACAGAGAGAAGCACAGCGTATTGAAAATGAGATCTTCAATTGGGAGCAGGATGTTTGGGAGTACTAAGTAACCCATTACCATA
>JAONJW010000074.1 GCA_028377305.1 Prolixibacteraceae bacterium | reverse complement strand
GTTTGTTGATTTGGGCATTGTTTTATCTTGTTGAATTCTGTATTTGTAGACTGATTGATCATTTTGGTCTAATGTGTCAAAAAACTATATATATTTGTACTGATTTTTATGTCAAAAATTACGAACAATAAATAATTAGAAATTATACATATTCAAATGAAGAACCGAGCAATTCAAATGCAACGATTTAGTTTGGTTTTGATTATGTTGCTTAGTGTAACTTTGAGTTATGCAGAAGAAGTAACTTCCTCAGATCAAACCGTTGCTATGTCTTTTGAAGAGGCCGTAGCTGTATTACGAGAACACAATTACACAATTAGAGCAACTGAAAAGGAGCACGAAAGCCTTAAGTATGAAGCGAAAGCTACAAAAGGTCTTCGTCTACCTCATTTATCAATCACAGGGACTTATACCCTCTTTAACGATGAAATCTCAATGGAGATGGATTTGTCAAAAGAAAAACGCCTAGCTGAGGGGTTGATCGGCGGAACGAAAGCTTTGATTCCAACGATGACGCCTATGCAACAGGCAGTCATAAAAGAAATAAAGGCTAAAATGCCAAGCGTATCAATTCCGTCATCTATTAGTGTTCCAATACAAGATCAACAATTAGGTTTAGTTACTGCAAATCTAAAACAGCCAATCTTCATGGGAGGGAAGATTAATGCTGCAAATAAAGTTGCGAATGCTAAATTGCTTGAGTCTGAACTAGAATTATCTAATGTTACCAATAAACAAATTACAGAACTAGCTGCAAGGTATTATGGTTTGCAATTGGCAACTAAACTTGTTGAGGTTCGAAAAGAAGTTGTTGATGGTTTTAAAAAGCATCTTAAAGATGCAGAGCAGCTTGAAAAACAAGGAATGCTATCTAAAGCAGAAAGACTTCATGCTAATGTTGCGTATATGGATGCTTTACAGAAGTATAAAGCTTCTGTAAAAGATATGGAACTTGTTCAGATTGGGTTGCAAAATACTTTAGGTGTTGGGTACAATATTCAACCGACTACTGGTCTTGGAATTATGGGGACATTAAATGAGCTGTCATATTATCAAGAGTCTGCGCAGAAGAATAATCCTAAGTTACTTCAGGTTGATCAGAAACAGGTTATGGTTGAGCAACTTGTAAAGAAAGAGCGTTCAGAATATTTACCTGAGATCGCATTGATTGGTTCTGGAAATATACTAGAATATCAAGTTACTGATCTTATGCCTAATTGGTTTATTGGAGTAGGAGTTAAGATTAATATTTTTGATGGTTTTGCTCGAGAAAATAAGCTGAAAGCAGCAAAGGTGAAAAGAGCTGAAGTTTCAATATACAAAGAGAAGGCACAGCATGACATTAACACAATCGTACTTAAGACTTATTACGAGATAGAGAAAGCTTCTGAGTCAGCATTGACTCTTGATAGTTCGATGGAATTTGCAGAGGAGTATTATCGGGTGAGAAACAAAGCTTTTAAGGAAGGCTTTGCAACTTCTACACAGGTTGTTGATGCACAGATGAATCTGTCTAAAACAAAAATAGAACATCTTCAGTCTATGTATAAGTATGATATTGCCTTTGTGAAGTTGTTAGAATGGTGTGGAATGAGTGATAGTTTTGTTTCATATACTGTGAATGAAAAATAGTCATAAAATTAAAAATATTATATAGCGTGATGAAAAATAGAAGTTTTGGTATCGGAATAGTTGTTCTAACGATCCTTGTTGTTTTAACGATCGGAGGTTCTTTCTTATTGAAACCTGAAAAAGTAATTCTTCAAGGTGAGGTTGAGGCTACAGAGATTAAAGTCGCGACAAAATTAGTAGGACGTATTGACTCACTTATTGTTCATGAAGGAGATGAAGTAAAAAAAGGTGCTTTGTTACTTACATTAGAGAGCCCAGAAGTATCTGCTAAGATGGAACAAGCTCAGGCTGCAAAAATGGCTGCGGAGGCACAAAATAATAAAGCAAAGAATGGTGCAAGGAAGGAACAAATTCGTGCTGCTCATAATCTATATTTAAAAGCCCAAGCAGCAGCAGATTTAATGAAAACAACGTTTGACCGTGTAAATAACCTTTACCAGGAGGGGGTGGTACCTCAGCAAAAATGTGATGAAGCTGAAACAAAATATCAAGCAGCAAAGTTGACAGCTGATGCTGCATTGTCACAGTATGAAATGGCAAAAAAAGGTGCTAGGTATGAAGATAAAGTCGCAGCAGAAGCACTTGTGGCAAGAGCTAATGGTGCTGTTAATGAGGTAGCTTCGTATATGTCAGAAAAACGTTTGATAGCCCCTATTAATGGTGAAGTCTCAAGTGTTATTGCTAGCCGAGGAGAGTTGCTGACACCAGGGTATCCTGTTGTTACCATAACCGACCTTTCGGATATATGGTTTACTTTTAATGTGAAAGAAGATTTGTTAGGTAAATTCTCAAAAGGGGATGAAATAGAGGTTGTATTACCTGCAATGAATATGAAGAAAATCAAGGTCAAAGTTTCATATATTAAGGCCGAAGGAGCATATGCAACATATCGAGCGACTCAAACTATGGGTGGATTTGATATGAAAACATTTGAGGTAAGAGCGGTTCCTATAAATGACGTGGAAGGTCTACGACCAGGAATGACAGCTTTATTGGATTGGAATAATATTCAACTATGAAAATAATAAATCCAAAGAATATGGGCTTAGGTGCCCTTGTTCTTCGTGAGATTAAGATGATCCGCCAGAAGAAGTTATTGTTGTGGTTATCAGTATTTCTACCATTGCTATCATTTATTTTCTTTGCAACTCTTTTCTCTAAAGGAGTTGCAACGGAATTGCCTGTGGTTGTAGTCGATAATGATGGTTCTAGTTTATCTAGAAAACTGATAAAAATGGTTGATCAAACCCAAAGTATTCAAGTTGTATTTAAGGAAACTTCGTTGTCTGATGCGAAGATGCATTTGTATGAAGGAGAAGCTTATGGGATCTTATATATTGGCGACGAGTTTTCGAAAGATATTTATCAAGGAATTGCTCCTAAAGTTGTTTCGTATTATAATAACTCATTTTTACTTCCAGGAGGTCTAGTTAATAAGGGGTTGACAACTGTTGTTAAGACCTTTGCGGCTGGATTATCAATGCAAAGTAAGATGAAAAAGGGAATGTCAGAGGATCAAGCTTTGATAGCAACTGTTCCAATATCAATTGATACCCATGTTCTCGTAAACCCTACTACAAATTACTTTTACTATTTGGTTACAGCACTTCTTCCTGTTATGTTACAAATTTTTGTTGTAATGTGTACTGTTTATGCAATTGGTACTGAATTCAGAGATAGAACTTCGTCGGAATGGTTGGAGTGTGCACGAGGAAATATGTTAGTTGCATTGATGGGTAAATTAATTCCATATATATTGATTTTTTCGATTGTAGGACTATTTATGAATAGTTTACTATTTAACTATTTTAATGTTCCGAATGAGGGGTCCCTTTTTATTCTAAATGTAGGATTATTGGTTATGATAATAGCTGATATGTCAATGGGAATTCTTTTCCTGTGTTTAAATCCGAGTTTAAGAATGGCTATGAGCTTTAGTTCATTCTATGGAGCTGTTGCATTCAGTTTTTCTGGATTAACTTTCCCTTTTCATAGTATGCCACCATTAGCAGAAGGACTGTCTAAATTGTGGCCATTTACACAGTATTTAGAATTGTTGATAGGTCAAGCCTTTAGAGGTCTTATATGGTACAGTACACTTTTGCCAATTGGCTTAATGTTGATTTTCGTGTTTATACCAATTGTATTCTCTCGGAAAATGAAAATATTTTGTTTAAATGATAAATATTGGGGACGATTATAACACAATGTGATCATGAAAGAAAAAAAAGAGACATTATATAGTGTTTTTAAAGAACAATTGGCTCGAATATTTTCAGATTCTGGTGTATTATTCATCATTGTAGGTGCGAGTGTTGTTTATCCGATATTATATGGATGGGTATACAAGAAGGAAGTAGTCAAAGATGTTCCAGTAGCAATTGTCAATCAAGATGGAAGTAGTTTAAGTCGACAACTATCGCGTTGTTTAGATGCAACCGAACAGATTTCTAACGAATATTCGGGTATTGATTTTAATTATGCAAAAAAACTCTTGAATAAAGGATCAGTAAAAGGAATTATTATAATCCCCAAAGGACTTGAGAAGAAGGTTTTAAGAGGTGAGAAGTCTAACGTTTCTTTGTTTGCGGATGCTAGTTATTTTATGTATTATAAGCAGATACTTACTGGGGTCAATTATGTAGTAGGAACTGTTAATGCAGGAATCAGGGTCAAGAAATCACTTTTAAAAGGAAGGATGAGAGAAGATGCTGTTGATAAAGCGTTAAATATAAAATTAGACTCACGACCACTTTTTAATCCATCAGGAGGTTATGCAAGTTATTTGATGCCTGCTGTCTTGATTCTTATACTACAACAAACGTTATTAATGGGGATGGGATTATTTGCTGGGACTGAATATGCTGAAGAACGAAGTTGGTTTTTGGTGAAAGAATTAGATATAAAAGCAATCCTTATTCAGATGCTAGGTCGAGGTACTGCTTTTTTTGTTGTTTATATTCCGATATCAATTCATCTTTTAATAAATTGTTTTTGGATCTTTGGCTATCCTGCTTGGTCTAACATTGTTGAGCTGCTGCTTTTTATATTTCCATTCTTATTGTCGGTTATCTGTTTTGCAATTTTCTTAAGTACTTGCTTTAGAGAAAGAACTAGTTCCATGATATTCTTATTATTTACTGCAATTCCGATGCTATTTCTGTCTGGGATCTCTTGGCCGTATCAGAATATGCCATCGTTTTGGAGGTTTATTAGTGAGTTTATTCCTAGTACACATGCTATTATTGGTATATATAAAATGCAGATTATGCATGCTAATTTGCTATTGTGCCAAAGTCAATGGATTAAAATGTGGGAGTTAGCTGCATTGTTCTTTACAATATCTATATTTAGGATTATCCAGATGAGGAAAAGAAGAAATTTAAATTAGATTACCTATTCAAAGAAAGTTCTACAAGACTGAACTTGTAGTCTTTTCTTTGAATATAATCTTCGTGTGCATGCCAAACCTAAATAATTATTTATGGTACATCTCGGTTACTTTTTCTATGAAGTATTGATACTATAAAAGTATTCTAGAGATTCTATATTTTAGTAGTTTACATCTTATATCACGATTAATGTCGGTATAAAGATTCTGACATCTATCCTAGTAATATAATCTCAGTATATAAGATGTGTTTTTCACTCAATCGTGTCTTTTGGTAAAGATTCCTAATTCTATAGGTGAATTACAAGGGAAATTGTATTTAGAACTCTTTAGATATTCGGGATAATTAAGAAGAGTGCACAAGAGACAGTCGCGTCTCTCAATATTCATCCACAATCGCTCTAATTTTTTTACACTTTAATGACTTTTTGTTGCCTTTTTCCAACTTTAATATATTAAAGTCATTTTGCTAAGCATATTTATATTTTCAGCAGCATGATCTTTCTTACGTTGCTGTTTTGTCTTAATTAAAGGTGACACCTAATGTTCAGTGTAAGTTGTTTTTTATTGATTCCCTTTCACTTGTAGTATATAGTCTCCTTTGTTCTCGATGGGTTTTTTAGCGATATCTATGGCATCTATTGTGACAATCATCCCTTTGATGGTTATAAGATCTAGCAGCTTATGTGCGGTAGTTATTTGTTACTCTGCTTCTCAAGGATTACCTGCTCTATAGGATGGACGTGTTTTGCGAATAGTCTCCAGTACTTGATTCATGTTATTTTATAAAGAGACATCTCCCTTGAAGGAATTAAAATATAGTGAATAAGATCAATTAGGCCTTATTCGAATAGACAAATTTTATTAAGGTAACCGTCTATAATGATATTCCTGCATTAACAATTGGATTAATATTCAACCTATTAGGGGTTAAAACCTTTTAGTAGATTTGGGCGTTGGGCGTTTGGTACCTACTTTAATATTGTTCCTGGGAATAAATTTACTGTCGGATATTTCTGTTTTTCTAAAAAAACGAGGGATAAATACTTTTTGATAAGGATCATTTTGACAAATAAGTTCTTGCCTTGCAATTATTACAGATGGAATAGAAGATATAGTCCCAAAAGTAATAAGCATATATGCAAACAAAAGATCATTGCCAGTTGATTTTAGCATAATTACTGATATTATAAAAATAATATTAAACCCAATAATGATCATTGTTGATCGATGGTGTGATAACCCAAGAGCTAATAACCTGTGATGAATATGGTTCTTGTCAGGGCTCATAGGGGATTTTTTTTGTAAAATACGGATCGTAAACACCCTTAAGACATCAAATAAAGGGTAAATAAGTAATCCAAAAGACACTGCTGGTGCAGACTCTATAGGGTAGATTAAATCTTTAGGGGAGATGTTTAATTCATTAAAGTTTACGACAAAAAGATACATCAATGTACCAATTAACATTGAGCCTGTATCCCCCATGAATATTTTATTTTTTCCTCCCTTAAAATTATAGTAGAAGAATCCTATTAAAGCGCTAGACAGACAAAAACTGTAGATAGTAAATTCACTTTGGTCATTCAGTGCAAACCAAATTCCAAAGCAGATTGATATCATAATGGACAAACCAGAAGCAAGTCCATCAATACCATCAATAAGATTAAACGCATTAATGATGACAATGCACGCGAATACAGATATAGTGTAACTTAAACTGTAGGGGATTGATTCTATTCCAAAACACCCATGAAGAGATGTAAACCGAAAATCACCTGCAGTTACAAGTAAGGTTGCAACGAGAAGTTGTACGATCAATTTTTTTCTTGGAGAAAGAATAAGAATATCATCTTTAAGTCCTAAAAATAACATAATTGTCATACATCCCATAATTAATGGTAAATTGGGTAGATTGAGCCATGTGTGTGTTATTGTTAAACTTGCAATAAAGCCTAGATATACTGCTAGTCCACCTAATGTGGGGACTATGATTTTCGATGCAGATCGTCCGTTGGGTTCATCAAAAAGTCTTTTCTCTTTAGATATATGCACTAGTGTAGGAACACAAACCATCGTAACAATTAGGGATGTTAGTACGGTAAAAAGAATAATTAACACAACACTCATAGATATAGCTTAAATTTGTAATTGCATATTGGGAAATATGATTTTGACGTAAAAGTATAAAAATTATGCTAATACTGATTGGATTATTACAATTTAAACGCGATATAGTTATTATTTTCTTAATGCAACTCTAGTAGCTCTAGCCGCTTTTATTTGATCAAGATATTGTGTTTTAAGGTGTAATTATTGTTTCTCTGTGGATTTCTATCGTGAGATATTTGTGTAAAGTTATTTCATTGAAAGGGCGAAAGGAGTTAAGACTAAACAAGTAGGGGTATATTAAGTGATACCACTGCTTGTTTAGTCTTAAGGATTATTCTTTAAGATGTTCTGCAAAAAAGCCCATCATACATTTATATAATTCAATTCGATTTTCTTCATGGCCAAAACCATGTCCCTCATTATATTTCACCATATATGGAATCTCTTCTCCTTTTTCTCGTAGAGTTTTAACAATTTGATCTGATTCATTGATATTCACTCTAGGATCATTTGCCCCTTGAACAACAAAAAGAGGTTTTGTTATCTTTGTCGCATTAAGTGCTGGAGATACCTCCGTCATGATTTTATTTTCTTCGGGACTCTCTGGATCATACCACTGCTGATAGAATTGTTTCATAAATGGTTTCCAATATGCTGGGAAGGAATCAACAAAAGTAAATAGATTAGATACCCCGACATAGTCAATGCCACATCGATAAAGATCAGGAGTTCTGATTAAACTACCTAAAGTTGCTAAACCACCATAGCTGGCTCCATAGATCGCTACTCGGTCTTTGTTTACCCATCCTTTTGATATTACATAAGCAACACCATCTTCTAGATCATTCAACATCTTTCGACCAATTTGCTTGCTGCCTGCAAGATAAAATTCCTTGCCATATCCGCCTGAACCACGATAGTTAACTTGTAATGTAGCGTACCCACGACTTGCAAACAGTTGAGTTTCTGGATTAAATCCCCAAGAATCTCTAACGCCATATGGGCCACCATGGGGATTAACAATTAGTGGTGCTTTTTGTCCTTTTTCTACTGTTTGGGGTAGGGTAATGTAACCATAAACAGTGTATCCATCTCTAGATTCGAATGAGATTGGTAGCATTGTTGCCATATCTTCTGCTTTAAGTTGTGGCATTAGATCTAGCAACTTTTCGAATTTATTACTTTTGGCATCATAGGAATAATAAACACCATATAATTTATCGCTTCCGGTTACAATAAGCATTTTAGTCTCATCATCTGTTTTATCAACGATGTTGAATTCCTGGCCTTTAAATTTCTTGCTTAATTTCTTGTGTAATTTTTTGAACGTCTTACTTTGAGGAGTTACTTCGGATTTTTCTCCATTGTAATAAAAATAATCAATCTCATAGTTGCGAAGTCTCGATCGACTCATTCCTCCGGCATCATAGGTTTCGTTACTATAAAGAACCTTTATTTCTTTACGAGCATCAAGATCATATAGAACAACTGCACTCTTGTCTCGACCAATATTACTCTTAATATAAGCTAAGTTTGAATCTTCGCTGGAATAATCAAAACCAAGTATTCCGAACTCTTGTTTCCAATCGGTCTTTATAACTAGTTTAAAGTCATTCGATGGAGATGTCCTATAAAGAATTTCATAGTCTGTTCCGTTAACTTGACGTGTAATAGCTCTAAGAGTTCCATCCTTATCAAAGTCATAACCCATCACTGGCTTTTGTGGATCGTTATTGTCATATAACTTTTCCATTTCACCTGTGACAACGTTTAATCTATATGGTTCAAAAACTTGAGGGTTATCTTTATTCATCTGGACGATGATATGATTAGGTTGCTCTTTTAAACTATTAAGAATACCTACACGTACACTGTCGAAAGGAGTTAGTGCTTTTTTATTTTTACCATCAAGATCTACAGCAAAAAGCTGGTAGTTTTCATTCCCTCCTTGATCTTGTACATAAAGGATACGTTGATCATTAATCCATCCGTATCCACGTATCAATTCCTCTCCTTCTTCAAGGACTTTTGTTATTTTATCTGTTGCTAGATCTTTTACATAGATATGGCTTTTCCCATCAGAATCTTTTTCTCGATATGAGAAATATTTCCCATCAGGAGAGAATTTTAAACTACTTACTTTAGGTTTTGCAAAGTAGTCTGTGACACTATAAGTGTAATCTCCTTTTTCATAATCCATCAGTCTTTTTAGTTCTTCATGAGTCGAAGGTAGTTTTGGATCACCGGGTAGTTTTTTTTCTTGAGCGTTCGTCATTTTTGGCGTAATAAATATTAATAATAACATTGTAACGACCGCTCTGTTCAGTTTAAAGTTTTGACAGGTCTTCATGAATAGGTAAATTGCTAAGTTAAACTTGTGCTATTAAAGCTTTCTATCATTAAAGACGTTTAATGAGGGAAATTGTTACAAAAAACAGGTAATAATTATATTGGAAATGTGTCGGTTGTATTGCAGATAAAAAAAGAGCGAATAAATTTCGCTCTTTTTTTATCTGCAACGTCGAATTAAATTCGTTCCATTGTTTCGTTTGGAACCCAGCCCGTATTGCCATCAGGGATTTTAACTTCTTTCCATCCTTCAATGCTATCGGTTATCTGGATCTTGATTCCTTCGTGTATGATGAATAATTTTATTCCAGTTTTACTAGGTGCTCCTTTCACTGTTACACTAGGCTTTGTAATAATTGCCTCCAAATGTAGCGTCTCACGAAGATATTGATCACGTGCAATCACAACGCTACTAATGCACAATATAATACTAAAAATACTTATTGTAAGCCCCAATTTTTTGGATTTTACACTCTCTCCATAAATAAGAAGTAGTGCCAGTCCTAATAGAAACACCGTAAATAAAACAATACTCAGATAGCTCCATTGTGTTGAATTAAGCATTTGTATTATCTTATTTTTAACCTTTATGACTAAAACTGTTTGAATTGGTTCTACCTTATCAACGATGTATTGGTTTGCCATCTTTAAGTTGTAGGCAATATTTTTGTTTGAAGGATCCTGTAATAATGCTTTTTCATAATACAGAATAGCATGAGTAAAATCCGATAGTTTATAATATGAATTCCCAATATTAAAAAGTAGGTCAGATTGCATATAGCCTTCTTTCTCTATTTCTTGATATTTGGTCAATGCTTTTTGAAACTCTCCTTTTTTATATAAATCATTGGCATTCTCAAACTGTATTTCTGGTGTTTGTGCCAAGAGCGATAGAGAGAATACGATCGCTAATGTCAATACGATTATTTTTTTCATCATCTATCCGTTTATTTTTTAATTTGCTTTTCAACTAAACTTATAACCTCTATAGCTTCTTTATATAAATTTTCTTGAGCTCTGTTGTCCTGTGATGGAGCATAACGGGCAAACTCACAAGTGTCGATTAATGATAGAAGTGAATCTACTGAAGATTCGTTTACATATCTTTTTGCAAGTCTTGTTTTTATTGTCTCCTTTGTAAGCTCCGACTTTGGAAGTGTTAACTTATCTTCAAGGTAGCCCATTAAAGCTTCAAGCATTGATTCGTAGAAGAGCTCGTTCTCATTACCTTTAAGATGTTGAGATGCTTTCTTTAATCTTTTTAATGCAAGACGGTTTGCTTTTTTATTTTTTGTCCCCCATATATCTTCGTGCTCTCTTATCTTTTTAATATTTAAAAGATAAATAAAGATGAATATTAAAAGCCATCCAGCAAATACCATATAGAAAGTAACTGTTCCATATAGATATTGTTGTTTCTTGAAAGATACTTTGTCTGTTGATATAAATCGAATGTCTTTTCCAACAGTTTTTACATCTTCTTTACTAAAACTACTTATTTGTGCCGCAGTTGTATTTTTACTATCACTTGGTGCGACATGAATATTAAATGGAGTTGTTTGTTGCGTTATGTACTTTCCTTGTGATGGATCATAATATGCAAATGAAACCGAAGGAATAGTGTAGTCCCCTGCAAACCGAGGTTGAATTAAGTATTCTAGAGTCTTACTTCCTTGTTCTCCAGTTTCAGTAACCTTAATGTTATTCTTGCTCTGTGGATCATACGTTTCAAAATCAAGAGGAAAGTCTAGTTTAGGTGCCGTTACAAGCGACAAATTTCCTTTTCCATTAATTGTCAAACGTAGCGTGATTGCATCATTTGCTTTTACATCGGTTTCTGATATCGAAGCATAAATCTTAAATTTTCCTACAGCTCCAGAATAATTGTCTGGGGCACTTGGTAAAGCCTTCACCCGTACAGTGCGCGGAGCACTCTTAATATCTACACTAACTGTTCTTGTTGCATTATAGAAGTCATCGTAATATGCTTGTGAACTTTGTATCCGTTGTCTTACCTGGATTGTAACTTTTGCAGGGTCTATTTTTAGGGCCCCATCTTTCTGAGGGAAAAGTAGTGTTCTATTAAGAATTGCAGTATTGTAGATGTCACCTTTGTACGCCTCTTGATTTAACGATAAACGTCTAATTTCCTCAACAGGTTTGGTGTAGAAATTTGTAAAACTAGGTATCTCAATATTGGAAACTCCTGAAATGGGAAGTCGTGTATATAACTTTGTTGTAGCAAGAATAGCTTCTCCTTCCTTAACGTTTGTTCGAGAAAGGAGCATTTTAACAAAGATATCTTTATTTGAAATTTCACTACTAGAAGATGTAGTATTGGAACTTGTATTCCCTTTAACAATTTGAATCTTCGTCTTTTTGGTATTATAACTCCTGCCATCAATCACGACTTCGATTGCAGGAATATCAAATGTGCCAGCTTTGATTGGCTTAATGATATAGGTGTATGAGAATGAGTTGGTTCGAGATGATTTCCCATTTATGAACCGTACAGATGTGTTGGATGAAGGGATCGGTCCCATCAAAACCTCAAAATTATTCAAAGAGGGTAGATTGACTTTATCAGCTTGTTCATTTGATTCTATTGCTAGTCGTATCTGCTGACCCACACGTGCAACATTGGGTGTCGATAGTTTCACATTGATTCTATCAGCAAATACATTCCATGAAGTAAATATCAATAGAAGAAAAAACGATATCTTTTTTGCAATCATATTATAATTCTTATTATTATCATTTACGAAAGTAAGTATAAGTTTTCGAAACTCCTTACCTTTTCTTTTTTATGCTACGAGCTTTAGTGTTAGCTTTTTCTTGTTTGATTAATGCGTTGTATTTTCTTTTATCTCCTCCGATCTACCAATTTATGTTTCCCATTTGTGGGTGTTACGCGAATGTGGAAGGGTTTTGTTTGTTCTGTGATGTACTTCCCATGTAATGGACTATAGTAAGAAAACGAAATTGTGGGTATTGTGTAATCTCCAGCTACTTGAGGTTTAATTAAATATTCTATGGTTTTACTTCCCTGCTCTCCTGTGTCTGTGATTTCAATGTGGTCTTTACTTCGAGAATAAACCATTTTAAAGTCCTTTGGTAGATCTAGCTTAGGTCTGTTTAGAATGGACAGATTCCCTTTTCCCTCAATAGTTAGTCTAAGGGTAATTGTATCGCCTTCAGTAATGTCGGTCTTTGAAAGAGATGCTTTAACGTTGAATTTTCCAATAGCTCCAGAATAACTGGTAGGAGAAGTTGGTAGGGCATTAACTTGAACAAAACAGGGAGTACTTTCGATATCCAAATTAAACGTTTTATATAAACTAGATAAAACATCCAAATGTTCTTGTGGGGTTAATAATTGTTGTCTAGCCTGAACGGAAACTTTTACTGGGTCTATTTTTATTTTCCCCTCTTTCTGAGGGAAAAGAAGTGTCTTATTTAGAACTACTGTACTATAAATATCTCCATCGAATACTTCCTTAGAAGGAGTTTCGAGGTTAGTTTCCCCAATAGACCTAGAATAGAAATTGGTGAAATTAGGTATCTCGATATTCGAGACATTTGAGATAGGGACTCTAGTATATAATTTTGTTGTTGCTAGAGTTGCTTGCCCTTCCTTAACATTTGTTTGAGATAGAAGGATCTTGACAAAAACATCTTTACTTGAAAACTCCGTATTAGGATATGTCGTTTTTGAAACTGAATTGTTTTTTACAATTTTAATCTTCTTCTCTTTGGTATTAAAGGTTTGTCCATCAACAATGACTTCTATGGGAGGAATTACAAATATTCCATCTTTAGTTGGTTTTAATACATACACAGAAGCGTATGTATTAGTTCTAGATGTTTTTCCATCTAGAACCTGAAATGATGTACTTGACGATGTTATTGGTCCTTGTAAGATCTCAAAGTTACTTAAAGATGGAAGATTGACTTGGTCAATCTGTTTGTTTGATTCTATTGCTAGTCGTATTTGCTGACCTACCTGGGCCATATTAGGAATGGATAACTTCACCTGAGTGTTGTCTGCAAATACATTCCCTGAACATAGTATCATTAGAAGAAAACACGATATCTTTTTTACAATCATATTATATAAATACTTGAACGTTCCTACCATTTCTTTTCTATACTACGAGCTTTAGCTTTTTCTTGCTTAACTTGAGCTTTGCGTACTTTGTCTTGTGTTTTCTTTTCTTTATCCTCCATCGCTTTTAGCATCGCATTCGCTCTGGACTTACTTAGTCCACTTTTACTCTTTTTTTGA
>JAONJW010000073.1 GCA_028377305.1 Prolixibacteraceae bacterium | reverse complement strand
AATCACTAAGTAGTTGATGATTAGAATTAACGGAAAAGACACTCTTTTTTCGAATAGGAATCTTTTGTGCTTTTTTTAAAAGAAAAACTCAAGCCATATGAAAGTAAATAGTCTATTTAAATCTATGTTTTTCTTGCTGGTAGTACTCCTTAGTGTAGGAGTTACAAACGCTCAAGAAAAGATCATTACAGGATCGGTAGTTGACAAGACTACCCGAGAGTTGCTTCCTGGAGTAACCATCGCGGTGGAAGGTACTGCAAGAGGTACCATCACTGATTTTGATGGGAATTTTTCTCTTAAGGTGAATCCTGGAGAAACGTTAAGCATTTCTTATATTGGATATGCAACACAAAAAGTAGCAGTTGGTTCTCAATCAACATTAGCAATTGATCTTGTGACCGACACAAAGGGCTTGGACGAAGTTCTTGTGATTGGATATGGATCCGTTAAGAAAGAGGATGCAACGGGTGCGGTACAAGCGATTTCGTCTAAAGAGTTTAACGCAGGTGCCATCTCATCGCCACAAGACCTTTTGGTCGGTAAAGCATCAGGTGTACAGATTACTTCATCAGGTGGTGCTCCTGGATCAGGTTCTACTATCCGTATTCGCGGAGGTTCTTCTATTTCAGCTTCAAATGATCCATTGATCGTTATTGATGGTGTTCCGATGGATACAGAAGGAGTTGCGGGTATGCAGAACCCATTAAACTCAATTAATCCAGCAGATATCAAGACCTTTACGGTATTGAAAGATGCTTCTTCAACTGCGATTTACGGTTCTAGAGCTTCTAATGGTGTTATCTTAATTACAACGAAGACAGGAAAGAGTGCGCAAGATCTAAAAGTGACCTATAATGGTAATGTATCTATGGCTACTCCTTCTTACAAGGTTGATGTCATGGGGGCACCTGAATATCGAGAATTTATTGGTAATACTTATGGTATCGATTCAGATGCATATAAGAATACTCAGGTTTATCCAAACCAAAATACCAACTGGCAAGATGAAATCTATAGAACGTCCATTAATCATGATCACAATGTGAGTTTGACTGGTGGGGTAAAGAATCTACCTTATCGTCTTTCTGTAGGTTATACGGATCAGAAAGGTATTGTTGAGACTTCTTCTATGCAGAGAGAGACGGTTGGTTTGAATCTTAACCCGACTTTTTTTGAAGATCAGTTGAAGGTATCTATTTCGGCCAAGTATATGCATGTAGAGAATCGTTTCATTAATGATGGTGCGATTGGAAATGCGATCACTTACGATCCAACAAAGCCCGTTTATGATCCAAATTCTAAGTACGGTGGCTATACGACTACGATAGATAATGATGGCAACCCTGTTACGATTGCTCCACAAAACCCTGTGGCATTACTACACCAAACAAACAATACAAGTAAAGTAAACAGAGGAATAATCAATGGTAAGATCGACTATACACCAAATTTTTTCTCAGATTTGACAGCAACGCTTAGTGTTGGATTAGATATCTCAGAGTCAGAAGGAGCTGTAAGAACAGATGCTACGGCAGCATGGTCAGAACCAAATAATCCTGAGCGTGCAGGAAGTTATGATCCATACAGTCAAAATAAAAATAATCAAACTTTAGATTTCTATTTGACTTATAATAAAGTTCTAGAGGATCACAACATAAAAGTGATGACAGGTTACTCTTATCAAGAGTTTAGACGTGATGATGATAGATTCTTCTATAACGCTGCAAATAGTGACGAAAAAAATGATAAAGATCCAGGTTCAAACTTAAACAGATTGCTTGCATTTTTTGGACGTGCAGAGTATGCTTTTAAGAATAAGTATTTATTGAATGCTACTTTCCGTGCAGATGGAACCACTAGATTTGCAGATCACTGGGGTCTGTTCCCATCGTTAGGATTTGCTTGGAAAATGAAAGAAGAGTCGTTCTTAAAAGATGTTGAACCCATTTCATCAATGAAACTTAGATTAGGTTGGGGGGCAACAGGTCAACAAAATGTTGGTGGAAATGATACTCCATACTTAGGTACTTATACTGAGTCAAATAATACGGCTCTATATCCATGGGGTGGCAGTTACATCATCACCCAAAGACCGAATGGATATGATAAAGACATTAAGTGGGAAACGACTTACACATATAATGTTGGATTAGACTTTGGTTTCTTTGATGAAAGATTATCGGGATCCATTGAGTGGTACTATCGTCAAACGAACGATTTATTGAGTACGGTTCCTGTTCCTGCTGGAGCAAACCTTACCAATCTACTATTAACCAATGTTGGTAATTTGACTAACCAAGGGGTAGAGTTCAGTGTTGATTACAATGCAATCACAACCCAAGATTTGAACTGGAGAGTTGGAGCAAATGTTACTTATAATCAAAATGAGATTACTAAGTTGACAGCCAATGATGATCCTAACTTCTTAGGTAATCCAACAGGAGGTATTTCTGGAGGTACTGGTTCAACAATTCAAATGCAGTCTGTAGGACAGCCAACTAACTCATTCTTTGTTTATGAGCAAGTATATGCTGAGGATGGACGTCCACTCGAGGGGGTTTATGTTGATCAAAATGGAGACCATGTAATCAATGACCTTGATAAGATTCACACAGGTCAAGCTGCGCCTAACTGGATGATTGGATTGAACACGAATCTATCTTATATGAATTGGGATTTTTCAATGTCAGGGCGTTTCCAATTTGGTGCATCTATTTATAACAATAATGCTTCTAACAATGGTGTAAAGCAAGATACTTATAATAGTGGAGGTAATTTTTTATCTAACAGATTACCGCTTGCTAGAACTAGTTTTGAGAATGTTCAATATTGGTCATCACACTATGTTGAGAATGCTGATTTCTTTAAGCTAGACAATGTATCATTAGGATATACATTCAGTAATATCTCTAAAGCGGTTTCTAGTGTAAGAGTTAGTGCTACAGCACAAAACTTGTTTATTATCTCTAACTACACTGGTGTAGATCCAGAGGTCTCAAGTGGTATCGATAATAACTTCTATCCACGTTCAAGAACTTATATGTTAGGTGTTAATATCACATTCTAAAGTTGATTGATTATGAAGATTCAGAAAATAAAAAATATAGGATTAGGTGTTATCGCATCAGCTACGATGCTATTTACATCTTGTTTGAATGATCTAGATATTCTGCCTCCAGATCCTCAGGTGAATGTGGCAGATCAGATTTATGTCAACAAAGCGGGTTATGAGCAGGTGCTAGCTAAAGTTTATGGCGGATTGGCATTGACTGGTCAGAAAGGACCAGCTGGTGACGGTGATGTTGGAGGTATTGATGAAGGAACATCTTCTTACATCCGTAACTTATGGAATGCACAAGTCTTGAGTACAGATGAAGCGATTTGTGCTTGGGGTGACTTCGGAGTACCAGAATTAAATTATATAAGATTCTCTCCTGCAAACCCTTTCATGGAAGGTTTGTACTATCGCTTATATAGCGAAGTATCGATGAGTAACGAATTTTTGCGCGAGGCTACCGACGCGAAGCTGGAATCTAGAGGTCTTGCTGATCTTAAAGAAGAGATGAAGGTCTATAGAGCAGAAGCTCGATTTATCCGTGCTTACTCTTACTGGGTATTGATGGATGTATTTGGTAATGTTCCATTTGTTACTGAAGACATGGGTGTTGGTAGTTACCTTCCTCAGCAGATCATGAGAGGTGATCTATATGATTGGCTGATTACAGAAATTGAAACATTCATGCCAGAGATGTTGGATGTAAATAGTGCCCCTTATGGAAGAGTAGACATGGGAGCAGCTTGGATGTTATTGGCAAAAATATATTTGAATGCAGAGGTATATAAAGGTGGTGCTGTTGCTGGTAACTGGGACAAAGTGGTGGAATATTCTACGAAAGTAAACGACGCTTACACGTTCTATACTGGAGAGTATAAGCACCTATTCTATGCAGACAATAACAATGCAACTGTAAGCAGTGGATTTATATTTACGATTCCTTACGATGGTAACAAGATGCAGACCTATGGTGGAACAAATTTCCTTGCATTTAGTGCTACAGGTGGAGAGATCTCTCCTGCATCCATTGGTCTTAATGGAGGATGGGGAGGTAACCGAGCTCGTCCACAGTTGATTGATCGTTTTGGTGATGGTGATTTTAGAGGCTATGTAGAACCAAAGACATACAAAACGATTCAAGATAAGGATGGTAATGATGTTGAAGTAGTAGATAACGGATTTGCTGGAATGTTCTTCGATTCAGATAAGAAAGAGATTAGCAATCCTCAGAAATATTCTGATGGATATGGTGTAATGAAGTTTAGAAATATTGCACAAGACCCAGCAAATAATCCAAGTATTCAATCTTTTGTTACTACAGATTATCCAATGTTCCGTTTGGCTGATTCATACCTAATGTATGCAGAAGCAATCGTTAGAGGTGCATCAGAGGGATCAAGAGCCAAGGCGGTTGAGTTGGTTAACATGATTCGTACGCGTGCTTTTGGAGATGCGAGTGGTAATATCACAGATACTGACCTAAATACAGGTTTTATCCTTGAAGAGAGAGGAAGAGAACTTTATTGGGAATGTTCAAGACGTACTGACCTTGTCCGCTTTAATAAGTTTACAAGCTCTGATTACCTATGGTCATGGAAAGGTGGCGTAAGAGCTGGAACAGGAGTGAATAGAAAATACAATCTTTACCCTCTACCAGGAAAAGATGTTGGAGCGAATACAAATTTGAATCAGAACCCTGGCTACTAAAAACGATAAGTGATGAGAAAGAATTTAATATATAGCGTTTTCGCTGCTTTGATGATCTTTTTCTCTTGCAGTGAAATTGATACCGACTTAACTCTGAAGAAGGGGGTTGCACCTGTTTTGCAAAGCCCAACAGGAGAAGATAGAGAGTATGTACTTACGGAAGAGAATCAAAACAATCCATTTGAGACTTTCATCTATACTGCTGCAGATTATGGTTTAACTATTGCAGCAAATTATACGATTGAACTGGATAAAGAAGGTGGTGATTTTTCAACCCCTATTACAAATAGCAGTTCAACTACGGAACTTTTTCAATCCATCAGTATAAAGGATTTTAACTTGATGTTGAACTCTCTCTTAAAACCTTTTGATGAAGGAACACAGTTCAATGTACAGTTGAGAATTAGTGCAGAAGGAAGTGATCCTGATGTAGAGAAGTTATACTCTAATGTAGTTACATTGAAAGTCACTCCATTTGATGCGACGATTCCTCCGAAATATGTTGTTGGTAATGCAACGACTGCTGACTGGACGCCTTCGGATGGGATAGAATTTCCAGCAGTGGATGTGAATCAATTTAAGATGACCATGGATCTAAAAGGTAAAAATGAAGGGGATGATTTGGCCTTCCGTTTTATTGGTCAGACTTCAGGATGGGGGCCAGAGCAGTACTTCTTTAACGACTTTGATAAAGTAGAAGCGGTTCCTTCAGGAAGTGTATATTCTGTCACCAATGAGTATAATGAGCAGAATTTTCAAGTGTTGGAGTCTGGAAAGTATACTATTGAGATGAATCTTGATAATGATGGGAAGAAGACCATCAAATTCACCAAAGTGGAAGAGTAGTTTGTAACCTTTAGAGTAAATAGATTATGAAATACAGCAAGATATTATTAGGTGTAATGGCGATCCTATTCGCCTTTACATCTTGTGAAAATAAAGATGATGTGGTTTCGGCAAAGCCGATTACAGCACCTTCGATCCAGAACCCAGACGGTTCTGCTAGTTATGTTCTTGATCCAGCCGATGCAAATGGGTCTTTTGACACGTTTTTGTGGACAGAGGCTTATCTCGGAGAAGGCTTAACTCCTACTTATGAGTTACAGTTTGATTTAGGAACGGGTGATTTTTCAGATCCTAAGAAGATCTCAGACATAGAAGGTTTTTATTATGGGATGAAGGTTAGTGATATGAACCAGATGCTTCGTGAAATGGGAACTACTGCTGGTGTTTTGTCTAACATCCAGTTTCGTGTGGTTGCCAAAGCAGGAGACATGGTTCAAGCTTCTACTGCAGTTAGCTTTCTTGTAAACCGTTATATCTATCAAGATGAGATCATCACTATTGGTCTATTTGGTACTTCAGTAGGTGATCAAGAGTTTATGCCAATGGTGAATGAAGCAGGAACGAATAATTGGTCCATCACATCTTTATTAAAAGAAGGAGATTTTGTATTTAAAGATAACTCTTATCGCCAAACCACTTTTGGTAAGGATGCAGATAATGATGGTAACTTGATTGAAAATGGTGGAGAGAAATTCATTACGATGAATAAAGTTTATACCATCACATATAATGGAGATGATTTAACTTACACAATGGAAGAGTCGTCATTCCCTAATCAGCTTTATGTTGTTGGAGATTGGAATGGTTGGAACAATAGTAACAGTGGAACCATACCAGACGAATTGAGTAATAATTTCGATGGTACATATGATGTCTTTATGAATTGGACGGCTGCTGGTGGATTCAAAATTATCGAAACTATCGGAAGTTGGGACCCTCAATATGCTGATTTGGCTACGGATCCAGGTAATAATAAACTATCTAAAGGAGGCGAAAATATTTCAATTCCAGATGCAGGTATGTTTTTTATTCAAGCAGATTTAGCAGCAATGTCTTGGACAGTGACACCAACTGTTTGGGGTATCATTGGATCTTCAACACCATTAGGTTGGGATGGTCAAACCAATTTTGATGTAGCAAATTATGATGCTACTACGAAGACTTATACAATGGAGATTGATTTGACGGCTGGAGAATTGAAATTCCGTGGAACAGAAGATTGGAATATCAATTTCGGTTCAGTGAAAGGCAATGGTGGTGATCTTGTTGGAGAGGCAACTATCGGAGGAGACAACATTTCTATCACTGAGGCTGGTACTTATGTGATTATGCTACAACTTGCTTCAAATAACTACAATTATTCGATTGTTAAGAAGTAGCCTAAGTTGAGTATGTATGATTTGTAAGAAAAGGCGGTGGGGGGAGATCTCATCGCCTTTTTTATCTATTAACCATAAAAAAACCACTTATGAAAAAAATTATACTATTTGTACTTCTATGGGTAAGCTTGATAGGGATAAGTGTTGCAGAGGATATTACGGACTTCTCTTTTACGACAGATCCTATTCAATGTGTTTCAACTGATCCAATCACCATCCGTTTTGACTCCAAAGATTTTGATATTGACTCCAAATGGGGGAGTGCATATGTTTGGATTTGGATTGATGGAGTTGGAAACCCTCCTAATCAAGGTTTATGGAACAGTACCAATGAAGCCTTTAAGATGACAAGAGAAGGAACGTCATCTATCTACACATATACCTTTACTCCCACTTCCTTATGGTCAGGAACAGATTTTAGTTCGATCACTAAGATTGGATTCTTAATCAAAGATAAATCGGGGAATGGCAAGACAGAGGATCTATCGATAACTTTAACAGATAATGCAATTAGTGTTACGACATCTCCTATTGCATTCAATTCTGCCGACCAAGTTACTTTGACGGTTGATACAAAAGAACAAGGGACCTTTAATGGTTGGGGGGATGTATATCTCTGGATTTGGCAAAAAGGGATCGCAGATGTGTCTAATCCGTCCGATCAGGGAGCATGGGGAGATACCAATGAAAAGTATAAAATGACTCAAGTTGCAGGTACAACAAAGTATACCTATACTTTTACGCCGACAGAATTATGGTCTGGAATCCCGGGCTCTCAAATGCAACAAATTGGTGTTCTTTTCAAGAAGAAAGATGGGTCTGAGAATACCGAAGACTACTTTCTAGATGTAGTCAGTGGTGGATTTATGCTGGATACAGATGGTGTTGAAAAGGGTCAGCAGATTGAGGTTGGAAAGACTCTATCATTCACTTCAACGTCGACAGAATCAGCACTTTTATCGGTTGTAATAGATAATCAAAAAGTGAAGGAGCTTAATGGAACAACGATCAGTTATGATTTTACTCCTAATGAAGTGAAATCAGGATCTATTGAGATACAGGCGTTAAAATCAGGGCAGATTATAAGTAATAAGTACTTATACTTATCTTATAAAGCTCCTGTTTCAGAGAAACGTCCAGAGGGTTCAACTACAGGAATATCTTATCCTACAACAACTTCAGCGAGATTAGTTTTATTCGCTCCACATAAACAGAATGTTTTTGTTCTCGGTGATTTCAATGACTGGGAAGTAGGTACGGCTTACCAAATGAAAAAGGATGGAGACTATTTCTGGCTTGATATTACAGGTCTTACTTCGGGAGATCAGTATGCATTCCAATATTATATTGATGGTTCTATTTTGGTTGCAGATCCATATACGGATATGATTCTAGACCCATGGAATGATCAGCATATTACTGAAGCTACATATCCAAATCTGAAGCCTTATCCAACAGGAAAGACCGAAGGAATTGTTTCCGTATTGCAACCAGGTCAAATGCCATATAGTTGGGAGGTTGATGAGTTTACTGTACCTAAACCAAGTAAGTTAATGATTTATGAGCTACTTGTTAGAGACTTTGATGCCAAGCATAGCTATGAAGGGGTGATCAATCATTTGGATTACCTACAAAGCTTGAATGTCAATGTAATTGAGTTGATGCCTATTAATGAATTTGATGGAAATAGTAGTTGGGGGTATAATCCAAATTTCTATTTTGCTCCAGATAAATATTATGGTCCAAAGAATGACCTAAAGCGTTTGGTAGATGAGTGTCATAAAAGAGGAATGGCTGTTATCATTGATTTGGTATTGAATCACTCTTGGGGACAGAGTCCTTTCTATCTGATGTATAAAGAGGGAGACAAACCATCTAGCGATAATCCTTGGTATAATGTCAATCATAACTTTGAAAATAAGGATGCCCAATGGGGTGAAGATTTTAACCATGAAAGTGAGGCTACTAGAGCTTTGGTAGATAGTATCAATAGTTATTGGATGTCTGAGTATAAGATCGACGGTTTTCGTTTTGACTTCACAAAAGGGTTCTCTAATAATTTTAAACCTGTTGCTTCTGATCCTTGGGGATCTAATTATGATCAGGATAGAATTGATAATCTAGAGCGAATGAGCAGTGAGATATGGAAAAGAAATCCTGATGCTTTGGTTATTTTAGAGCATTTAGCTGTCAATAGTGAAGATAAAGCTTTAGCTGATTATGGTATGCTTATGTGGGGAAATATGAATCATGATGGGGGTCAGGCGCTTAAAGGTTATGGAAGTAATTTTACTGGTGCAGACTTTAAAACAAGAGGGTTTAATGATATGAATCTTATTGGCTATATGGAGAGTCATGATGAGCAAAGAATCGCATATATGGCAAAAGAGAGTGGCCTTATCAATGGAAGTTATAACACAAGAGAGGTCCCGACTATGTGTGAACGTTTACGTGCAAATGGAGCACTCTTCTTTTTGATCCCTGGACCAAAAATGATATGGCAGTTTGGAGAAGTAGGCTATGATTTTTCTATTGACTTAAATGGTCGTACGGGCGAAAAACCAATTCGATGGGATTACATTGGAAATTTGGATAGAAACAAAGTATATAAAGATTATGCACGATTTGCAGAGTTGAAAAAGAATGACGAAGTATTCTCAACAAGTACTTTTGACTATTCATTGGATGGTAAAGGAAAATATCTTCGTCTTCATTATAAAGGAAAAGAAGTCGTGATTGTTGGAAACTTCGATGTGAGAAAGCTAGATGTTTCTGTCGATATTCCGACCTCTGGTACTTGGTATGATATGGTGACCAAAGCAACGACACAGCTCAATACTGGTTCTCATAGCTTTAGTCTTGAGCCAGGAGAATATCGTATTTTATCGAATTATGATCCAGACACTAATACGGCAAACTTTGAATTAAAAGTTGAAAGGAGTGCTAAGGTCTACCCTATTCCTGCAACAGATCGTATTTTTGTTGAAAGCAAGTTTGCTGTAGAGTCCTATCAAGTGTATGATATTATTGGGAATAAAATATCAACTAAGGAAATTAATTCTACTGCCAACAATGTATGGAGTGTCCCATTGTATGGGATAGAATCAGGTATTTATTTCTTAGTCTTAGAATATAAAAATATGAATATTGAGAAAGTAATGTTTGTGGTTCGCTAAAAATAGTTATCTTTAATGAACTTAATGTATTGATGCTTTCGATCATGAGGGTATTGATATTTTAGTTGTGTGTTTATTTTCAGTTTATTAGGGGTGTCTGCAATTTTGTAGATCCCCTTTTTTCGTTAACAATTAAACTGAGATTGTCGTTCAGTCGTTATTTGGAATCAGGCAATATAATAGAAGGAGACGTCATTTGCAGATTTAATAATATTTTTATCTTCGTCTTATTATGAAAGCACAAGATGCATAATTGTCAACGCTAATAGATCTTTACCTATTTTGATGTTATCAATATTGTAGGTATAACAAGTTGATATATATTGACTAGAAATTCCAAGTAATTCTCTGATGTTAAACTAACATCAAAGGGATTTACTTCCGTGATAATATTCAAGATCCACCACTTAGAAACATATCTCTATTTATCAGATTATGGAAGTGGGACCATGTGAGCAGTGTTAGAGTAATTACTAGAGAATAGAATTGTGTAAACAAGGAAACTAGAATGACCAAATAGTTTGCTTCTTTTGTTAAGTTATTTGACACTGTACTATAACGCCTGTAATTAAGAATCGCCAATTTGATTTTATATGTCTATAGAGCATCTTCATCGATCCTACTTTACCGTTATTTAACCACACTAACTCCTATTTAAACAGTGACCAAGTACTGACCAAACCCTGACCAAGTCTACCTTTTGGCTACTATTTGTCCACACTTTCTCTGCCTAAACCCGGTAATAGGTAGAGAACGTGTGGACAAAGTATAAATTAAGTGTGGACTTGGTCAGGGTTTGGTCAGTACTTGGTCAGGGTTAAACCCTTGTTTGGTCCCTATTTATTAATTAAAATAATTTACACACTATCCGAAATCGTGGTGCTTATTCTAAATTGTACCGATTCGCAGCAATGTTTTAGAGAAGTTTTATGATGATTAATGGCAAATATTTTGAAGAATAGTATCAGAATCACTTAAGTGTCGATCATCAAAAGGGTCAAATGGGCCGTGCAGATTAAGTGGCTTCTATTCCAAAAAAATTGTGATAAATATCTGAGTTTGGATGAGACGCCCCTTTCTAATGGATAATTAGATTCAATTCTGCCCAATAAATGAGAATTGAACATCTTTGATCTGCCATTGAAAAAAAGTAGGTCGACTTACTTTGCTAAAGCAAAAGACGAAAAGTGTCTCCCTAATCAACGAACAATGGAGGGAACTCGGTGAGGCCATCTTGCAAGAGGTCATTCCCTATTATTTAAATCTGATATAGATTGAAAGGGGGGCAGCCAACGAGTTATCATTCTTCTTGGATTATATTGTGACTGTGAAAAGACATATAAGTTAACTCTTATGTAGAATGATCCTCTCACATACAAAAATATATGTAGTCGTCTATACGGAACGATCATGACGATTTAATTAAATTGAAATATTTGGTTTAATACTTTTAGTAAAATATCGAACACTATTGTTTAGTTACTAACTAGATATATCAATTGCGTTGATAATAGAAGTGCTTCTATAGCATCATTTAATACAAAAGTAAAGGTTTTTAGAGCTACACAGGAAGGTGTCGGATATACCATTATTGATTGTATGGCTTAGCAAAGATATATGCCTATCAATCCTAATATATTACATGACTTGTGGTTTGCTAGTAATCCTACTCCTTTTATTGTTAACTAAATGTAAAAATACACTTGAATACTTGGGTGTTTATGCCTTTTGTATATCTTTGCGAGGTTTGTGTTTTGAAAAAAAACATAAATTTCCGCGCCTGTCGAAAGCAGTTCCATGCCACATAAGTTAGGGAATTCCATACGGCAGATTCATTTTTTTTTTTACAATAGAATGAAATACGATGTTATAATTGTGGGTGCAGGGCCCGCGGGGATTTTTGCGGCTTATGAAATAGTTAAGACGCGTACAGATTTGAAAATCTTGATGTTGGAGAAAGGACGTAATATCTATAAGAGGGTATGTCCAAAGCATCACAACGGAGGAACTTGTGTTCACTGTAAGCCTTGTAGTATTACTACAGGTTGGGCAGGAGCTGGAGCTTACTCTGATGGTAAACTGTCTCTATCTCATGAAGTGGGAGGTCATCTTCCCGAATATATTGGGGTGGAAGAGACACAAAAGATGATCAAATATGTAGATGATATATATCTTGAAATTGGTGCTGATTCTACAGTAGTTGGAGAAGTTGAAACACCAAAGATGAAAGAGATGAGAAAGAGATCAATTGATGCTAACCTTAAATTAGTACATTGTCCTGTTCGACATCTTGGAACAGAAAGAACACAAGATCTATATCGAGAATTGTATGAAAGAGTCATCGCTGCTGGATGTGTTGAAGTCATATTTAATACCCCAGTAAAGAGTTTGGTCATGGAAGACCAAATCATTCAAGGAGTGATGACCCAAGATGAGACGTTCTTTGGAGATTATGTGATTGCATCCGTTGGAAGGGAAGGTTCTAACTGGTTGTTGTCAGAATGTGAAACACACAACATATCTACAGAAGTTGGTATTGTTGATATAGGGGTTCGTGTAGAGTGTCGAAATGAGGTGATGCAAGAGATTAATGATAATTTCTATGAAGCCAAAATGATCCATTATACAAAGACCTATGATGATAAAGTGAGAACATTCTGTTCGAATCCAGGAGGTTTTGTTGCTTCAGAGTATTATGATAATGGTAAATTGGCTGTTGTAAATGGCCATAGTTATAAAGAGCTGAAGAGCGACAATACCAATTTTGCATTATTGGTATCGCAAAAATTTACAGAACCATTCAACTCTCCAATTGAGTTTGGTAAGCATATTGCAGCTTTAGGTAATATGTTGACAAATAATAAGCTTTTAGTTCAACGTTTTGGAGATATCATTAGAGGCCGAAGAACGACAAAAGAACGTTTATATAGGAATAACATTATTCCAACATTAAAAGATGCTGTACCTGGTGATTTGGGCTTAGTATTACCTCATAGAATCCTTACGGATTTAATTGAAATGATCGAAGCTTTAGATAAAGTTACTCCAGGCTTGGCAAGTGATGAAACACTGCTTTATGGAACAGAAGTGAAGTTCTACTCAAATGTAATAAAGGTGAAACCTACATTTGAGACAGAGAGTGTGAAAAACTTGTATGCAGCAGGTGATGGAGCTGGAATAACACGAGGTTTAATGCAGGCTTCAGTCAATGGAGTGATGATAGCTCGTGAGATTTGTAAATTGAAAGGGTAACCCCCTTGCCGAGATTTGTGAAATGGGTATCACATATCTCATGCGAAATGGGTAATTAAATATTGGATTAGAAACATGGTAAATCCCTGGCAGTTTTTAACTGACCAGGGATTGCTTTTTTAAATAATAGATATATTATAAGCTATGCTTTAGAAACGATAAAGGAAACCTAGAGTAAAGTCCAAATTAAATGCCCCATCATAGTCGTTGATTACTACTACTGTTGGTCGCATACTAAATTCAATATCGAAAGGGAAGCTTGGATTGGTATAAGTAACCCCTGCAATCGCACCAAAGTTAATAAAGAAACCATGGTCATCTCCGTCAAAACTACCACCATCATGCCATGAAACTCCCATACCAACACCAGGACCTACAAAAACACCAAATTGATCTGCTAGGCGTCCTGTAAACTCATAGTATCCATCCAAATGCCAACTTCCAGAATTATCTTGGAATCTAAACGGCATAGTTAAATCTAGACGTTGATTTCCTTTCAATGGT
>JAONJW010000072.1 GCA_028377305.1 Prolixibacteraceae bacterium | reverse complement strand
AGCTAAACAAGATGGATATGCAACAAAATATCGGACATATAATTAAGCTATGTTTAAATAGTTTATTTCTCCGAATTCAATAGGTGTCTGATACCTCCAGAGTTGCATGTCTTCTCTGTCTATGTATATCACACTTCGATAAATTCCACAATGTCCACTTTTGCTTGAAAATATGAGTAATAGTATTTATGATCTACCATCTCTTATTATGTCTGCATTTTATGAACAGGCCCTGTACTTAGACATAAATTTGCTTGTTTTTTATCTGAATATATTGATTCTAGTAGACTATAGGTTTCAACACAAAAGTAATGAATACTGTAGTAGTACTAACCCTCGCTAGGACATGATGCTTCTACTATAATTTCAGCTAAGCATGTACCTTCTGGCCAACAACAACATTCACCATTAAAACTTTTCATTGCTGCATAACCAGAGATGGCCCTAAATGAGATCAATAGAGCTGTGTAAGTGATTTTATTTTCCATAGTTTAATAGATTTTATGATTATATATAGATAAATAATGACATAAATTAACGTGCGGATAAGAGATATATATTACAATGTTATTATATAGGGTTTTTTATATTTCTTTTCCTCTAATCCTATCAGAAGAAGGTAAATTGGTAATGAGTTGTGTGTTAAGAGTGTTGTTAGTAGTTGTAAATTAGTTGTTTGTGGTTATTGTGTAGTGATGTGTTTTATGATAATAAATATAGTTTATTTATCAACTATCGTCACAAGACTAAAGCTAGATAATGTTATTTAGTCCTAGTTTAAATACTACTAAATGATTTTTTTTGTTAAAAATAATTTAGTAGGTTCGTAGTATCATAATTTAAATTTAATGTGCATATTGCAGTTAAACCGTAGTTGTATTGGTGTGTTTATTTGCAAATTGCTTATTTTCCTTACAAAACAAAAAGTATATGCATTTAAACGATCTTGTTTATATTCTAGATTGTGGAAGTTATTGTGTGTCTGTAGATATTGATGGAGTTGTTGTTAAGTTAAATAACAATTTGGCGAATTTAATATCTAATTCTGATAGCTATTATATAAGAATTAATGACTTTACAATCGTAAATACTAAGTATATAAAAAATAAAAGTGAAGGACGGACTCTTTCTCTGAAAGGAGGAACTGTACATCGTGTTTCACGTACTTCTTGGAAAAAGTTATAAAACGATATCTTGGCGATGAGTTCCGTCCTCAGTAGCACTCAATTTTTACAATTTATAGAAATAATAAGTTATGCAAATTGATTTTTTATTAAATGACACTGAGCTTTTAGAAGATGTAAGTTTAAATGACATTATGGGAGGGGTATCTCTTGAGTCATACAATGGTGGTTGTCCAAATAAAGATCACCAAGTTGTCGAAACTACAGAAGAGACATCTTTGTACTAAAAGATTTACTCAAAAGTTAAAAGCGAAAGGGATATTAAATAATTCCCTTTCGCAGTCCTACTATTATAACTGCTCCATGAATAAAACTATATACTGGTCACAATACAATAATCTAGTTAAATCCGATAGATATGGATTTCTACTATTTAATTCTGAAACAAATAATATTGCACAATTAACAGGAGATCAATACAATAGGTTTGTTGCAATAAAAGAAAATAAAGCCTTAATCGTTGAATTGGATAAGAATTCAATAGCTAACTTGATAAAGCAAAAGGTGCTTGTTTATGATAAGTATGCATACCTGAATAAAAGGAGAATGCATTATTACTTTAAAGCGTTTGATACTTCTAATCTAGGATTGGCAGTTGCTCCAACTACAGCATGTAATTTTGTTTGTCCATATTGTTATGAGGGAGAGTCAAAAAAGACGAAAGTGATGGATGATAAGACCATTCAAGATTTAATATCATTTATTGATGGTCACAAGAGAACGCAAACATTAAATTTGACTTGGTATGGAGGAGAGCCATTAATGGGGTTTGATGCAATCAAGAAAATTTTGATGGGTATTCAAAACATTAATCACCTAAAGTTAGGTCTTCACAACATGACTAGCAACGGCTATTTATTGGATACAGAAAAGAGCTTGTTTTTTAAAGAATATCCAATGAATAGTCTACAAATAACACTTGATGGAGCCAAAGAATTTCACGATAAATGGCGTGTTCTGCCAGGAAATAAGCCAACTTTTGATACTATCATAAGCAATATCGACAACTTTATGAATATAAATCCAGATACGAATGTTTTTGTTCGAATGAACTTGGCCAAAGAAAATATTTCTTCATTCGGTCCAACTTATTTGGAATTAACAAAATACTGGAAAGACCGGAATATTCAAATATATCCTGCATATGTTGAAGACCTTTCTGATAGCTGTAAAACAGAATGTTTGGTGGTAAATGAGGAAGAAAAGATATCTTTTTTCAAAGAATTATGTGAAAAATATGGTATTAAAACAACTTATAAAGCACACAATAATGCAACTGGATTATGTGGCGCAACACTAATTAATTATTATGTGGTTGGTCCTGATGGTGCGCTCTATAAGTGTTGGAATGATCTTGGAAATTCTGAAACAGTAGTAGGTTATTTAGATAAGAATTCTGATACAATAGTTAATAAAGATTTAGCTGCAAGATATATTGCAGGAAGGACCGCAATGGATGAGGATGAGTGTGTTGATTGTAGCGTTTTTCCAATATGTACAGGAAATTGTTTGTGGATAAGACACAAGCAAGTGTATGAAAATAAACATTATGCCAATCTATGCTGTATACGGAAAAATAATCTTAATAAACTTGTTGAAGAACATTATCAAGAAATTGTAAATAGAAGGAGTCGTGTGAAATGATGAAAAAGTTACTTATTGTGCCCCTACTTATAATTGGGATTCAAACATTATCTGCTCAAATAAATGTGGAAGGAGATGTACTTCAGAAAGATGGTAATGCCATAGAGTATTTTAGTGTTACGATTTTGAATGCGCAGGATTCTACCGTTTATAAAGGAGGTACTTTTGTTGACGGGAGTTTCAAATTCCATAATGTGGAACAAGGGAAATATATAGTGAATATACGGTCCTTGGGTTATGTTCCACTATTTAAAGACCTTAGTGTAAAGGCCGGTGAGGTAAATCATTTTAGATTTGATCTATCAAAAGAACTGTATAAAATAGATGAGTTAGAAGTTAGAGCAAAGATTCCACCTGTAATTAATAAAGAGGATCGCTATATTGTCCAGATTGAAAACACTTCTGCAAGTGATGCTGGAAATGGTGTCGACGTTTTAAAGAAAACTCCATACATCACCATTGATAGTAGAACGAAGTCTATTTCTGTGGCTGGGAAAGGTGCCTCTTTGATTCTTTTGAATGGTCGAAAAGTGACAAGTAACTCTGAAATAGAGATGCTATCTTCACAGAATATTAAACAGATTGAAGTGATTGAAAACCCTTCTGCTAAATATGAAGCAGAAGGTCATGCAGTGATCAATATTATCACCAAAAGAGAGCGAGATCGTGGACTAAATATGAATTTGCGTGCTGTGTATGAGAAAGCTCGTCACCATAGCAGTCAAGCATATGGTGATTTGACTTATGTATGCAATAAATGGACTCTGTTCACCCAATATTCCCACGCAGACTATAAAATTGAAGGATTCAATAGTAATAATGAAAGATATGAGAAAGATGACTATGTTTTTAAATCATATAGTTATGATCTTAAAAATATATCTAACAATCAAAGTGATAAATATACGGTAGGAGCGAACTTTTATCCCAATAAAAGCCATTTGATTGTTCTAAAATATGATGGTTATTTGAGTGATATGGATGAATATCAACAAAGTCATTTGGATATGAATAAGAATGGGATAGTATTTCCTACGCAAGAGATTATTGATACCAAGATCGAAGATCCGAAACGTCAAAATATATTGTTTGGTTATAATTACAAAAAGAATGGTCTGAACATAACGTTGAATGCCGACTATACAATATATGATATTGCTTCTGAAAATAACATTGCAGAGACCTATTTAACAGATGGTGCTTTGCCCCAACTAAAAAGGAATGAATGGAGTACAAGTTACGATCTTTATACTGCAAAACTAGATGTCAGTGTGCCGGTAAAATCACTCCATGCTACGCTTGAACTTGGATCCAAATATTCGGAAATTCAAAGCAATAATAATAGCCATTTTGAACAGAAGCAGGATGGTGATTGGCAAAAGGTTAATGATTTCTCTAGTAAAGTCGATTATTCGGAAAGAATTATTGGGGTCTATGGTGTATTTAAAGGTAAGTTTAATGACAAGATGCGCTATTCTTTAGGCATTAGAAACGAACAAGTGGACAATAAAAACAGGTGGTCTAATAGTGACAAAGAATTAAATACGGACACTCGTCAGAATAAGTGGTACCCAAGTGCTTCTTTTAGTTATAAGAAGAGTAAAACGTGGTCTATGCGTTTATCCTATTCAAAGCGAATACGAAGACCATCTTATAGCTCTCTAAATAATAGCGTTTGGTATATGACCTCCTTCTCAACAAGACAAGGAAATCCAAATTTAAAGTCAACCATCTATAATTCGTTGTCTTTCTCTACAAAATATAAAAGAATAAGTATGACAATGAATGCTTCCTACTTAGAGGACCCTATAGAGTTACTATATATTAATGATCCTGTACAATTAGAACGACATGTGGCACAACAAGTAAATACAGAGAGCCATTGGGCTTATTCTGTAAATGCAAACACTACCTACTCATATGGTATTTGGAGTGTAAGGCCTTTTGTATCATTGGTATTCTCTGAAAGAGCCATTTTAGAAGATGGGGTAAGGTATAGTAATAACTCTGTGGGGGGGTATTTTAAACTAACCAACCAGTTTGACTTAACCCAAATAACCATGTTTGATTTTGATTTCTTATACCACCGCCCTAATAGAGCATTTAAAGAGATCAATGACCAACAAACTTATAGTTTCTCTCTTCGTCAAATGCTTTGTAATAAAAAGCTGACACTTCAAGCATCTTATGATTACACTCCAACAAAGTGGAATCAATTAATGAATTATAGTTATAAAAATACAGACTTCGTATGGGATGGAGATGATAGAAGCAGATTAACTTTAAGCTTGAGTTATCGATTTAATACTACTAAAAAGAAGTTTAAGTCAAAATCTTCTAACGAAGATGAATTAAGAAGAATGTAATGCATATTTTATTACGTATAGTATCCATCGGCGTATTAATTAGTCTGGTCTTTACTGGAAATGTTAATGCTGAAAAAAAGTCGTATCATGCAAATGTGGGCGATATTGCCTTTAATGCACAAACAGATGACGCAAACTTTCCTCTTACAGGGAAAAAGATAATGCAGTATTATAGTTTTTTTCCTGGAGTTGCCATCGATGGCGAAAAGCAAGGATTAAGGACTATTTTTGAGAATAATTATCATGCATACAATCTTGATGATACTGGATATATCACCATTCGCTTTATCGTAAATTATAAAGGTGAAACAGACCGTTTTAGGGTTACTCAGATGGATCAAAATTATCATGTCACTCAATTTAATACTGAAACTGTTTCTCAAATCTTATCGATCACCCAAGGGATCACGACATGGAAAATCGCAGCAAGAGGGGATAAGTGTTTTGATTATTATCAATACTTGTTGTTTATTATTGAAGATGGACAGATAAAAGAGATATTACCATGAAAGAGATGCTTTTGTTTTTATATATGTCACTTTTAACCGTAGTGAATTCATTTGCTCAGCAATTAAATTGTAGTTACTATGTCAATGATAGTACCATGTATAGAGCATGTCAGATTTATATGGATAAATGTTATACTACTGCCCCTAAAATTTATTTTCAAGGATCTAGAGCCAGTCAATTGGCGATGGACTCTATCATTGAGATTTGCCCATATTTTTCACATGCCTATTATACAAAATCCATTCCATATCTAAAGAGGGGTGATTTTGTTCATTGGAAGCCGTTGATTGATAAGGCCGTTATGTATGATTCAATTTCATATCTAGGCTATAGAGCGGGGGCACGATTTATGTTTCTAAGAGATTATGAAGGAGCTCTTTTAGACATCACTAGGTTTGAGCGATTACAGAATAGTGATATTGGCTATACCTATAATGGGGATTATCACCTAAAAGAGATAAAAGCTTTATGTTATAAGGCTATGGGAGATCAGCGAAAAGCTATCGAGACACTAGACTCTTACTTGACAACTCATTCATATTCATTATTTGGTCATTATCATTTAGGAATATTATATCTAAATAATAAGGAAACAGAAAAGGCAATATTATCTTTTAAAAAGCAGCTTGAGATATTTGATTTTGCAGGTGCTTATTATTATTTAGCGAGAACCTATAAGTTGCTAGGAAATAGAGATTTGTCAGGTAAGTGCTTTTCAATTGCTTTACAAGAATATAAAAATAATAATACCATGTCACGTGACTTTGTATATTATCCTGACAAAATATATCTACATGATATTAATATAGAAGTTTCTGATGACTAAGAAAATATCTTTTCAAAAACAATTCGATGCCATGGATTGTGGCCCTGCTTGTTTGGGTATGATATGCAGCTGGTATGGACGTCAATATTCTTTAGATAAACTGCGAGAAAATGCTTTTATTGGAAAAGAAGGTGTATCTCTTTTAGGTATAAGTAAAGCTGCTGAGAAAATTGGGTTTAAAAGTGTTGGAGGTCGTTTTTCCTTAGATACATTGGTCGAAAAAGTTCCTTTGCCATGCATCTTGCATTGGAACCAGAATCACTTCGTGGTATTACACAAAATTAATCGTAAGAAAAATATATTCCATATTGCTGATCCGGCTAAAGGATTTTTGCAATATGATGAGGATCAATTTGTGGAAAGTTGGATAAGTACAATTAAAAATAATGAGGAAAAAGGAATTGCGCTTATTTTTGAACCCAGTTCTAATTTTTATGAGCAAAATGGAAGCACAAAGACGGAGGTAAATCGAAACTTTTTGTATTTTAAAAGGTACTTTCTTAAATACAAAAACCTTTTTATACAATTAATCATTGGATTGCTAATTGGTAGTCTAATGCAGCTTATTTTACCGTTTCTAACTCAGTCTATCGTTGATAAGGGTATTAATAATAAAGATATCAGTTTCGTTTGGCTTGTTTTAATAGCACAATTAATGTTACTCTTCGGTAGAGCCAGTATTGATTTTATCAGAAGAAGAATATTATTACATATAAGCACAAGAATAAATATTTCTCTAATATCTGATTTCTTCATCAAATTAATGAAACTACCAATGAGTTTTTTTGATATAAAGCTACTGGGGGATATACTACAGCGTATTGATGATCACAATCGTATTGAGAGGTTTATTACAGCTCAAAGTTTAAATCTACTTTTTTCATTGTTTAGTTTTATAGTATTTGGTGTTGTTTTATTGATATATAGTGTCAAGATTTTCCTAGTATTCCTTTTGGGAAGTATTCTTTACGGTTTTTGGATAACGTTCTTTTTGAATAGAAGAAGACTTTTGGATTATAAAACATTTGAATGTCAAGCTATAAATAGGAACAAGACTTATCAGCTTATCAATGGAATGCAAGAAATAAAACTTAATGGGTACGAGCAATTAAAAAGATGGGAATGGGAGGATGTTCAGGCTGATTTATTTGGAGTGAAGATGGAAACGTTGACTTTGCAACAAACTCAAGAAGTTGGCAGTATATTTATAAATGAGACAAAAAATATACTGATCACTATAATAGCTGCAGCGTCTGTTATCAATGGACAACTGACATTAGGAATGATGCTTTCTATTCAATACATTGTTGGTCAGTTAAATAGTCCTGTGGAACAAATAATGAATTTTGTATATCAATGGCAGGATGTGAGTATAAGTCTAGATCGAATGTGTGAATTGCATGAGAAGAAAGATGAAGATGCTGACAAGAAAAACATCCAAACTAGGAGCAATTTTGATATTAACGGAATAGAATTAACTAATGTAAGTTTTGGGTATGAGAATGCATTGGATAAAAAAGTCCTTAAAAATATAGATCTAAAAGTGCCTACAGGTAAGATTACTGCAATCGTTGGTTCAAGTGGAAGTGGTAAAACAACGTTAATAAAATTACTACTAGGTTATTATCCTGTAAAAGAGGGATGTATTAGGGTTGGGGGACAGTTGTTAAGTGACTTCAATCCTCAATGGTGGCGTAGTCAATGTGGCGTAGTAATGCAGGATGGGTTTATTTTCTCAGAATCTATAAGTAAAAATATTACAACATCTGATTTAAATGTAAATACATCTAGGTTAAAAAGTGCGGCGGAAAAAGCATGTATACATCAATTTGTCAGTCAAATGCCACTGGGTTATAACACTACAATTGGACAAGAGGGGCAAGGGATAAGTCAAGGTCAGAAGCAGAGAATACTTATTGCTAGAGCTATTTATAAAGATCCAGATTTCTTGTTTTTAGACGAGGCAACGAATGCTTTAGATGCTAATAATGAGAGAGCAATATTAGAAAACTTGGATGGATTCTATCGAGGGCGAACAGTTATTGTTGTTGCACATCGTTTAAGTACTGTTAAGAATGCTGATCAAATAGTTGTTTTAGATAATGGGGCAATTGTAGAAAAAGGTACACATCATGAACTTACGGAATTAAAAGGTAAATATTATAATCTGGTAAAAAACCAACTCGAATTAGGTAACTAGTAATGAAAGATAAACAAGACATAGAACTTCGTAGTGAGAAAGTACGAAATATTATTGGAAAAATACCTCCTCTAATTATAAGACTAGGTATTAGTACGATTTCTCTTATTGTTATTTTTTTTATTACTACTGCATTTTGTTATCACTTTGAGGAAAAGATATATTGTAACTCTACCCTGTATCCTCACAATGGTAAAATAAGGTATGAAATTGCTGTTCCTTCAAACAAAATAAATAAGGTTTTGCTTGGTCAAGATATTTCTTTTCATCTTCAAAATACATCCAAATCAACTAGCACCGTAACATCTATTGATTCTGTTATTCATATTAATAAGAAAGAGCATTATTATAACGTCACGGGGGTGTTAAAAATCGACAAGATTATTCTAGATGAAAAAATTACAGTTCCATCTACTATATCAATAGGAAGAGTTAATATAGTAGATTATGTATTCGGAGATTGATTAATTGTTTCTAATATGGGTTTAGGGGTAAATAGTTCTGTCCATCTATGTGATAGAGTTTGTAGTGAAGAAGCAAGAGAGAAACTTCGAGTTGAATTAGATATAGATACAAAAGAGGTTATACGTTTAGCTAAACTGATGGACTTCTGTTGGTTGAGATATATGAATCCTGATTTTGCTCAACTCTAGGTGAGTTCAAAGTACGATACGATGGTAAGCTGAAGAAGGCTAACGATGAAGAGTTATATCTGTATCTAAATATTTGAATTATAAGCATAAGATTTTTAAAGTAAAGATATCTCAGAAGGATATGACCTTACTTATTCGAGATGCCAATTATTTTGGTACAGAAGTAAGAATATAGAGGTGTCATTGTATAGATCTGATTATATTTATAGTTGAGGATATGTGTATTGTGTTGTAAGCTAGATGGGGCTGTGGTGTGGGTTGTAAGATATCCACAATGTTTATAACTCTGTTTGATTTGGAAATATTAGCTAAAGGGTTTGCCCGTTAACCTTAAAGATTAACGGGCACTCCCTTTTTTAGCTAGTTATTTAGTTTTACTTCTATCGTTTTACCATCAATACAGGTAAAGCGAAGAATTGTTTTATTGCTATTTGGATGGGTAACTTTTACATTGTCATGAGCTGTTTTTAAGCTCCAGTGTCCTTTCATTACTAGCGTTACATCGACAGGGATACTTCCTTTGTCATCATACTGTTTTGAAGAGGCAAAGTTTACACTCGGAGAGCAAACCGAAAGTTTTAGGGCTTCCCCTTCGCATTGGGTCATTACCAATGCCTCGTGGTCTATGCGTTTTATAAGATTATGCTTTACTTTGCCGGGTTCGAAAAGCACAAAGCCAGTGATACCTGTTGTTTTGTCTTTTATGATGTGTGCCCGAGAATCTTTTTGTAAGACGGTGTAGTTTGGCGTGAAACCATTTTTAGCTCCATTAATAACTGTAGAATATTCATATGAGGCATTCCGAGGCGCTTTGCCATGTTGGATATAGGCCACGCTAAATGTACCATAAGTATCTCTTTCTGATTTGTTGTGCTTGGATATCTGTGCTTGTCTTTGTACGACTAGATCTTGGCCTTTAGGAATGTAATAGACATTATCTTTGTTGTCACCAATCACATGAGATGTTTTAGTCGAAGGGTATTTGATGAATATACCTTCTTGTTTGGCTCCATCAATGGTGATAATAGAGTCATTGGCAGCCTCTAGTTGAAAAAGGGTTGTCTCTGTAGGATAGGATTTATTGCTGTTTTCAATGTTGCTACCTAAAGACACTAAAACCTTATCGAAACAGAACACAGACTTTCTTGCTCGGTGATCTGGTGTAAAGTTCTTCAGTGTCTCCGTTTCGTGTAGTTTCATACCAAAGATACCATTCTTTCCTAGTGATGAACTTCCACAGAATGTCTCATCCGAACGCGACATGAGTACTCTTACTGGGCAATAAAGCTTGTCTAATGGTAGGTGTATCGTGGTGGTGCCAGGGAAACGATTCCAATCCCATCCATTTTGGTCATATCCACTCTCTATGTTGCTAATAGGGCTCCCTTGATTGTTGACCTGGATAGAGCCATAACTCATATATCTACCCCAGCGATTGTCGTGTTCGTATATCTCTCCAGACCAGACGAACTTATTATAGCCTCGGATACTTACTAACCAATTATCACGTCTATGAAGTCCTAGACAGGCGTAGTTTACGACTTGAAAGCCATCCATGTTAGCCTCAGGTTTGATGCCACTATCTGCAAACTCTCGATACATCTGCTCCCATGATTTAGCTAGACGCATATATGCTGAAGCCAACTCTTTGTTGAGTTTTTTGCCATTGATTCCAGATTTGGCAAGGTATGCCATGCCGTCAATGGTTCGTTGGCTTATGACTCCGGCAAACACTTGTCGCCCAGATAGGGCGATAGGCCATTCGTATTTGTTGGAGAAGTTGCGCATTAGTAGCATCGATTGTGTTAAGTTAGAACGTGCCTGGTTTCCAATTTCGAAAGAAGTGTGTGAAAGGGCATATATCACCGGAGCGATACCCATAAATGACCCTGTCATATAAGCAGGATAGAGCCCTGCATGATGGAAAAGAGAACCGTCAGGAGTTAGCCCTCCAACACTACCTGTAGAGAATTGTAGTGAGTTATCTACAAAACGAGACAACTCTTTCATTGCCCTTACCTTCTGTGGACTATCTTTCATTAGTAACACAGCAATAAGTCGTCCTCTAGCTTTGGTGTTCCAGAAATCAGATACACCTTGTAGATCGTTGACATGAACATCTTTGCGACACTCTGCATTACCATACCAGTAGGAGATGATTTGTGCAGCTTTTTCTAGTCGCCCTGATGCCTCTAAAGCATCCTTCATCAGTAGAAATGATTCAGGAAGTCCCTCTAGTTGATATCCAACATGATGTTGTGTTCCTGTGGCGCTACCATAGTCATAGCCTTGATCGATAAAGTGATCGAAAAGATCAAAGAACATTTCCCTACAGTAGTCGTCACTGGTTAAGACATACCCTCTAGCCAAACCATAGAATATGCGAGATAGGTGCAACGGTTTTACGTCGTTAAGATCAGCATTATATTCGTCTGAGGATACAATTTGTCTTCCCGTAATGTTTCCATCTTTCTCTTTTCTTATTCCGAGGTCGGCGAAATTGTCTTTGTAGTACCAGTTTTCGTCTTGGTGAGGTACGACCCCACGGATCATTTCAAGGGTTCTATTTTCTATCTTACTGAATGCTCTACTTTGCTCTTGGGTTACCTCTTTAGGTAGTGGGATATCATGTTTGTAGTTAGTTTCCCAATACCATTGACCTCCCCAGTGGTTATGATTAACCTTTGGATTGATAAAAGGGATCTGTTTGTCGGGAGTGTTGCGACCATGAATAGGGTGTTCACTAAACATGATACGGTCAATAAAGAGTTTTCCTTTAGCCGTTTTATTTGGAGCGGAGAAAGTCAATTTATTCAATGATTCGGCACTATTTGACTTGGTCATTTCAGAGAAACGTATCCAACAAGCTCTCCATCCAGTGAAGTTAAGATAGTAAGGGAAACGATATCCTTCGGTGTCGTTATAGCCCACCGATACATGGAGATAGTCGTCTATGGCATGTTCATTATAAATCCATAACATTAGCCCTCCAATCTTCTCTTGATATAGCAGGTTGTCCCCTTTTTTTTCGAGACCGAATGCGATGTTGATATTGGAAGGATCATTCACTTGAATTTTATCTCCTTTTTTCCAATTCCACTCTAGAGAATGTTTTCCTACTTTATAGTGTCTAGTGGAGATGTTTAGTCCTTCACCATGCCAGTTTGAAGGTACACCATGTTCAAAGTTCCAGTATTTACTACTGATATCTCCTTTAACCTGTGCCTTTATGGTAGTATGTGAAAATACAAAGCATAGCAGTACAGCTAATGTGTGGATAAGTTTCATTGTTTAGTTTTATAGATTCAGTCAAAGCGTGTTTCCATGCACGTTCAGAGATGATAAAATTAATAAATTTAATATTAATAGATATTGTTTTTAAGGTCTTTATAAATTATTACATATTTGCTAGACAGAAAGGTAGCCAGATCAGATTGCATTCTGCTGAGTGTCTCTCAAAGAACTATTTGATGGATAAAGGAGGCTTGAATATAATCATCGGGATATTATCACGTTATATCTTAGCTAAATAATATGAATGAATATAATGAATTACAGAGAGTCAAATTTTGATTTATTACGGGTAATAGCTTGTACAATGGTGATATCCTCACATGTAACTTCCCCGTATATGGAAGGTAGTATTCCAGGGGAGATTAATTTTTTGGTTAGTAATTCAATCCAGTCTTTCTGTCGTGTATGTATCGCGATTTTTGTTATGATTGGAGGTCGATATGTTTTAGACAAAAAGGAGAATATAGATTACCAAACCTTCTATTCGAACACGCTATTAAAACGTATTGTCTATCCAACCTTAATATGGAGTGCTTTTTATGTTATTTACTGCTATATGCAAGGAGGTGTTTGTGTTTTCTTAAAGATACGTCCATTTGATTATAGCCTACCATTAAAAAATTGGTTCCTTGGACGTCCTTTTAACCATCTTTGGTATATGTATATGTTGATTGGTCTTTATGCCTGCGTTCCAGCTTTAATGATGATAAAACAGCATGTTGGAGAACAGACATTCTTGCATTTGGGGGTGATCCTTTTGCTGTTGAGCCCTATCATAGACTATTATAGTGAGTTGTTCTGGATGATTCGTTTTGTCGAGTTTTTAGGGTATTTTATTTTGGGTTATTCACTGAAAGGAAAAAGGGTTGCGTCTATTTCAAAGTGGATGTTTCTTCTAGCGTGGTTTATCTGTTCTTTGATGATTACTTTTTTAACCTCTCGACTATATTCTAGGGATTCTAGTAATGCCTTCTACTTTTATGGTTTCTTTACTCCTTTTGCCATGATAGGTGCGCTATCTCTATATAATTTTTTTGATCAACTTAAATTATCTACATACACATCTTTGTTCGAGAGTTTGTCTTTCCATAGTTTTAGGGTCTACCTGGTTCATGCCGGGATACTGTCTATTATTGAAAATGTTGTGTTTGATTTCTTAAAGTGGCATGTTACCCCTCTTATCTATATCCCTATTACGATAGTAATGGTATCTATCGGAAGTTATATTTTTTCGGTTTTTATCGAGAATCTTAAGAGCCGGTTTGAGTTTCTGAAATATATATGATCTGTCGATAAAAAGAAGGGATATTTGAATAGGTTCGGTA
>JAONJW010000071.1 GCA_028377305.1 Prolixibacteraceae bacterium | reverse complement strand
CGTGGATGATGCAACTTCGACCTCTCTGATCTGGGGGTCATCTACAATAACTGTCGTCTTTCCTTGATCGTATTTTATAGTATAAAAACCATTGGATGTTGGAACTTTTAAACTTGTATTATTCCAATTTTTAGGAATATTAGGAAGTATGCGAAGGCGCTCCTGTTTTGCTTTAACCATTTCGATTCCAAATAGTCCTGAGTACACTGCCTCGATAAATGATCCAGCTGCGGTAGCAAAAGCATTCCCTCCTTCTGATATCCCTTCTTTATTCATTAACTCTTCCATTAATCCAGGATATTGAGGGACCGTTAAGGTATGTGCACAGTTCTTTAGAAGTCTCACCGCTCCTTCACTATCTCCATTTAGGGCATGTGCCTTCGCTTCAACGGCATTCCACCATGGCCATATATGCTCATTCTGATCCGAATGAATATGGGTCATCTTAGGTGACATCGTTAAAGACCCTGCTTCTCTCCAGTTGTGTTCTTTTAGACTTCTTAAAAGGGTTTTTGCTTGTTCTGGCGAAGGAATTTTAGCAATCAAAGCCAAAGAGTTTGCTGCCGATGCAATGCGTAGGTCTTTTTGGTTATTTACCACAAGGTTGGCATATGCCCCTAATGAGGGAGCCCAGAGATTGTTGTTCACTCCATCAACAAATCGTTTTCTACATGCCAAATAATATTCTGCATCTTCCTTATGACCTGTGACTGTTGAGATATTGGCAAAGTCAGCTAATAGTTTTACCATAAGAGCATTGGAGTAAAGTGTTTGACTGCCGTATGGTAATAGATAGTGTCTAGAGTGATCCATCCAATCGGTAACATCTACAATCAGACCTTCATGATTATAATCTCGTTTAATCCATTGCTCTACCCATGGCTTTAGGTCATGGTGGCACTTCTTAAGCCAATCGGTGTTCCCTGTTGCCAAATAGTATTGCCAAACTAGCTGGGTAAGTAATGAAAGTCCTTCCGCACTTCCGCCTTGAGAGGCATCTTTGGTTGTTTTTAGAAAATAGGCAGGATGGTTCGCATAACGATCTAGGTCATATTCAATACAGTCGTATACCGCCTGAAGATTGTTGGCTCTTAGAGCTCCCATTCCAAAACCTGATCCTAAGTCTCTAGACCAAATGTCTCTCCAACGAAACATGTCACAAACAATCAACTCCCCATTGTAGGCTAGATCTATTAGGTATTGATCAAAAGCCATCGCTCTATTCAAAGTCAAATTAGGGGTGTTAAGCACCATTTTATCATTGGTATAAGGCGCTATCGCCTTATCCAACAGTTCATCCCATGATAGCGATAAACTTGTCCCAGAGGAAGAGTATTTGGTTACATTATATTTGTCGTTATGATAGCTTTTTGTTAAAAATACCTTATTTCCTGAGAATCTAAGGTTAGAACTATTTTTGTAGGTACGAACAAAGATGACAAAAGGATCATCGGAGGTCGAAGCATATAAGATCTCTATCGTAATGTCTGCGTTAGAAAGGTGATATACTGCTGCCGATGGATAAAACTTAGATTCTTTATTGAACTGGTTAGTTTCAATAGCCATCCCTAGACTGTCTAGTAGGGTGCCATGGATCTTTTGGGTACCTGTTTTTTGAAAAAATAGTGGGGTTGTGATGTAGACCTCTTTTCCATTTCCGATGAGTGATTTGGGCGCTTTGCCCTGATAGGATATCCCCCATTTCTCTAATGAATCTGCTTGCGATACCATACAGCTTAGAGTAAACGTGAGCAACACGATTTGCTTCAGTAAGTTCATGTGATGTGTTTTTCATAGAAGGCAATTGTAAATTGGCTTCGTGTTTATATGATAGTTTAATTTCCTAAATATATTGCTTTATATAGGTTTAGGCAAGTTTGTCAGCTTTGGAATGGGTTAAATTATTTGATGTACATTGTCTTTCATAAATACGCTTTCTATTCCATGATGAAAGAAGAATAGATTCTTTAAAATTATTGTGATTTAGCAAGGAGTAATCGCTTTTTGTCTCTTTGACGTTGTGTGATAAAGGTCTAGATAATAATGTAAGTGAGGAGCTGCTTTTGCACTCCTCATTTGATATGGTCAGCAATTCATCCGCCGATACCATTGTAACTCCAATACAAATATTATTTATATTAATTTTAACGACCCATTCTTATGAATAATAAATATTCCTAGCTGCAAATGTTTCATATTGAAATTATATTGTTGTATATAAAATGTAATTGCGGTTAATTCGGCATCTTACAATCTAAATAAACATTGCTCTCTCCCATCTAATAGGATGTTAGTATGTGAAATATGTTTTTCAAATAATAGAACTTTATTACATTTACAATTATTAAAGAGCACCTTTTGGGGGCTCTATACTATTTTATAGTATAAATAACACCGATGAAAATTTCTTATTAATCATGAAAGAGTTTGTTAAACAGAATGTTAACCTTGCTGATCCTTTGTCGATCAAACAAGCGTTAGACTACTTCTATCAACTGACCATTGATAGATCATTTAAGTTAAATGGGAACGACTACACTTCTATATTCTACAATACCGAAGGCCAACCTTTTGAGTATGGTGATACTATAGACATAAAGCGTATGCGTTTAGTAATGAATATGGGAGAGTGTAGTTTTGATGTGGATACTCCCTATTATGACTATGTCCGTTTCTCCGAAGTATTGGTATTTGAGGCTGCTTTACAATATCCCGAGTTAAAAGAGCTGGTGCTTAAGATTGCGAAAGCCATTGTGGACCTCTCCGTAGAGTTAAATGATACAATGGATATGTGGATCGATGAATTCCACACCTTTGGACTTCATATCTTGTTTTTAATTGCTCTTCACGACCATCAATATATCTATTGGATATCTCAATATATAATCCCTTACTGGGATGATGAGCATGCGCCAATGGCATTTGATCACCTATATCATTTTGTGATGGAATTAGGTTTTAGTAATCCGCACATGTTGAAGGCTATTGCGAATTGCTACAATGATAATCAAATTTATATAATAGTAAATAAGGATCAGGAATCTGCATATTATGGTGATGGTGAGCATGATGAAACTGTATTTTGGACTCATTGTAAGGAGAATATCAATGATTTCCGTATTGTAATCCAAGAATTTATTGAGCATATAAAAGTGATTCCTCCTCATATAAGTGAGATGGGAGATGCTAGCTCATTAGGTGACTGGTTCATAAATAGTATATTCGGATTTTTTCCAGGAGCAGCACAAGGCCAAATGCCTTGTGGTGATACTACATTCGAATCACTTTTTTGGGATTTTAGCAAAGAGGTCGATGCGATCATGTCAAAAGTAGAAAAGAAAAATCTCTATTTTTTGAGTCGTTACGATTTAGAGGAAGAGGAAGAGGAAGACGAGTTAGACGATTTCGCAGATAATGCTTATGCTCAAAATAGAGAGTTCTTATTAAAAGGGTTCGAAAATGGAGAAGATGTTCTGCGTTATGTCGAAACAGGAGCCAACCCTGAAGTGTTAGATACCATTGAACCATCCTCTTTGAAAGGACTAGCGAAAGAGAGAAAACTTTCCATAGCCAAGAGAATAGAGTACTATGGGAATGAGTTCGATCAGATGCTTCATCTATTCTTTTCTGGATTCTATGACGAAGATAATCATATTGAAGGAATGAATTTGACCATAAATGGACAAGATTCATCAGGAGTTTCATTATGCTTACGTATGTTAGATGTTATATTCTATTTGAATAATTGTCGTCCATTTAACGAATACATTATATATAGTGTTTGTGAAGAGTATGCATTGATTTCACATGAAGATTTTGATAAGCGTTATCTGCGAATAAAAAGTACTGAAGAATATATTGCGACGGTTGCTCAATTCTTGCATCCTCTATCAGTAGATCTCCCAATACACAGCTTAGAACGTATATATCGTCTTTTCCAACAAACACCCAATATGCCATGGGATAAGGTGTTAGAAGAGGCTCGTAATTCCAGACGTGCTGATGTATATGACGACCTTCTAAGAATGGGATACACTGTGAAGGAGCATCATAAGGCATTGCCTGCGGAATTATTATCGATTGCTTATATCTGTATGAAAGAGGGGGGATTGATAGCTCCTGTGCATCTCCAACCTTTGATGAGCTACTTTAAAGACAACTTCTGGGATGTCTTTGACGATTGTATGAAGAAAGATGGATTTCGAATAGATATAAATAAAGAAGATTGTACCCGTCTTTTAGAAATGATTCGTACGTATTGTGAAGGGCCTAAAATGCCACCTCCTCCACCAAAAGAGATATTGATGAAATATATGAAGGAGGGACCTAAAGGTCTTACTCCTGAAGAGTTGGAGATTTTAGAAGTCGCTAAACGTACGGCGTTAAACAGCAAATCAAAGAAGCCTACCGAAGAGGATAAAGAGGCTATCAAAGAGCTTTTCTTGAAGATAGCATGTAAACATGATGAAAAGGATGATCCTCGTCCAATGATAAGTGTGTTTGATGCGGACTATTTCAATCAAATTCTTTCTGCTTGTCTGTACTCTTATGATGCATTTCCCACTTCTTTTAGTGCTGTATATCTTCGACTATTCAACCTTTTTGCAGAGTTAGCTCCGCTAAAGACTATTCACGATACATATCGAGCATTCTCATCTCAATTTTATCGTTATAAAGACCCGAAGCTTATTGATATTGTGGAGTTCACCGATAAGTTAGAAAAGATAAAGATGCCCAAAGAGTATGTGACGGCGTGGAGTATCAATATAAATAAACATGGGATAAGACAAGATCTAGATGAACGAGGTGTGTCATATAACTCATATATGAGGCATGTGGAGGATTATGTCAATTATGATGTGCTCGAAGAAACTGGCATGTTCCAAGGCGAAGAGAAACGTCGAAAAGAAGCCGTGAGGATAGCCGTTAAATATTTGGATCGATACACGAAGAACGACTTCTTAGAACAGGTGAATAAGTTGAAACCATCAGAAGAGTTCTTTGAACTTCAAGCGATAGAGCTTGATAAGGCATTGGTTGAATTTACTCGTCGTATCATCTCTTATGATACTCCGGAGTGGAATCAAACAGAGGAGCAGAAAGAGGCTGTAGCTAAAGAGTTAGCCGAATTTAAATCCATGATCGAAGACTATCTTCGTGGAAAAGTTCCGTTTAGTGTCATCGAAAAAAATATTCTTCCTCGAACGTTAGGTTATGTTCCAGGTACCATGGATGAGGTGATTTGGAAAGAGGATAAAGAGCTCCGAGAGCGTGCGTTGTATATGTTTGCACGCATAGGATATTTAAATCGAGTGGACGACTTCTATCTAAACATGGTAAACCATCTAGGTCAGGATGTTATTACCGAGTTTTGTGACCTATTATTAGAAATAGGTTTAGATAAATCTTTCGTAGTCAAGTTTTTGACTATGCATATCCATGAAGGCTTAAATATGCCATGGAATGAAACCGATTATGCCGAAGAATTGATGAGACGATACCGTTATTTAGACTTTACGGAAGATTTCAAGATGATTACTCCGAATGATGTCTCGGCGATATTGAAACATATGAGGAATGAGATCGATCTGACAACACATATTCTGATGTTGTTCGACTCTTCAAATCAGCGAATACAATGGGAAGCAGCCTCTTCTATTGCCCATCGCTTTGAGGAGAGATACAAAAATTATGAGGATGTAATCAACGAAATGACCTATTATGATAATGGAAAATATGTCCCATTATTAAAACGAGTGTTGAAGGAAGTGGAAGAGTGTGAGAGTAAGACAAAAGTGGAAGCACTAATGTCATAATTTTTGTATTCAGATATAGATTATTGCAACGTATATAAAAAAGAATTTGGAGGCAACAGAAAGGTTGCCTCTAGTTCTTTTAGTAAATAATTGACCTCCATGAAATCATTACCTATAGCTTTTGTTCTATACCTTTGGTTGTGCCTCTCTCTACAGGGTATAGGAGTAAATAGTGGGAACAAGTTTGATATCACACCTCTGCATTTTGGGAAAATACAAATACCTTGGATTCAAAATGTAGAACACCCGATGATCGCTGGTAAGATCAATAGTACCATTCAGATGACCCTTTTTGACTGTCTTTACGATCCTGAAAATAAGCAACCATTTGTCGATGCGATAGACAATAGAAGTAGTCATGGGCAATATCAGCAGAGCTATGAGATTCTATCCAATAACCAAGCGGTTCTGTCCATAAAGATCTTAGTGACTCCTAGAAAAAAGAAGAGTCCGAAAGAGTGTGCTTATCTCAATTTTAATGCTGCAACAGGGGAGATGTTAGATCTACGTTCATTGGTTACGAACAAAGGGCTTAGACGCTTAGAAACTGCAGCAGGAGAGTTTTTTAATCAATCCATTCAAGATGCATTTTTTAAACGGAAAGAACCACTAAGAGCAGATCCTAATGAGATTACAGCTTTAGAGAGACAAGCTTTCTATCTGACCGAGTGTAATGCAACCCATTTAATATCTCAGTTTGGGATAGTGGCAGACAGTTTAATTGTCACAAAGAGGTGGTGTTACGACTTCAAGATAGAGAACGACATCGATTGGACAACTAAAATCCCCGTGAGCCTGTTTCGAGGTTATGAATTAACACCACTTGGTGAGATGTTGTTAGAAGAGCATAAGTCGACCACGGAGACTGGATACAACACTCGTATAGAAAAAATGACGCTACATGGAACCATCGAATCTCAACACACTTTTAATATGATCCTTGATCTGTTCATCGAGCAAGTGATAGGATCCTATTGGGAGGACCAGTATGGAGAATTAATCGAGTTCTCCGCAAAGAAGGTTAACCCCAATACCATCGAAATACGAGAGAGGCGTGGAAAGATGATTTTAGTGATCCATCCCGATGGGACTTTGACCGGCAAGTGGATCAAAAGAGATGGAAAACAGAGTGACATCATATTTCATTAAGGTACCCATAACCTGGGTAGCCATGGAGTGGGGCGAAATAAGCTGTTTTAGTCTAGAAAAAAACAACCACTTCTCGTCTTCTATGCATAAACCTAAGGCATTGTCATAGGTAAATGAGTGATTTGAATCCACTTTTGGTTATCATTCATTATATTTGTTAACATAAATCAACAAAATTCTTATATGAAAAAATTATCTCAGACCCTTACATTAGTCGTATTATGTTGTTATGCAACCCTTGGTCGGAGTAGTAGTTCTATTCCCTATTTTACCATAAAAGAGATCGCATCCCAATACTACTCCATTCCTCTTATCCTTAGTAAGAACCATCCTGAAGTAGCCAAGAGAATCAATCAGACCATTCAGATGTCCGAGGTAAATTGCCTATATGATGTGAAAGGCAAAGAGAAGTTTTTTGATAACCTGATGGATGAAAATGGGTATGGTGTAACCAGTATGGAATACGATATTCTATGTAATAACTCATCGATTTTGTCAATCTCTTTTAGAAATGAAACGATGGCAGCCTATCCCGACTATCATACATCCTATTTGACCTTTAATGCAGCGACAGGGGATATCATAGATCTACCTCATCTATTTACTCTCGAAGGACTAGAGTCCCTTAACGATGAGGTGAGTGTAGGTTTTAATGAAGTGATCAAAAGTACTTACTTGACAACCATAAACGAAGAAGGACTTAGTAGGGAAGAGAAAAAGGAGATGGAAGACTATGTCTTTGATCTAACCAAATGTAATGCCACACAACGTATTTGGAAATTTGGGGTCACCGAAAGTACGATTGTATTAGAAAAAGATCGTTGCTTTCCTCACGTGATTCAGTGCTATGATATTAATTGGACTGCTATTGTTAAGATCTCCGACCTTTACGATTCTGATTTGACCACTTTAGGGAAGAAGTTGTTAGAGGATAAATCTCCTGTCAGAACAAACCTTTATCCTTTGAATGCAGCCAAGATGTCTATCCATGGAAAGATCGACCACAAATATGATTTTACCATGGTTCTTGATGGTTATGAAAGTTATCTCTCAGGAAAATATTGGTATGATAAGAATGGCGAACTTATTGCTATTACCGTAAAGAGAGTTGCTCCCAATAAAATAGAAGTGAAAGAGAGTGGGGGATCCTTCCTATTCAATATAAACTACGATGGAACTTTATCAGGGCACTGGACCAATGCCAAAGGTAAGCCGTTTCCTATAGATTTTAATTAAAATACAACACCAACAATTTTAAAAAAAACTTCAATGAAAAGAGTACTACCAATAATGCTTGCGATTGTCATATGCTTGTTAAGTACACCGTTAGATGGTGCAGAAATGAACAGTTGGTTTGTGGTGAAGACCATAGAAAAAGGAAACTATGCTATTCCTTTGTTAGTAAGTGAAAGGCATCCTGTTATTGCCAACAGAATTAATCAAACCATACAGATGTATACTGTGAAGTGTCTCTACGAGGTGGTTGGTGAAGAGAAACTTTTTGCTCATATGTTAGATGAACACCTGCATGGGATCACTTCAATGAAGTATGAAGTATTGACCAATAACGCTTCGATACTTTCTATAAGTATAGGTCGTGAGGCTGTGGGGGCATACTCTAGCTCCTTTACTTCCTTTCTCAATTTTAATGCCGCCACTGGTAAACTAATAGATCCATATGAACTATTCACCGAAAAGGGGTGGAATCATCTAAATAATATGGTGAGCAAGCATATTAACGAAACAATCAGATCGGAGTTTAAGTACCTACCCGCCAAAACGCAAGATAATGAAGATAGGGATATACTATTTCAACTAACCGAGTGTAATGCGACACAGGACATCTACCTTTGGGGTATAAAAGGGGATCGTATCATTGCCCATAAAGGAAGCTGTCTACCTCATAGAATTCAATGTTATGATATCAATTGGTCTTGTGAAATAGAGATAGACAAACTGTTTCATTCGGATTTTACCTCCGCAGGAACAAAAATGTTGGAGGATCAACTTCCTGTCCCATCCATCAAATATTTATTATACCCCAAGCAGAAAATGAGTATTCATGGTGAAATCGACCATAAGTATGCTTTTACAATGATATTACATAACCATTCAGATTATATATCAGGTCAATATTGGTACAATAAGAATGGTGGTATTATTCCAATAAAAGTGAACAGAGTAGGACCCAATACCCTTGAGGTTACCGAAGAGGATGGAAAATTTATTATCGTAATAAATCTGGATGGAACCCTTACGGGACATTGGACCAACTCTAAAGGAAAACAGTTCCCAATTGAATTTGATGGATCTCTTTAAGAACGCTGTTGTTTACCTATTGATCAGAACCATATTATAACAAGTAAACGCTAATGCGGTACGAAAAAATTAAATCAATGAAGCAAAAAACTCTCCTTCTCCTTCTTATCCTTTTTGTTTGCAGAGACTCTGGGGCTTATGGAAACGCAAATAAGGAATGGTTCACCATCGATACCATCCAGAATGAAGATTATGCGTTTCCTCTGATATCTAGTGATACCCACCCCAAAGTGGCCGTGCGAATAAATCAAACGATTCAGATGTTTATACTAGAACGACTATATAAGAAAGGGCAAAAGGAGAATATATTCGATCAAATGAAAGACGATGAAGGGATAGGGGTAGTGGAGTTGAAGTACACTATCCTTTCAAACACTCCTGCTATTCTTTCCATTCAATATGAGCAGAGCGTTCAATTAATGCGGATAAATCATTTTGTGAGCTATCTCAATTTTAATGCCGCTACAGGTGAGCTGATCGACCTAAGAGAATTGTTGAGCCCCGAGGGCTTTACCCATTTTGACATGGAAGCAGGAGATACGTTTCATAAGACCATTACCGAATTTTATGGGGAGATACAGGAGTATGTTGAATCGATGAAAAAGGAGGGGGATCGATCCAATTTTGATCAAAATGCAATCACCGATATGAAAGATACATTTTTTAATCTAGCCAGATGTAATGCAAGTCATCGTATTGCTAATTTTGGAGTCTCATCCGAAGGGGTATTGGTTGTTAAAAACATCTGTTTGGGAGAGGCGCACCAAAGCTATGATCTTGATTGGTCTAAATGGATTAAAACAGAAGATTTTATCCCTTCCGATTTTACACCTTTAGGGAAGACATTACTTGTGAATAAAGAACCTTATCCTAAGCCCTCTTATACGATGGATGCTCAAGTTATCTCTATTCATGGGAAAATAGATAGTAAATATCCTTTTAGCATGATATTGAGCTTATATGACCAATACGTAGAGGCCAACTATTGGTACGATAAGATAGGAAAACGAATCTTCTGTAAAGCGAAGAAGATCTATCCCAATCAGATCGAGGTAGACGAAGGGGACGCGAAATTTATATTTGACATTCAACTCGATGGAACGATATCTGGTCGTTGGATCAAAACAAATGGAGACACTTTTCCTATAACTTTCCAATAAATGCGATCATTGCCATCTCAATAGAAGAAACTATAATTAAAATCACAATGAAAAAAATACACTACTGCCTCTTACTGCTCACCTTATGGATACACTCATTGGGATGTGGTGCAAATGAAATCAAGGGGTTTAAAATATCGGCTATAAGCCATGGGGACTACGCCATCCCTGTGGTGTCGAATCCAAATAAACCTAAGATCGTTCAGAGAATCAATCAGACCATTCAAATGTCGCTGATAGAGCAACTATATAAAGAGAACCCTTCTAGTTACTTTAAACCTCTACTAAACAGGGAAGGGGATCGTATTGTGGGGTTACGTTATACGATATTACTTAATACTCCAGCACTGCTTTCATTACAAATTCTTAGGCACCTTCAAACTGGAGATAGTCAACGTGTCACTTATCTTAATTTCAATGCTGCTACTGGGGAGATTATAGATATCAGGGAACTCTTTACATCCCAAGGTTTCAATGTGTTAGATGTTAAGGTGACACAAGAGTATGGTATCTCTATAGAGCAATTTTATTACGATATACTCTCACAGAAGAGAAATCCCGAATTAAAAGAGTCAGAGAAGTCAACATTAAAGGATATGTTATTCTCTATGATTTACTGCAATACACAGCATCGTATATCTAAATATGCTATCACTCCCAACAATCTACTTCTAGTCAAGGCTTCTTGTATGCCTGATACGAGATCTTTCTTTAACGATATCAATTGGGACTATAATGTGCCGGTAAATAAATTGGATACGACACATCTATCAATAGCTGGGCGTCAACTCCTTCTTGAGAGAAAACCACTTCTTGATCCTAGCTATACAAAAGAGGCCAAAGTGATGACCATTCATGGGAAAATCGACCATAAATATGCTTTTAGTATGATTCTAGACCTCTCTAGTCATAAGGTGCTAGGAAAGTACTGGTACGATAAAAATGGGGGACTAATTCAGATCAAAGGAACCAAAGAATATCCCAATAAAATAGAGATCCAAGAAGAGGGAGGCAAATTCATATTTGAGATCTATCCTGAAGGAAAACTTGTTGGCGATTGGATCAAAAGCAATGGACAAATCTATCCTATAGCGTTTGACTAAGCTATCCGTAACAAAATAGAAATAGCCGACGGCTAGATTGATCATCATCATACAAGACAATTTATAAATAAAACTTACAAGAAAAGCAAAATGAAAAGGCTACCATTTATACTTCTGTTATGGGTACTGCTTTACAACCAAGGGTGGGCACAAAACAGCGAGCATAACAACTACTTTACGATCACCAGCATCAACAATCAATACTTCTCGATCCCCTTATTGAAAAGTACTCAGTACCCCAAAGTGGCAGAAAGAATAAATAGAACGATTCAAATGAACACTGTAGGGTGCCTCTATAAGGTAAAAGGGAAAGAGAAATTCTTTGAAGAGATGATGCCTTTCGGGGGAACACAAGGAACTGTGGGGTTGGACTATGTTATTCTGATCAATTCCCCTGAAATTTTATCCATTGCTTTCACTGAGGAAACCAATGCCGCCTATCCAGATACTCATTATAGCTACTTGAATTTTAATGCGGCTACAGGTAATGAAATTGTTCTTGAAGAGCTGTTTACCCCCGATGGACTAATGACGCTTCATATTCAGGCTGCTCGCCAATATAATCGATCGATTCGTGAATTCTATCAAACAGCTTTCGATCAAGGCTTACTACAAAAAGGAGACGATGAATCAAGAAGTAAATTCCTATTTGATTTAATAGAGTGCAATACGTCTAATAAAATTTACTTCTTTGGACTCCAACCTAACAAGATTGTAGTGCGTAAAGATCGTTGCTTTGCCCATGTAGCACAGATTCTAGATATCAATTGGGAGACCACCGTAGAGGTGGACCGTTTCCATAAAGAGGATTTTACAGCGCTGGGAAAAACACTGTTAGTAGACAAAAGACCTGTGGATAAGACCCACTATTCAAAGCATCCAAATAAGATGGAGATACATGGACGAATCGATGGTAAATATGCTTTCACAATGAACCTCTCTTTCGATGTAGACTCTGCTTGGGGAAACTATTGGTACAATCATAATGGCGGTTTTATTAAAGTAGAAGTGAAGCAACTCTCTCCTGATACGATAGAAGTATCGGAAGATGGTGCGAAGTTCCTTTTCAAAATTCATGACGATGGAAAGCTCACAGGGAACTGGACTAAAGAGAATGGTAAGAGCTACCCCATTTTCTTCGATTAGTCGAAGAGATGATCTATAGATAATCAGTTGTCCAATGACATAGCATTAAACATTTTAACTGAAAAATACCCCTATCATGAAAGAGTTTAAGATAGAAAGAACCGTCAGGAAAATTAGCTATATCGATCGAATCGTATTTTATGCCTTTTTGATCTTATACTTGAACTCACTAAGTGCTGCGTTTGAATGTTATGGACAAGGTAAGCCCTTTGTTCTTATTCTGTGGTGTGGTTTAATCATTATATCTGCATTTCTACATAAAACAGTCTATAAGATCCTTCTGAAGTATAAGAAGCCCGAAAAGAATGTATATCTCTTCCATATTGGTGAAGACTCCTTTTCTGTAGACTTTGATGACCAAAGGACAGCATTTAACTACGATGACATCAGTAAGTTTAAATGGTATGCAGATCTTAGAAAAATTTCCATAACGCGAGATACACATAGAAATAATTACAATTTTTATATTAAGCTGAAGCTTAAAGATGGAACAAACTATCTTTTGGCAATAGATGATGACAGGGGGTGGCTATCCAAAGATGTGAAGGAGAAATTCCATTCGATGGCAACGTTCTTAAATTCTCAAATAAAGAATAAGAACCTAGCTGCAATTGTGCATGGCAAAAACGATCTATTTTTCTAATACTTGATTTAACCAACAAAACAATGACCGAATTCAGAATACAAATGACCAATATAAAGCTAACTCGTGTAGAGAAAATCACCAATATTTTCATCTTCATATATATCTGTATTGCTTTTCAACTAGCAAGAGACTCGTATTATGAGGTAAATGATACAGCAATGGTCCTTTGGGGTATATCTATTATTGTGGCTTTCATCCTCAAATCAAATATCACAGAAGTGATGCAAGAAAAAAGAAGAGCCAAGATCCATCCGTTTATATTTAAAATAGGAGAGGACTATTTTTCGATTCAAAAGGGAGGGCTGACGCGAGAGTTTATCTACAAGAATATGGAGATGCTTAAGTGGCATGCTGCCCCACTAAAACATCAAGCAGAAGAAGACCCAGAGGATCGTGATCCTTGCTATTACATTAATATGAAATTCAAAAATGGAGAAACCTATCGTCTTAATATGGAGCATAACTATAAGTTTGTTGAGGGCGAAGAAAAAAAGTTTGCAACCATGTGTGAATCCTTAAACACCCAAGTTCACCGTCAAAACCTAGGTGCCCTTATCAATGGAAATTTTTCTGGGAAGAATTGACTCTTTATTGTAAAGTGCGATATTTAAATCAGTGGTTATCCTTTTTATCCTATTGATCATGGTAGGGGGCGGACATCCATGTCCGCCCAAAATATATACCTCTCTCCGGTGTATTCTAATACATAGGTATCTTTATATTCTTGATCTTGGGCGGACACGCCGGTCTGCACCCATGCTATTCCTTATGCATAAAACGCTGGCACCGCTGAGCTCCCGTTCGGTACACCTTGTGCATCTACCACAAAATCATGGTTCTATTCAAAGTCTATGTAAAGATGATATTGCTTTTTTACGGGCTTACCTTCATAGATTGCTGGAACTTCAAATTTTATTAATTTGGCTACCCTAAGAGCTTCTTTATCTAAAACAGAATGAAGAGGCTCTGTCACTTTATGATATGAGGTTGCTCCCTTTTTGTCTACGAGGAATCTTACACATACAGTTTTCCAATCCAGACTATCGACCAAATCCTTAGGGTATTTAAGATTCTTTTTAATAAAGTTGTCCAACGAATCTGGTGATGCCCCTTTACAAAAGATTGGTTTTACATCTACATATGTATATACTCGTTCATATGCTTCTTCATCATCATCTATCACCAATTCATCTTCTATTTCAGACTGTTCAGTAGTCGTTTTAGATGATTGTGCCATAGAGGTGTATGTCCATAAGCACATTACAGTAAGTAGAATAGTAATTTTTTTCATTTTCATAGTTTGTAGATTTAAGATTATGTTTATATGGTTAAATATAGAAAGAAAGTTAGAAGAACAGACGTGTGAAGATAATTGTACCGTAGTCCATCTCTTTCCCCTTCAGGGGAAGTTGTATATTCTTACCTATCCCCAGCGCTGCACACTGGGCTATTAACTGTAGCACTTTAACAGTAGGTTGAAATAAAAAAATCCGTATAATCTGCAGCTATAGATGTTCGGCCCAAACAACGCGCCTCTACAGGCTTCATGTTCCTTGCAGCCCAAATCAGAATAGTGGTTATAGCTACCGATTTAGCCTATTACGATACTTCTTATTTCCCCTTCTATTCGGGTAGAGTAACAGTTATTGGAAGACAATAGCTCACCCTGACTTTCTTACCTGATTGCATTCCTGGAGTTTCAAATTTTATTAATTTAGCTACCCTAAGAGCCTCTTTATCTAAAATAGGATGAACACCACGAATAACCTTATGAGTAGATGTTGTACCATCATTTTCGATCACAAAGGAAACAAATACCTTCCCATAGATATTGTCTTCTAGTAAGCTTTTAGGATACCGAAAATTCACATTAATAAAGTTGGTTAATGAATC
>JAONJW010000070.1 GCA_028377305.1 Prolixibacteraceae bacterium | reverse complement strand
GGGGGCATCGCCTGAGGAAAGAAAAATAGAGGGCCTTAATCAGGTATTCGGTGAGAATTTTCCAATTACGGATACTCGTAATAATTTCGTCCTTGAGTTTATTGATTATTCAGTCGATCCACCTCGCTATACTCTCGAGGAGTGTATAGATAGAGGCTTGACTTATAGTGTGCCAATTAAGGCAAAATTAAAGTTGTATTGTACGGACGAAGAGCACGAGGATTTCGATACCGTGGTTCAGGAGGTATACTTGGGTACGATTCCTTATATGACCCCAAGTGGATCTTTTGTGATCAACGGTGCGGAGCGTGTAGTTGTTTCTCAGCTGCACCGTTCTCCAGGTGTGTTCTTTGGTCAGAGTGTGCATGCAAATGGCACGAAACTTTATTCTGCTCGAATTATCCCATTTAAGGGATCATGGATTGAGTTTGCAACAGACATCAATGGTGTGATGTTTGCTTACATCGATCGTAAGAAGAAATTACCAGTAACGACATTGTTACGTGCTATCGGTTATGAAAGCGATAAGGATATCCTTGAGATATTTGGATTAGCTGATGAGATTCGCGTATCTAAGTCCGGAATCAAAAAGATTGTAGGTAGAAAATTAGCTGCACGTGTCTTGAAGACATGGGTAGAGGATTTTGTAGATGAGGATACAGGTGAAGTAGTTTCTATCGAGCGTAATGAAGTCATTATCGACCGTGAAACAGTTATCGAGCCTGAACATTTGGATGAAATTCTAGATTCTGGTGCGAAAACTATTCTTCTTCATAAAGAAGAGCAGAATCTAGCAGACTTTGCAATCATCTATAATACACTGCAGAAAGATCCATGTAATTCGGAGAAGGAAGCAGTATTATATATCTATAGACAATTACGTAACTCTGAGCCGCCTGATGAGGCAACAGCAAGAGACGTAATTGATAAGTTGTTCTTCTCAGAGGTGCGTTATGACTTAGGAGAAGTTGGTCGCTATAGAATCAATAAAAAATTGAATTTGGATATTGATTCTGATACACGTGTATTGACAAATCAAGATATGATCGAGATCATTAAGTATCTGATCAAATTGATTAACTCAAAAACGGATATCGATGATATTGATCACCTTTCTAACCGTCGTGTACGTACAGTCGGAGAGCAAATGTACAATCAATTTGGTGTTGGTTTAGCACGTATGGCTCGTACTATTCGTGAACGTATGAACGTTCGTGATAATGAGGTGTTTACTCCAACAGATTTGATTAACTCTAAGACGTTGTCTTCAGTTATCAACTCTTTCTTCGGAACCAATGCGTTGTCACAGTTTATGGATCAAACAAACCCATTGGCGGAAATGACGCACAAGCGTCGTATGTCTGCATTGGGACCTGGAGGACTTTCACGTGATCGAGCAGGATTCGAGGTTCGTGATGTTCACTATACTCACTATGGTCGTTTGTGTCCAATTGAAACTCCTGAGGGACCAAATATTGGTTTGATTTCGTCTCTTTGTGTTTTTGCTAAGATTACAGATCTTGGATTTATCTCTACACCTTACCGTCCAGTTTCTGAGGGTAAAGTGAACTTGGATAATAAAGATATTGTTTATCTAACGGCGGAAGAAGAAGAAGGAAGGATTATTGCTCAGGCTAATGCTACTTATGCAGAAGATGGTTCGTTTGTTAATCCAAGAGTGAAAGCTCGTTTGGATGCCGATTATCCGATGGCTGAGAAAGAAGAAGTTGATTTGATGGACGTAGGTCCTAACCAGATTGCTTCTATTGCAGCATCTTTGATTACTTTCTTAGAGCATGATGATGCGAACCGTGCATTGATGGGATCTAACATGATGCGTCAGGCAGTTCCATTATTGCGTCCACAATCACCAATTGTGGGTACAGGTCTAGAAGCTTGTGTAGCTGAAGATTCTCGTGTTCAGATTAGTGCTGAAAAGGATGGTGTTATTGATTATGTTGATGGTAGTAAAGTTGTTGTTCGTTATGATGCCACAGAAGATGAGCGTTATGTAAGCTTCAATGGTGAGACGGAAAGTTACAACGTACCTAAATATAAGAAGACCAACCAAGGGACATGTATTGACTTGAAGCCTATTGTTTCACCTAACCAACGTGTTAAGGCGGGACAGATCCTTACTGAAGGTTATGCTACAGAACAAGGGGAATTGGCTTTGGGACGTAACCTTAAGGTGGCCTTCATGCCATGGCAGGGATATAACTATGAGGATGCGATTGTAATCTCGGAAAGAATCGTTCGTGAGGATGTGTTTACATCTGTTCATATCGATGAGTATTCTTTGGAAGTGCGTGATACAAAGCGTGGTTTGGAAGAGTTTACTTCAGATATTCCTAACGTAAGTGAGGAAGCGACACGTAATCTTGATGAGAATGGATTGATCCGCATTGGTGCTGTTGTTAAGCCTGGTGATATTCTGATCGGTAAGATTACTCCTAAGGGAGAGTCTGATCCATCTCCAGAAGAGAAATTGCTTCGTGCAATCTTCGGGGATAAAGCTGGTGATGTGAAGGATGCTTCGTTGAAAGCTTCTCCATCATTGAAAGGTGTAGTTATCGATAAGAGATTGTTCTCTAGGGTACAGAAAGATAAGAAGTCTAGAACTACTACTAAGCCTTTGTTGGAGCAGATTGATCAAGATTTTGAAATTCAAGCTAACCGTTTGAAAGATATCTTGATTGATAAACTATTTAACCTAGTTAATGGTAAAACTTCACAAGGAGTAGAAGACTATTATGGTGTAGATATCATTTCGAAAGGAACGAAATTTACTCAAAAGCTTATTTCTTCTATTGACTACATGTCAGTGAATGCAAATGATTGGACTACGGACGAAGATAAGAATCATATGATTGTTGCTTTAGTTCGTAACTATATCATGAAATATAAAGAGTTTGAAGCGGTTGTTAAACGTAAGCGTTATAATGTAACTATCGGAGATGAACTACCAGCTGGTATTATTCAACTTGCGAAAGTTTACATCGCGAAGAAGAGAAAGCTTCAAATTGGTGATAAGATGGCAGGACGTCACGGTAATAAGGGTATTGTATCTCGTATCGTACGTCAAGAAGATATGCCGTTTTTAGAGGATGGAACTCCAGTGGATATCGTTTTGAACCCACTAGGTGTACCTTCAAGGATGAACTTAGGACAGATTTATGAGACTGTACTTGGATGGGCTGGTATGGAATTAGGATGCAAATTTGCGACTCCTATTTTCGACGGTGCTACGCTTGATGAGATCTCAGAATTGTGTGACAAAGCGGGAGTTCCTCGTTTCGGTCGTACACGTCTTATTAACGGAGAGACTGGAGAGCGTTTTGACCAGCCTGCTACTGTTGGTGTGATCTATATGTTGAAACTAGGTCACATGGTAGAAGACAAGATGCACGCTCGTTCTATTGGACCTTACTCGTTGATTACGCAGCAACCATTGGGTGGTAAAGCTCAGTTTGGTGGACAGCGTTTTGGAGAGATGGAGGTTTGGGCTCTTGAGGCTTACGGTGCAGCTAATATCCTTCAGGAAATCTTGACTGTGAAGTCGGATGACGTGATTGGTAGAGCAAAAGCATACGAGGCTATTGTTAAAGGAGATCCAATGCCTACACCAGGAATCCCTGAGTCGTTGAACGTACTTCTTCATGAATTACGTGGCCTAGGATTGAGTGTTGACCTTGAATAAGATATTGAATTGGAAGAAGTTCAAATTGTAGCTTCTTCCTTTTCATACGCTGAACTATAAGTTTATAATATTTGTTTTATGGCATTCAGAAGAGATAATAAGGTTAAAAGTAACTTCTCAAAGTTGTCTATCAGTCTTTCTTCTCCAGAAGAAATTCTAGAAAGATCACACGGTGAGGTGCTTAAGCCTGAAACAATTAATTACCGTACATACAAGCCAGAAAGAGATGGCCTTTTCTGTGAGCGCATTTTTGGTCCTGTAAAGGATTATGAGTGTCACTGTGGTAAATATAAACGTATCCGTTATCGTGGTATTGTTTGTGACCGTTGTGGTGTTGAAGTAACAGAAAAAAAAGTACGTCGTGAGCGTATGGGACATATCTCTTTGGTTGTTCCTGTTGCACACATATGGTACTTTAAATCTCTACCAAATAAAATTGGTTATCTTCTAGGGTTACCAACGAAGAAACTAGATACTATCATCTATTACGAAAGATACGTGGTTATAAATCCAGGTGTAAAGCGTGATGATGGTGTTAAATATTTGGATTTCCTTACGGAAGAAGAGTACTTGGATATTCTTGATACACTTCCACGTGAGAACCAAATGCTTGATGATGATGATCCAGAAAAATTCATCGCTAAGATGGGTGCTGAAGCATTATATGGATTGCTTGAGCGTCTAGAGTTAGATGCAATTTCGTATGAGTTACGTCACAAAGCAAGTACTGAAACTTCGCAGCAAAGAAAGAATGACGCTTTGAAGCGTCTTCAAGTTGTTGAAGCTTTCCGTGCATCAAAGAAGAGAAACCGTCCGGAGTGGATGATTGTGAAGGTGGTTCCTGTAATACCTCCAGATCTACGTCCTCTTGTGCCACTAGATGGTGGACGTTTTGCTACTTCTGATTTGAATGACCTTTATCGTCGTGTGATTATCCGTAACAACCGTTTGAAACGTTTGATCGAGATTAAAGCACCGGAGGTGATTCTTCGTAATGAGAAGAGAATGTTGCAGGAGTCTGTTGATTCATTGTTTGACAATTCACGTAAGTCGAATGCCGTTAAAACAGAAAACAACCGTGCTCTGAAATCACTTTCTGACTCATTGAAAGGTAAGCAAGGTCGTTTCCGTCAAAACCTTCTTGGTAAACGTGTTGACTATTCTGCTCGTTCGGTTATCGTTGTGGGACCAACTCTGAAAATTCATGAGTGTGGTATTCCTAAGGATATGGCAGCAGAGCTTTACAAACCATTCGTAATCCGTAAGTTGATTGAACGTGGTATTGTTAAGACAGTTAAGTCGGCTAAGAAGATTGTTGATAGAAAAGATCCTGTGGTTTGGGATATTCTAGAGAACGTGATGAAAGGTCATCCAGTGTTACTTAACCGTGCACCGACGCTTCACCGTTTGTCTATCCAGTCGTTCCAGCCTCGTCTTGTTGAAGGTAAAGCGATTCAGTTGCACCCTTTAGTGTGTACTGGTTTCAACGCCGATTTCGATGGTGACCAGATGGCGGTTCACTTACCATTAGGTAATGCTGCAATTCTTGAGTCTCAGTTGTTAATGCTTTCAGCTCATAACCTTCTTAATCCAGCGAATGGTGCTCCTATTACGGTACCTTCTCAGGATATGGTTCTTGGTCTTTATTATATGACTAAGCCACGTAAAGGAGTTAAGGGTGAGGGACTATGTTTCTATTCTCCTGAAGAGGTAGAGATTGCCTTTAACGAAGGAAAAGCTGATCTTCACGCTATTGTTAAAGTGAAGACTACTGACTTAAATGAAAATGGAGAGCAAGAGATTCGTCTTATTGAAACAACAGTAGGTCGTATTTTATTCAATCAATTTGTGCCAAACGAGGCAGGTTACCTTGACAGATTGTTGACTAAAAAAGCTCTTAGAGATATTATCGCTCATATCTTGAAAGTGACTGATAATGCTGCTACAGCTACGTTCTTGGATAATATTAAGAATCTTGGTTATCGTATGGCTTACCTAGGTGGTCTATCGTTTAATCTAGCTGATGTGGTTATTCCTGATGCTAAATCAGAGATGGTTAAGGAAGGTTACCAAGAGGTTGAAGAGATTATGAATAACTATAACATGGGTTTCATCACTAATAACGAACGTTATAACCAGGTGATTGATACATGGACTCATGTGAATGCGAAGTTGACCAATACAGTGATGAATACTTTGAGTTCTGATAACCAAGGTTTCAACTCTGTTTATATGATGCTTGATTCTGGAGCCCGTGGTTCCAAAGAGCAGATTCGTCAGCTTTGTGGTATGCGTGGACTGATGGCGAAGCCTCAAAAGTCAGGATCTACTGGTGCTCAGATTATTGAGAACCCGATTCTTGCAAACTTTAAAGAGGGGCTTTCTGTCTTAGAGTACTTTATTTCTACTCACGGTGCGCGTAAAGGTCTTGCGGATACGGCATTGAAAACAGCCGATGCAGGTTACTTGACTCGTCGTCTTGTTGATGTTGCGCATGATGTTATCGTGTCTCAACAAGATTGTGGAACGCTTCGTGGGTTGACTGCAACTGCAATTAAGAATAATGAAGAGGTGGTTGCCTCTCTTTATGAAAGAATTGTTGGACGTTGTACTGTTCATGATGTATTTCATCCATTGACAGGTGAACTTATTGTTCGTGCTGGTGGACAAATTACTGAAGAAGTTGCTCAATTTATAGAGAACTCTCCAATTGAAAAAGTGGAGATTCGTTCAGTACTTACTTGTGAGTCTAAGCAAGGTGTTTGTGCTAAGTGTTATGGTACAAACTTAGCTTCTGCTAGAATGGCACAGGAAGGTGAATCTATTGGTGTGATTGCAGCACAATCTATCGGTGAGCCAGGTACACAGCTTACTCTTCGTACTTTCCACGTAGGGGGTATCGCAGGTAACGTTTCTTCTCAGTCTACTGTTGTAGCAAAATACGAAGGTATTGCAGAGATAGACGAACTGCGTTCAGTTCCTTTCGTTGATGAAGATGGTAAGAGTGTTGAAATCGTGGTTAGCCGTTTGGCAGAATTGCGTGTAGTGGATAAGAATACTAAGATTACTCTTTCTACTCATGCTCTTCCATATGGTTCTAAATTGTTCATTAATGAAGGTCAGGAAATTACCAAGAATGACTTGATTTGTGAATGGGATCCATACAATGGTGTAATCATTACTGAGTATGAAGGACGTATTGAGTTCGCAGATTTACAGGATGGTATCACTTATCGTGAGGAATCGGATGAGCAAACCGGTTTTACAGAGAAGGTTATTATCGAAAATCGTGATAGGACAAAAAATCCAAGCCTACGTATTGTAAATGAGGAAGGCGAATTGATCAAATCTTATAACTTACCTGTTGGAGGTCACGTTAACGTGGACGAAGGACAGGTTGTTACTAAAGGAGTTGTTCTTGTTAAGATTCCTCGTGCTTCAGGTAAAGCAGGTGATATTACTGGGGGTCTTCCTCGTGTTACTGAGTTGTTTGAGGCTCGTAACCCATCAAATCCAGCTGTAGTTTCAGAGGTGGATGGTGAAGTAAGTTTCGGTAAGATCAAGCGTGGTAACCGTGAAATTATTGTTACAACTCGTTTGAATGAGATTAAGAAATATTTAGTACCTCTATCTCGTCAGATTCTTGTACAAGAAAATGATTACGTTAGAGCTGGTACACCACTTTCTGATGGAGCTATTACACCTTCTGATATCTTGCGTATTGAAGGACCTACTAAGGTTCAAGAGTATATCGTGAACGAAGTTCAAGATGTATACCGTATGCAAGGTGTGAAGATTAATGATAAACACTTTGAGGTTATCGTTCGTCAGATGATGCGTAAGGTTGAAATTGATGATCCGGGAGATACTAAATTCCTAGAGCGTCACTTGGTTGATAAGCATGAATTCATGAGAGAGAATGACTGGATCTATGACAAAAAGATTGTCATTGATGCAGGTGATTCTGAAAACTTTAGACCTGGTATGATTGTTACAGCACGTCAATTACGTGATGAAAACTCTCAGCTACGTCGTAAAGACATGAAAGTAATCGAATCAAGAGTTGCTGTTCCAGCAACTTCCGGTCAGATTCTTCAAGGTATCACACGTGCAGCACTTCAAACGAAGAGTTGGATGTCAGCTGCTTCTTTCCAGGAGACGACAAAAGTCTTGAATGAAGCTGCGATCAACGGTAAAGTGGATAACCTAGAAGGTATGAAAGAGAACGTGATTTGTGGACACTTGATTCCTGCAGGTACTGGACGTCAATTGTACAGAAACCTTGTAGTAGGATCAAAAGAGGACTATGATCGTTTGGTAGATTCTAAAGATTAATAAATTTTCGTATGAATAGAGAAGAGAATCAATCCATCAGTATCGAGCTTCCTGAAGAGGTGGCTGAAGGTACATATTCGAATCTAGCTGTGATTTCTCATTCTAGTTCAGAATTTGTAATGGATTTCATTCGTATGATGCCTGGTGTGGATAAAGCAAAGGTAAAATCACGAGTGGTGATGAGTCCAGAACATGCGAAGAGACTTTTATTGACTTTAGATGAGAATATAAGAAGATATGAGTCCGTGCAAGGACAAATTAAATTGCATGATGGAGAGCCTACTATGCCTCCACCAATGACATTTAATGGACCTGCAGGTGAAGCATAAACATATAAAAAGAGGAAACGATTTCGTTTCCTCTTTTTTTGTATATGAAAAAGTGGACTGTATTCAGTCCACTTTTCTATTTAAATAAGATATGTAGATTATAGCTTATTAATTTCAGCTGAAATCTGTTGCTCTGTATGTACTCCTGTTCCTTTCCAAGCAGCTTTGCCGCCTTTAAATATCATTAATGTAGGAATAGATCTAATTTGATATTTTTTGGCTGTCGTTTTATTCTTATCTACATCTACTTTGATAACTAATACTTTCCCTGAGTTATCCTTTGCAAACTTTTCAAGAATTGGAGCTTGTCTCTTACATGGTCCACACCATGTAGCATAAAAATCAACTACCACAGGCATTTTAGTCTGAAGTAATTTGTCAAATGATTGGGTCTTCTCGTTGAACTCTATCTCAACGCTATTTTCTCCAGCAATAAGTGTTGTAAATGAACTTAATGCGATGAAAACAATAAATAATAGTTTTTTCATTTTGTCGAATAATTATTTGATGATGGTAATATATAAAAAAATGTGAGTATAGATCCCATTCCGGGCTATTTATTCCCTTTTCAGATATAAATCATGTTCAATCAATCCTTTGGTCTCTTAACTTTCAGTTAAAACACATTCGGTTGGCTATTGTTTTATGTTTTTACTTAAGTGTCGTTAATATCCTGTAATATTGTTTACTACATGTATTTAAGATTTGAAGAGACATAAATATGCCTAAAAAAATGATAAATAACAGAATATTGCAACCCCTATTATTAATAATGTTGTTATTTTTATTGTCATAGAGTAACTAGTCACCTATTGTTTAAAGAGAGAATATGACTGATATAGAAATTGCACAAGGAGTGGAAATGAAACCGATTAGTGAGATCGGTCGTGATTTAGGAGTTGATGTCGATCAATTAGAGTTCTATGGAAAGTATAAAGCAAAGCTACCATTGGAGCTAATTGATGACGAGAAAGCAAAGAAAAGTAAATTGATATTAGTTTCTGCTATCTCTCCGACACCTGCAGGAGAAGGTAAAACGACAGTGTCTATCGGTTTAACACAAGCCTTGAATAGAAGAGATAAGAAGACTACCGTAGTTCTTAGAGAGCCTTCTTTAGGACCTGTTTTTGGAATCAAAGGTGGTGCTACAGGAGGTGGATGGTCTCAAGTTCTTCCAATGGAAGATATCAATCTACACTTTACAGGAGACTTTTCTGCAATTGAAAAAGCTAATAATCTATTGGCTGCACTTATTGATAACAATATTCAGAGTAAAATAAAATCACTCGGAATAGATCCACGTACAGTAGAGTGGAGGAGAGTGATGGACATGAATGATCGATCATTAAGAAAGATCGTTGTTGGTCTTGGAGGAACTACATCAGGAATTCCGAGAGAGACAGGATTTGATATTACAGCTGCATCTGAGGTGATGGCAATTCTATGTTTGGCGACAAGTTTTTCCGATCTTAAACAGCGTTTAGGAAATATTTTTGTAGGATTTACTTTCTCAGGAGAGCCAGTGTATGCAAAAGATCTGGATGCTGAAGGTGCGATGGCAGCTTTATTGAAAGATGCCATTAAACCTAATTTAGTTCAGACAATAGAGGGTACTCCAGCATTGATACATGGTGGACCATTTGCAAATATTGCACAAGGAACAAACTCTATTTTGGCTACGAAGCTTGGGTTGTCATTATCTGATTATGTCGTGACAGAGGCAGGATTTGGATTTGATTTAGGAGCCGAGAAATTTATTGATATTAAATGTCAATATGGTGATCTTTCTCCTGATTCGATCGTTCTAGTGGCTACTGTACGAGCACTGAAGTATCATGGAGGAAAAAATGTGAAAGCGCTGACAGATGAAGATACTAGTGCACTGAAAGCAGGTTTACCTAACCTGGAGAAACATATCGAGAATATGTATCACTTCTGTAAAAACCCTGTGGTCGCAGTTAATAAGTTCCCAACGGATACAGATGAAGAAATTGAATTGATCCTTAAGATGTGTGAAAAAATGGGTGTGAAGGCAACTGCTGTTGACATATGGGCAAAAGGTGGTGAAGGTGGATTAGAGTTGGCCGATTTTGTGGTAGATGCTTGTGCAGAAGAACATGATAAGGTTAAACCTCTATATGACTGGAGTTGGCCAATTGAGAAGAAAATAAAAACTGTTGCTTCAAAAATATATGGTGCTATTGCTGTTGATTATAGTGCTCAAGCTAAAAAGGATCTTCAGAAGATTGAGAAGCTTGGACTTAATGAACTTCCTATCTGTATTGCCAAGACTCAAAAGAGTTTGTCAGACAATCCAAAGCTTTTAGGTAGACCTAAAGACTTTGTTGTAACAGTTCGAAGTATTGAGATCTCTTCTGGTGCTGGTTTTGTTGTTCCGATCACAGGAAGTATAATGCGTATGCCTGGTCTGCCTGCAAATCCTGCTGCTGAGAGAATAAATATCACAGATGATGGTAGTATATCAGGGTTATTCTAATATAAAATGAATTTATTTTGAGCGTTTTAGGTAATTATTTTGATTGAAGAAAAAGATAATACATAATGATTTTTTATCTTCACATGTAGACCTAAAAAAATAGATCATGGCTAAAATTGTTGCATTTAGCGGTAGTCCGCGTAAAAATGGTAATACTGACACTATTATAGACCATTTACTTAATATTTTAAAGAGTAATGGTCATGAAGTAGAGATGGTACGACTTGAAAGAGATAAGATTAGAGGTTGTATGGCTTGTGGCGTTTGTAGAGATAAAAAAGATCAGAAGTGCTATTCGAATAATGATTTCTTGAATGAATGTATTTCTAAGATGATAGAAGCTGATGGTATAATTCTAGGATCTCCTGTATACTTCGCTAATATCACCACTGAGATGAAAGCTTTGATTGATGTCTCTGGATATGTAACTCGTGGATCAGGTCATCTTTTAGCTCGGAAAGTCGGTGCAGCAGTGGTTGCAGTAAGAAGGGCAGGGGAGTTAAGTGCTTTTGATGCAATGAATAATTTCTTCCTTATTAACCAAATGGTTGTTCCAGGAAGTAGTTATTGGAATATTGTACAAGGTAAACAACCCGGAGATGTATTGAATGACACCGAAGGATTGGCTACAATCACTACTCTGGGAGAAAATATGTCTTGGCTTTTAGATAAAGTGGCTCCACAAAAGAAGAAACCAAAGAAGGAGGTGAGTCAGGATCAACCTACACTTTTTTAACGATACTAAAATATAAAGTAAGAGGCAGTTCTTAGCTGCCTCTTACTTTGTTAGAATAAGTTTTCTACTGAAAGATATCTTTCTCCTGTATCGTAGTTGATGGTTAGGATTGTGGCTCCTTTCTCAATTTCATGTAGTTTTTGAGCAATGGCTGCTAAAGAAGCACCTGAAGAGATACCTCCAAAAATACCTTCTACTTTTGCTGCTTTTTGAGTAAATGCAAAAGCAGCATCTTTTGAAACAGGAATCGTACCATCAATATACTCTAGCTTAAGGTTTTTAGGAATAAATCCTGCCCCGATACCTTGAATGGCATGTGGTCCTGGTTTTCCTCCTCCGATAACTGGTGAATCTGTTGGTTCTACAGCAAAGGTCTTAAGTGATGGGAAGTGCTCTTTTAGTACTTTCGAAATACCTGAGATATGACCACCAGTTCCGACTCCCGTAATTAAGTAATCTACTCCATTAGGAAAGTCTTTGAGAATCTCTTGTGCTGTGGAGCGAATATGAACATCAATATTTGCAGGATTCTCAAATTGAGAAGGAATCCAACTATCTTTGTGTGATTCCTGTAGTTCTTTAGCTCTATCTATAGCACCCTTCATCCCTTTTTCTTTAGGTGTAAGGTCTAGCTTTGCTCCATAAGCTGTTAGAATTCTTCTTCGTTCAATACTCATAGATTCAGGCATAACAAGTGTTAGTTCATATCCCTTCACTGCAGCAACAAGTGCTAACCCAATTCCTGTATTTCCCGATGTTGGTTCAATAAGTTTACTTTCTCCTGGGATAAGTATTCCATCTTTCTCTGCCTGTTCTATCATCGATAGAGCAATACGATCTTTAATGCTCCCTCCTGGATTTGTCTTCTCAATTTTAACATATACGTTATAATCAGCACCGTAAAGCTTATTTATTTTTACATGTGGCGTATGACCTATAGTCTCTAAAATATTATCGTATTTCATCTTCAATGATTTTTGTGGTTTTGTATATTAACTTAATTCTTTGCAAAATGTTCCAAAAAAAAGGCCTTCTTTTCTAAAGAAGGCCTTTTAAATCTCAAATATAGATGCACCACTATATTTGCCTTCTTTTTAGGAGACAGCAGCAGCAAATCATATTTAAGTATGTAAAATTCATATTGTCTTTTTATTTGGATCGCAATATAATTAAAAAAATATAAGAGACAAAATTGTCTTGAAATATTTAAGAGTATCTAATCCATTTCCAAATCTCTTTGAAATTAATTTTCTTGCCATACATAAGAATACCAGTACTATATATTTTTGCAGCGATCCACACACATAAAATAAAAAATATAATTAGTATAGACATAGATGTGATTAATTGCCAAACAGGTACTCCAAATGGAATTCTAGCAGTCATAATGATAGGAGAGCTAAATGGAATAATACTTCCCCATACCGCAACTGAGTTGTGAGGGCTTTGCATCACAAGTGTTAAGAGTATGATACTAATGATCAACGGAATTGTCAATGGCATCATAAACTGTTGGCTATCTTCTGCATTGTCTACCGCTGCACCTATAGCTGCCATTAGGGAGCCATAGATTAATACTCCTCCTAGGAAATAGAATACAAATAGTGAACCAATATACCAGATGTTAAGAACATCAAATCCATTAGCGATCTTGGTCATTATATCATTATTTATCTGTAAAGACTCCATGGATATCGTTGTGCTTACAGCTAACTGTATAATACCGAATAACGATAGCCAAATCAATAGTTGTGTCAGTCCTACTGCAATGATACCAATGATCTTTCCCATCAGAAGATGGAATGGCTTCACCGATGTTATAATCACCTCCACAACACGATTCTTCTTCTCTTCCATAACGCCTTGCATGATCATACTTCCATAAGCAAAAATAAATATATAGATCATGAATCCTAGAACATATCCTAATCCAGATGCTATGCCTGAAAAGCTATCTTTTTGTTCACCATCATCAGAAACAACCTGTTCGTTGATTTTTATTCTAGTCCTAGTGCCCTTGAATTCCTGTTCTAATCCCGGAATATTATATTTATCTACCAACTGATCGACCTTGATTTGTGATATAGCACCCGACAGGTTTGATCTGATATTTTCACTAACCGTAAATGGTAATAGTTTATAAGATGTAAGCTTTGCACTAGATGTAGTCAGGATATCTTCAGGTACTACTAGAATCGCATCATATTCATCCTTAAGTTCAGTCGTCTCAAGGTAAGCTGATCTCACCTCTTCCGTAATGTAGGTATACTTAATATCCTTAGTTGATTTGAATATATGCTGTAATTCTGATTTGTTATTTAGTACTCCTATTTTTGTTGCTGGCGATTCCGAATTAACCATTAAATAGGCTGGAATCGAAGTCATTGCAATAGCCAAAATAGGGATCAATATTGTAACTAAAATAAAAGATTTCTTCTTTACTCTTGATAAATACTCTCTTTTAAAGACGAGTGATATAGGGCTCATAACTATTGGCTTTTAGTGATTTTCAGAAACACATTTTATAAAAATCTCATGTACTGAAGGAATAATTTCTTCGTATTTCATTAATAATCCATTTGCAAATATTTCATCTAATACATACTTCAGTTTCTCTTTTGTTTTTGAAGAAACTGTTAGAAAAAATGTACCTTCCTTATGAGAGCTATCTATGACCTCTATACCATCAATATGCGAAAAGTTGATCTCCTGTTCTGATCGATATTGAATTTGATATCTGTTGGTTTTATAATTGCTTTTTATCTCATTGATGTTACCATCTAAAACCTTCCTAGATTGATTGATCAGTGCCATCTTATCACAAATATTCTCCGCTGCATGCATTTGATGTGTCGAGAAAATAATTGTTTTACCTTGTTCTTTAAAATGAGTAATTTCATCCTGAAGCATTTGTTGGTTAATTGGGTCAAAACCACTAAATGGTTCGTCAAGGATTAGAAGATCGGGCTCGTGTATTACGGTACAAATAAATTGAACTTTCTGTTGCATCCCTTTAGATAGCTCATTAACTTTTTTATTCCACCATGCGGTAATGTCGAACTTTTCAAACCAAATCTTAAGTCGCTTTAGTGCTTCTTTTCTATCTAAACCTTTAAGTTGAGCTAGATATATTGCCTGCTCTCCAACCTTCATCTTCGGATAAAGTCCTCTCTCTTCAGGTAAGTACCCGATATTCTGAATCATTTCCCTACGAAGCTTTTCACCCTTAAAAAGTATATTGCCATGGTCTGGCATCGTGATGTGGTTTATCATACGTATAAGAGTCGTTTTCCCCGCACCATTGGGGCCCAAAAGACCGTATACGTCACCTTCATTAATTGTTAAGCTTATATTGTCAAGAGCTAGATGATCGGCATATCTTTTAGTAACATCTTTTATTTCTAAGATATTCATAAGATTAATTTTTGTTTTACCCAAAGTTAAATAAAAACAAATAGATGTGCAATTATATTAATTGTCAGGTTTCAAGATAGATTTGTGTTGTATTATGTATGATTTTTTATCCTTCTGTGGGTAGGAAGTTTCCTAATGCATAAATTTAAATATAGATTCATTACTATGATATTATGTTTATCCATGTCCGATTCTATTAGACAATCAAATTTAGTGTTTGTTTATTAAAATTATAACACCAATGTTAATGGTTGTAATAGCTTGAACTTTAATATTGTAGGGTGTGTTTGTTATACTACACTGGTTTGGTGAAAGGAGGGTGGATTATGAGAATAACTGCAGCGATACTGATTTTATTGGGATGTGTAAATGTATACGCAAAGAGATTACCAGAAAAAAGTAAAAAGATTGATTTTTCAATAGAATATATACATAGTCCCGATACATATAATCGATCTATTAGAGCAATAGGTTATTTTAGATCGAATCTATTATGGGGAATTTATGGTGAGAATACTTCAGACCATGTCAATGCACTTCAGAGTGATGCCGAGTCAACAGGGTGTTTGTATAACGTAATTGGATATCGTTTTGCTCACTTTATATCTATAGGTCCTATGATTGGCGTTGGAAGAAGTATTTATAATAATCAATCTTTTCAATATGGAGGGT
>JAONJW010000007.1 GCA_028377305.1 Prolixibacteraceae bacterium | reverse complement strand
ACCATATCAAATCCTCGTTTATCGGAGTGAAATTACAGATTAGAGAGTATAGTATTACTTAATAGCTAAGCTTATATTGTGTTAATATCTCTTGTTATTCATTGTATTTGCATTAAAACGAACTTTATTATATTTTTACATACCGAATGGTCGGTAGTATTAATGTTATAATATGAGTGATAAAAGAGAGAAGGTCATTGAAGTTGCATCAAAGCTATTTTCGGAGAATGGATTTGATAATACATCAATTAATTCTATATGCTCTAATGCAGGAGTATCAAAAGGGTTAGTGTTTCATCACTTTAAAAACAAAGACGACTTATTGAAAGCGGTATTTGCCGATAGTGCCAATGCTATTTCACAGTTTAATCAGAATAAAGAATATTTACCCAAAGAACTATTGATCGAAGTATTAAATGACTTCTTTAGAAGACTACAATATGAAAAAGGTAATTTTAAATTGAGTATCAATATCTCTGTACAATCAAGTTCGCGACTTATACTACAAGACTTAATTGTCGGACGATCGATAAAAGTACAGGCTTTTATCCAAGGAATATTTGAAAAGATGGGAATTCAAAATAGTCAAGTTAAAAGCTATTTATTTCTAGCTGAACTTGACGGTATCGCGATGAATTACCTCTATGCTTTTGATAACTATCCATTGGAGGAAGTAAAGCATGAAATTATTGAAAAATACAATAATATTTGACGTTAATATGAAATATACAATCACAAGTATCGATATAAAGGAGTACCCAGAAGCAATCGAAATATGGGAAGCTTCCGTAAGAGCTACACACGATTTTGTTAGTGAAGAAGACATTCAAAGATACAAACCCCTTATACTGAATGAATACTTTAAAGCAGTAGAACTACTTGCAATAAGAGATGAGCATCATGTTATTTTAGGCTTTTCTGGTGTTGCAGATCGTATTATTGAGATGCTATTTATTGCTCCTGAACATCGAGGAAAGGGATTAGGAAGAGAGCTTGTAATAAACTGTATCAATGTATTAGATTGCAACAAAGTTGATGTTAATGAACAAAATAAACAAGCTGTTGGCTTTTATGAAAGAATGGGATTTAAAACGGAACAACGCTCAGAACTTGATGGTGAAGGTCGACCCTACCCAATATTACACATGGAATTAAAAACTAGAATCGATTAAACCAAGAGAATTCTATTTCATTAAATCACGTATGTCTATAGGGAATCTTAATAACGCAGTGTCGTTGCGTCTAAAGTACTCGTAAAAGTGTCTGCCTAAATAAATCCATTGTGATGTTCATATGTAAGGACGGCTTTAAATTTGTAGCTTGTTAGGATTATCATAGTATAGACTACCAATTAATTGTAGATTAGGACTCCAAGTTTTACTATATAAAGAAGGGAGTGTTCTTTGTCAATAGAATAACTCCCTATTGGTATTCTAGATATGTTCTGAAAAATATCTAGAATACGATCTCATTAGGAAAAGGAAATGCACGAGTTGCAAAGAATTTGTGATTGATAATCTCGAGTAGAGCCTTGCCTTGTTCATTGTAAATAGCAATGACACTATTAAAATCGGGCTCTTGAGGTATGTAGTCTACAAGAAACCCAGCCTTACATTTACGTACAAAGCCTCTATTGGGACAGAAATACGGCAGCTCGATATGAATCACCTCCTTGGCTTGCTTAAGGTCATTAGAAATCTGATATGCAGAGATCATAGACTTACTGAAAGTCGCTCCGAGTTTTTCTTTAGGAAAATAGGGAACTGTTGAGTTCTCTCCATTATTGAACATTAATAACTCTCCATCTTTTAAGAAATTTAGTGAATGCTGTCCTATATTGATATTTCCGTCAGTTAATTTAAGAGCATATTTATTTAGGGGAGCAAGCGTGTGCCAAAACTTGGTAGGATCACCTAATATCCATTTAACTTGTTTATCACTATATCCAACCTTTATTACAAAGTTCTCTCTACTCGAAATGAGTATTGAATTGTCATGTTTGTCGTAAGTTGAAGAGTTCATGTGGAACCAATCTAAAGCTTTGCCACTAGACGCATGATTACGAATAAATGTTTCTATAGGTAATTCCCCATTAGTAAGGCAAGAACCAATTATTTCATCCATATCCCACGATTGAAGTAGTTTTCCTGTTTTATCTACTTCTATTAGTACACTTCCTCTCTGTTTAAGTGTTGTCCCATCCTTAATATGAATTTCCAACAAAAGACCATTAGGACTGAGGTTGATTTCATGATGTATGGCTGCGCCACTATAATGACCACACTCAAATGGGATTATTTCTTGCGTCCCATCGAAGCCTAATTTAAGAAGAGTATCAAAAGGTGTTCCTTTCTGCTTACAATACATATGCTTATCAAGTAGGGCAGAGGTGCGACATGTTAGATCAAGAATGTCCTCATAAGCCCATCTAATATTTCCTTCGATGTCCATAATCATAGGACCTTTATCGGTTACGATATGAATATAACTCTCGCCAACAAAGTTTTGTTTGTTCGCGAATATGTTGGTGTTTTTTGTCTCTGAGAACTCATAAGCCTTTGTCTCTATTTGCAGTACCTTTTCCCATTTTCTATTATTCGAAAACATACTTGTAATGCGCACTCTATTCTTGTATGCATCATATAGACCAAATATAGGAAAGGAGATCAACATCGATTCCTTGTCTAGAAAACCTTTGGTTTCAATATAATGCTTGGTGTACGTTCCTTTTAGAGGTTCAACAATCGTACTCCCTTCTTTGGGAAGTATTTCAAAACTAATGTGGTCCAAAGCGTTATATTGAGCTTGATTTATTGAGAAGGATACATTCTCAATAAAAATGGCATTGTATTTATCCTCGCCATGTATTAAAGATTCGTCTAGTGTAGATGCAAAATACTCATTAGGGGGATTTTTACTATCCTTTGATTCTAAATGATCTTTCTCACACCCTGCAATGAATCCCATGAGGATCAAGATCAACGTGATAATCTTTATATCTACTTTATTATAATTTATCATTCTTTAGTTCTGTTTGATTAACTAAGTGATTGAATGGATTCCTATAAACACTCTGTCTGATCAGTATGCTATGAGCGAACAAATATTGATTGAGATAATTAGCGGTAGAATAAGATAAGGTCTTGAAAAGACCTCTTATCTATCTTCTCAAAACCTCATCATAACTCTAAATCCAAGCTTTTATCGTATTGTTATTAGCATATTTACGATCTACTCAATGAGTCTACTCCTTAAGTGTTGAATATGTTGTATAATAATGGATTGCGATACCACCAAATCCCTTATTATGATCATAGTGTTTTGTCACTTTTGCTATTTCTCCTTCCATGTATTGGTTCCCTTCTTGGGCAAAATTTATGAAATCTCCTCCAGCACCAACTTTATCTGTATCGATAGTCTCTACACCTGTCCATGCTTTCTTCCCTAGTTTTGCCATTAAGTTCACTTCCGTTTGAGAAATATCAATTAATGCAGATGCTTTGTCTCGGTAACTCATAATTGCAAAATAATCAACAATATCAGCTAGATGATACAGAGTGCCTTGACTCTTACCGTTGAACGTGATATTAAGTTCAGTCCCATGTGTATCATAAAATGAACTGATTGCCATACCATAATCAAAATCATTAGGATTGTTAAGGTCAGTATTAAAGATCTCTGCGGCTTTATGGTGAACACTTATATAATGGGTTAGATTTTTAATGCGTTCTTCTACAGGAAGCTTTTTACTTACATACTTATTGGGTTCAATGTCTGATTGATAACCGTCAAATTGCTCAATCTTATCTACCGTGTTATTGTATGCGACAATATTCCGTACTGCATCAAGATATACATGTTGTTTTTCAGGAGTTATCCATATAGGATTACCTGTTAATCCATGCACCTCAATATTGTGGTTATGTGCCTCTCTGATAAATTTTCTTGTTTTAGTTTTTAGATCAGTATTAGCCACATAATTACTGGTTCCTGTGCTAAAGTAAACTATCTCAATCCCTTTCTCTTTGCAAAAAGACAGTAGCTTTGCTCTATTATCTTTTTCGAGACCATTTTTATTTTTCCATACCCACATTGCTCGCTTCCTAGCATGTTTATCTCTTTTTAAGTTGTTTGCAACTGAGATAGCAATGCTATAGATACTCTCTTTATGTTCTGAATAACATTTGATCTTATAGAATCTATTTGACTCTCTGTCGATCGAATCATCATTATATTCGGTTGTATTAACTTCTGCAAGAAACTCATAAGGAGAGGTTGTAGTGTAGGCATACCAAATGGTATACCTACTAGCGTCCTCCACTGCATCCCAACTTAGTTGTACAGTTTCGGTAGTTTTGTCAAAAGTTGCCTTTACATTTGTGGGGTAAGATAACTCTTTACTCATATTTTGATCCACCTTATTGCTACATGAATAAACAATAATCACAAACAGTATGAGTAATACAGATGTCATTTTTTTTATCTTAACCATGACTATAATTAGTTGTAAGGTTCATAAAGAAGAGATTTAGGCTCGAATATAGCAGATTCAGTACTGTACATATTATAAATCCAAAAACTAATACAGTAATCATCTCCGTTGGCAAAACCATCGACTCCATGTTCGCTACGAATCAATTGGTCATTAATATAGAAATCAATATCTACCATGCCATCTTTGTTTGACTTCTTGATATCGATAATTAACTTTTTAATGTCTGTTTTTAGGATATCGTTATCAACACGTTGTCTTTTAGTACTTCCAAAGTCATCTGAAATCCAATGTTCGGATGCCCAACCATCTGAATATCTAGGGTTGGCGAAGAATCCCCATGATATTCCGCCATTGACTTTATCAGCTTTGGTAATGCACATTAACATGGTACTAACCGATGAAGGAATCTGAAGATCTGAGAACTCTATGGTATACTTTCCATAGCTAAAATTAGATAATTTAGACTTAAGCGTTCTAGTTCCTGTTTTTGCATCAGCCAAAAGAGTTGCTGAACCATTGGCATTAAATGTTACAAATTCATTCGCATTCCAATAGTCTTGAGTGAAAGGTAGGGACCCAATTTGTTCGACAAGGATAGAATCTGCAGTTAACTCTGGATCAGAATTGACTTTAATGTAAGTTGACCTTGTACCTCCTTTGTTTTCACTAACAGTCATGTTTAAGGTTCCATCCTGATCTCCGGACATTTTGTCTATGGAAATCCAATCTTTCGCCTCTTCTGGAACCTCCACTGTCCAAGCGGTATTTGAACTAACACTAAGAACACTTGCTCCTCCAGTTGTTTCAAATTTATCTAGAGTGGTTGTGATTTTAAGATATAAGCCATTCTGGAAAATTGAAATGGAGTCACATAATTTATCATGTCTATCAAAGATGTAAAGGTTGGCGTCCTTGCGTAGCAAACTATTTTCTTTGGTCGAAGCTATCTTTATTTCACCATTGTTGCTACCTGTCTCACCACTTTGAATCTTCATCCAATCGATTCCGTCTTTGATCTTCGCTTTCCAATTCTGATTCGACTCAATATTGACAGTAATGATATCTCCGATGGTTTCTTTTAATACGGGGTTTTCTGAAGTGGTCTTAAGGAATGCTATACCTTTTTGAAAAACAACAAATTTTGCCCCATCCCATCCTTCACTTGTTACAACCAATGTATCAACTCTATCATCTAGACCCGTATTATTTTCAGGAGTAATCTTTACATCAAACAGATCTCCTGCTTTTCCAGTGTTGGGAAGGACTTTACACCATGTGTTCCCTGTTGTACTTTTAATCTCCCATTGGTGGTAAAGTGATTTAACTTGAATCTGATCGTCAATAGCATCTTTGGCCGGGTAATCGTATCTTTTTTTTATTCCAGAGAACCTTAGATCTGGATAATTTGTGTTGTACTGCACATCTTCTGTGGTATACCCTTCTATGTTTTTATCACACCTTGTAAACAAAAATAATACAAGCACTATAGTGAAGAGTTGTGTAATTCTATTTTGTTTCATATCAATGTTTCCTATTTGTTTAAAAAGTTGACTTCTCAAATTTCAGGTGGAACGAACCAATAGCGTCTCTTTTAAGGGTTAAATCATTGGAATCAGTTCCACCCGAATCATGTTTCATGAACTATGCTAGTTCAAGGTTATGAATGTTTACCAACCAGTATTTTGTGGTTCTAGATTGGTGTTACGGAACAGTTCTTGTTGTTTGATTGGATAAAGGTTCATTTTATCACTCCAAGATCTTGTTTCATATTTAAACTTTTTATAGGTCTTTTCCCCTGCATTATCTACAATTTGTACGGCATAGATATCTTTCTGCGTAGCATCTCCTATATCCCATCTTCGGATATCCCAGAATCGATGATCCTCAAATGCCAACTCTACTCTTCTTTCGTTTCTTAGAAGGTTGTTAAATAGTTCAGCAGATGCCTCTGTGATTGCAGGCATAGGCACTGCACCTCTTACTTCATTCACAGCTTCTCTAGCAGACAAGGTAAATGTTCCATCTTTATAATCAGGATCATTAAAAGCTCCCATCATCGCTTCAGCATAGTTTAGTAGTATCTCACCGTATCTAAAAACAACATAAAAGTGTGGTGCAGTAACCTTATTGTCTGGAGCAAAATTGGTATCCTCTATAATATATTTCTTAAGAAAATATCCTGTTGCACTTCCTCCTGATGTTACTGGTCCATAGTCTTGGCCGCCTACAAATGTCTCAATGGTTTGGCCCTTAAAATCTTCTCCATCATAAAGAATTGTCTGATAGAATCGAGGATCTCTGTTTTGATAAGGAGCATTCGCATCAAACTCAGGATCATCACAAACCCAACCTGATTCTGTTAATGTCACATCAAAACCATTTTTAGTTTGAAATGCATCCACTAAATTTTGTGTTGGACATACTCCTGTGATTGATGTTGCTCCTGATGTAAACCTAACAGGGAAATTATATTGCTCAAACTTGTTACTGTTTTTATTATTTTTAAATAATATTGCCTCTTTTGATGCAAAATTGTTCACAGCATTTGCACCAGACTCTTTAGTGTACCATCCTTTTGATTTAACTGAATCAATAAGTGCTAGTGAAGCTTTTGCAGCGTCTTCCCACTTTTCTTTATTGTTATCCTTATTGTGAAGAGGACTTGCTGCGTACAATAAAGCTCTAGATTTTAGAGCCATAACAAACCCTTTTGTTACTCTTCCTGTTTCTTTATTTTTAGTATCTAGATAACTAACGGGTAGATGGTTGTAAATTTCATCACACTCTTTAGTAATAAATGCGATCACATCATTAAATGGTGCCTTCCCTATACTATTGGCTTGCTCAATAGTTAAAACGTCTGTGGTCAATGGGATATTCCCATAACGTTTTGCAAGTTCGAAATACATATATGCCCTTAAGGCCCTGGCTTCGTATGGGTAATACTGAAAGGCATTCTTCCATTTAAGGTAAGCAGAATTGTTTTTGTAACCATCATAGGCTTTAGGATCAAAATGAGCAATGAAATTATTGGCAGCTCGAATGCCTTGATATAACTTCTCAAAGACATCATCTTTAACGTTTAATGCAGACCAATTCCCGTTGTTCATATCTTGTACAGGATTATTGGGATTTGCAAATTCAGCATCATCTGATGCACAGTCTCTCATCGCACCACTACCTATTACACCAAAGTCTTGTTGTACATAGGAGTAAAGGTGATTTAATAAATTGGATGTTTGGCCAAAGTTTGAAAAAACAGATTCTTCATCATACAGCCTATTACTCTCATCAAAATCAAGGTAATCGCATGATGTCATTAGAAGTAAAGCTCCCAATAGAAAACTTAGGCTTAATCTTTTATATTTAGTTACTTTAAACATGATTGCTTGCTTTAGAATTTAATATTTAATCCTGCCCAGAAGTATCTTAATGAAGGATAGTTATCCTTAATATTTTCAGGATCGGCAAAATCAATATTGTCGATAGAAAATAGATTGTTTGCTGAAACATAAGTCTCTATGCTCGAAAGGAAACCCGTTGGGTTATTAAATGTATATCCAACTCTTAGGTCTCTTAACTTTAGGTATGAAGCATTTCTGTACCATTGAGAGCTATTACGATAGTTGTTCGAATTTTGTACCGTTGTTAGTCTTGGCATCGTTGCTTTGTCACTATTCTCCTCTGTCCAATATATTTCATTCTGTAAGAAGGTATTTGATATATTTGAGTTGTTAACTAAGGGTTTATACAAGCTACTATTCAATAGACTTACAGTGTGATTCCCTACACCTTGGAAGTTCGCATATACCGAAAGGTTCTTGTATTTAAGATTAATATGAAAACCGTAGTAAAGTTCAGGAACGGTCGGTGTAAACATCTTCACTATATCGTCTTGATCAATTACGTTATCTCTATTCTGGTCTTTGTATTTAATATCACCTGGTGAGACGGGATAAAAGGTATGTACAGGAGAGTTATTGATATCTTCTTGGTTTGCAAAATATCCATCCATTTCTAATCCATAAGCTTGGTTTATACTATTCCCTTTACGAGACAAATAGTCATATGGCTTGAATCCTTCATTGTTTTCGACAATTTCTGATTCTGTGAATGAAAGTGTTCCTCCAAACTCATAGGAGAAGTGACCTAGGTTATCTTTCCAATTAAGTGCAAGATCAACTCCTCTGTAGTTATAGATACCATCATTCTGTTTTCTCACAGGCAATCCAAGAACACTAGAGGTGGTATTGGTACTTTCAAGTAGTACATTATAACGCTTATTATAGAAAGCATCTGCGCTAATTGACATTCTAGATCTAAACATATTCAGGTCCGCTCCAAATGTTATTCTACGCATCTTTTCTATTCTTAGATTATTGGTTGGAAGGTCACTTTCACTCCACCCTCCTTTTCCTAAGATATTCCCTTTTTTACCTAGTGTAGCGAACCCTTTTTTACCTGATTTATAATATAGCTTTTCTAGGTCATAAGGTGTACTCGCATCCCATCCAGAATAACCAAATGATCCATTAACTCTTAAGTATGAGATAGCTCCTGGTTTAAAGAAGTTCTCTTCTGAGATAACCCAGCCTGCCGAAACAGCAGGGTAAGTATCAAAACGATCTCCTAATTGTACCGCAGAAGCACCAGCGTAGCTTGCAACCAAGTCAATAAAATATTTCTTGTTATAGCTATACGCTAATGATCCAGTCATTGATTGACGCTTACGTGATTGGTTTTGTCCTGTTACCTCATTTGATTGCATATTGTAAATAAAGTTCGCATTAACCTTACTCTTACCAAATGACTTTTTGTAGCTTAGAATCGCATCTACGTAGCTATTAAAGTAGGTTTTCTTTATCCCTGAATCGTGGCTAAGAGTCTTAGAATTATCACCGTAGATTATTGGATCCGTAACCAATGTTCCATCTGGTAGAATTGTTGGATTTAGATCAATGTACTGATAATTAAGTTCTGACTGTTCGTTTAATACTCCATTATTGTCAATCGCATATAGAACCGTTGCAGATAGACCGTCTGTAATCATCTGTAAATCCTGAGCGAGTGAAACATCTAAGTTCAGTGTGTTAGCCATTTTTTTGTAATGACCATTACTGCTTAAGGCTGCAATAGGGTTTATGTTACCAAAATTTACATCACCTCCCCATATTCCATCACTCTTAATAGGAAATGCTCCACTCGGTGTTCTGTATATGTTATCTATGATCTTATCATAAGAGTTTGGACTATTAAACTCTTTCATACGAGTTTGCAAGTTCACCTTTACTTCTGTGGTTTTTGTTACATCAACCCGAATGTTTGTTCTCATCGTAAGACGAGTATCCAGTAGTTGATTGTCGTACCTATCATCTTCATTGTGATGCTCAAACAACCCTTGATTTCGAGAATAAGCAATAAGTGCATAATAGTCAAAGGTCTTTTTCCCACCTCTTACATCAAAGGTAAACTGATGGTTTACTTCGAAGTCAGATAGCGACTCGTTATACCAGTCTATATTTGGATATGCCTCAGGGTAAGTGTTGTTCTTAAATGCATCTAACTCTAATGCGGAATATCTTTGATCGATACCATCTGCTGCCAATGCAGTGTTTAAAGATCTAGCATAAGTATAAGAATCCGCAAACTCTGGAGCACGAAATTTAGGAGCCATACCATATTGATAGGATGTCCCAATTTCAAGTTTCTTTTGATTTCTACCTTTTTTTGTAATGATATTAATCACACCATGTGCTCCTCTGACCCCATAAATAGCTGTTGCAGCAGCATCTTTATATACAATAACATCTTCTACTTCATCTATAATAAGATCATTGACATCACGAGGAATACCATCAATCAATACAAGAGGTTTAAATCCATGAAGTGTAAAGCTAGGATTTTGAGTAAATGAAACTCCCTTTCCTTGACTAATATTGAGTCCGGGGATTTGACCAAAAAGAGCGTCCATTACCTCAAGCTTACTCCCGTATTTTAGAGCATCTCTGTCTGATTTTGAATAGTTAATAGCAGTGTTCTCTAGGTCAATAATCTGACCAGAATTCTTCAATGTAGGCGTATCTACATCTGCTTTGTTTTGGGCTATTGCACTATTAAAGAGACAAATGGACAAAATTGAAATGAATATAATTTTTTTCATGTCTAAATTTTGATTTAATTTCTTACCAACCTGGATTTTGAACAAGTCCATAGTTTTTATTGATCTCATTCTGTGGAATTGGAGCCAAGTACCATTTGGTATCAAAGGTCCCTGTAGCCCAAGAACGTGGAGAAGTTGAAACAACCTCAAAATCATATGTCAAAGGTTCTGCTGCGCTCTCTCCAATGGTTAATAGAGTACTTTTTAATCTTAGAAGTGGTTTTTGAAAAGCTTCTTTCATGTTATGTCTAACCAAATCATACCAACGTACTTCTTCATACCCTAGCTCCAAAGCTCTTTCTGTTATCACCTTATCTACAAACTCTTTTTTACTTAATCCTTGTGGAATATTAGGTAGTCCAACTCTAGCTCTAACATCTCCTATCATTTTATATGCAATGGCATTAGGAGCTCCATCTGCCATACAGATTGCTTCAGCATAACTTAACATTACTTCCGATAGCCTTAGATATGGCCATTGTGTAAATCGACCAATTCGATCAGATGGCTCAGGAAGCATCCACTTCATCAATCTAAAGCCTGAACATTCTGCTGTGTAGGTGCCATTTCCTCCAACATATAGAGGCATTGCAACCCCCATCACATTATCTCCTGGAACGGCAACTGTTTCATAAAGACGTGGATCTCTTTGTGGAATAAACTCTTTAGACGCTGTCACATCAAAGAATGGTTGGCGTGCTGGATTTTTCCAATCAAAATCTTTAGGAAACTCCGTACCATCTTCCCAAGAGAACATATTCACATAATTTAGAGTTGGCCCTAATAGAGGCCAGAATGACGTTTGTGATCCTGCAAACCAATCATGAGCACTTGAGTTATATTTATTGGTTCTGACAGAGATCAGAATTTCGGTCCCTCCTCGATCATAATATCCACTACGGTAAGCCTCTCTTCGTGCTTGGTGGGTCTCCTCTTCTGGCCATGTTAATGCATAGTCACCATTAGCAGCCAACGCTTTAAAGAAATCCTCCCCGGCTTTCTTTGCTAGGACCCATCGATTGGCATCATAACTCTTGTAACGCGTTAGTTCCGTTGCATCTGGATGCCATGGTTGATCTGAATTAAATGTGGGACTTGCAGCAAACAGTAGTACTCGTAATTTAAGCCCCATTGCCCCAGCTTTTGTCATCTTACCATCATCTGTACTTAGTTGTTTCCACGGTAAGTCGGATGCAATGACCTCGTCTAATAATCCTACGATTTTGTTAACAGACTCTTCAAATGTAATGCGAGAAAATTTCATCTCATCGTTTGGTTTGATAGCATGATCTATCCATGGAATTCCTCCAATATTTCGAAGAATTTCAGTATAGCTAATCGCTAAAATCATTTTAGCCTCAGCTTTGCGAATATTCTTCTCTACATCCGATAAGTCTGGTACACGATCAATATTTTCAATATAGATCCAAGCATACTTAATAGCAAAGTACATTGGCTCTGATTGTAAAAGAAATGTCTGTCCTTTACTTTGTGTAATACTGGTCAATGAACCATTATAGTAGTAGTTGTGGGGACCAACTCCAGTCTGCTTATTAAATGAATAGCTAAGATCTGTAAGATCCTCTAAAAGTCCTCCTCCTAGCTTATTATAATCTGCATCTTTCCCCCCACAATTGATTGGTAAACCATATGGCAAATAGGTATATGCTCTGTTAAGAACTAAGTCAGAATTAATGGCACTGGCAAATAGAGTATCCAATGTTGCTCCAGAACTTTCGGGTTGTGTCCCAAGAAACTCATCTCCAAAATCTACCTCTGTACAGGATATGATGATAGTACAAAGTAGAACCGCGATATATTTTACGAATTTCATAATTATTGTTTTATCATAGAATTACTAGAAGTTCACCCTCAATGAGCAGTTATATATTCTTGTCAATGGATATGCACCATCCCAATTTGTAATGTCACTTCCTTCAGGATCAAAGTAGTCTAGCTTACTAAATGTAAATAGGTTGTATCCACTCACAGTAATGGCAGCTTTCTTTATACCAATAGCTCTGAATATTTTAGAATTCGCATTCATATCATAGGTTAAAGAGAGGTTCTTTAATCTGACATAACTAGCATCTAAATCCCATAAGGTGGATTCAGCACCATTCCATGCCATCCCACTTTTTGTTGCCTTAGGCCATGGAGCATCCGTGCGATCCGGTGTCCAAACATTGTCTACCCACATCTGGTTTAGTCCCATATTCTTTGGGTTACCAAAAATCTGTCTGTGTCCAACGTGTGCCATCTTGTTTACATTCGTAACACCTGTCCATTGCATAAACAGTGTCCATTTTTTGTAAGTAAGAGTAGAGTTAAATCCCATGGTATATTCTGGAACTGAAGAGTATCCCCATACCTTCTTATCAATATCATTTACAACATGGTCACCATTGATATCTTGATACTTAGCATCACCTGGTGACACCTTATAGGAAGGTTGAGGTAATTCAGGGTTTAGTCTCAATTTACCATCAGAATCTTTTATGAAATCCTCTTTTTGGTATAATCTTTGGTACATATACTCTACTGGACCTCTTTTGGTGGACCCACCTTCTTCAAGTTGCCATGGATAGTCTGAAGGAAGTTCATCATTGTCTATAATGGTGTTTCTTGCGTAGGACAAACTGGCCGAAAGATTGTATTGAAAGTCCTTATGTGTGTAGTCGCTCCATCCGACCATCAGTTCATAACCCTTATTATCTCTCTTCCCAATGTTAAGTATAGGAGATTTGGTGACAATAATTCCTGGAGTGGATTTGGGTGCAATAAGAATTCCTTCTCGTTGTTCTGAGAATATATCCGCATTGATAGAAAGTTTGTTTTGAAAGAGCTTTAGATCAACACCGAGGTTCATCTTAGTTGCTGTTTCCCAAGTCACCTCACTGTTTCCAATTGGACCCTGAATGTAGGATGGCTGTAAAACAGTATTGTCTACACCAAAACTGATACCTTTTTCTGAGTTCCATATCTCTGGCATATAAAGAAAGCGTTTGCCACCCTTGTCATTTCCAACCTGACCATAACTACCTCTAACTTTTAAGTAAGAGAAAAGGTTAAGTTTTTTTGCCAATTTCTCTTCTGAAACAACCCAACCCCCCGATACTGAAGGAAAGAAACCATACCTCGTATCACCAGGTGCAAAGTTCTCAGAACCATTATATCCCATACTAATATCTAATAGATATTTTTGCTTATAGTCATAGGTCAATCGTCCCACATAGCCAATATAGCTTAAAGGAATATATTTGAAGGTACTTGGGTAATAAGTCCTCGATAAATTATAAAGCAACAGGGTTCCAATCGAGTGATTTCCAAAGGTTCTATTATAGTTTACACGTCCTTCTAAATACCAGTCTCTTTTTCTCGATGATTTCTCAGCATAGTATAAGTCGTTTTTCGTCCCTCCTAGTTCGATAATAATATCCTTATTAAAATTAGGATCGGTGACTTCCATGGTAGGAGACTCTAATGTACTAGTATAGGAAGGGTAGTATGTTGGTTGGCTACCTCTCCATGCTTTAATGGTTTCGTATCTAACATTATATGCTCCTTTCACTGATGCTTGTAATCCCTTTGTAATGCTTGATAAGTCTTGTGATATATCAATGTCTAGGTTCAGTTTATTTGAGTTTACATTTCTGTAACCATATCCATAAAGAGCCCAAATACCTTCACGCATTCCGAAACCTGTCGGTAGCACTTTTCTTCCTGCTTTCAACTTATAGTGCTTTCCATCTACAAAACCAGGACTAGCGAAAGGCAAGGTCCATCGGGTTCCATAGATAAATGGTCTATTGTACCTGTGATTTAAATCTTTATTTAAACCAGTGACAATGATCGGATCCTGGAGTTTGTTATATACTCCCCCAAGGTTTACCTTCATTTTAGTCGACTCAGTAAGGTTGACAGTGATGTTGGAGCGATAGTTGTATCTATTATTATTAAAGTTGTTATCATATCCTTGAAGATCCTCCATCGATTTCATCAAACCATTTTGGTATTGGTATCCTAGAGATATGAAGTATTGTACTTTTTTGGTTCCTCCTGTGATTGAGATATTGTTCTTGCTCTGCATATAGTAATCGTTGAACATATAGTCTGCCCAATCAACACTTGGATAGATCAAGGGATCTGAGCCTGTACGGAATGCTTCAATAGCCTCTGATGAGAACTTATTCCCTGCTCCATCTGCATCCATCATGTAGTTCCAATGTCTTGCATAATCATAACTACTGGCTGATTGGTATAAGTGGTCAGGTTTCTCTAGACCAATGGAGGTAGTGAAAGAGATCTGTGGCTTTCCAACCACACCTTGTCTTGTAGTTACCAAAATCACACCATTTGCTCCTCTTACCCCAAATACAGCTGTAGAAGAAGCATCTTTTAAGATTGAAATACTTGCAATTTCATTCGGATCCAGATCAGTAAATGACCGTTCAACTCCATCGACTAGAACCAAAGGTGATCCAGCTCCACGAATATATATTTCTGCAGCATCTTTACCCGGTTGACTACTACTTTGGATGGTTGTCACTCCAGGCATAACTCCAGCCAAAGAGTTGGCGACACTAGTTGATGGTGAACGAACTAGTTCTTCCGTTTCCACGGTTGATAGGGCTCCTGTAATAGTAGCTTTCTTCTTTGTTCCATATGCTACTACTACCACCTCATCAAGATCTGCTACTTTCGATTTTAAAGATACCTCAATCCATGTTTTTCCAGCAAGTGGTTCTTTTCTCGATTCAAACCCCACCATCGAGAATTCAATAACAGCATCTCTAGTCGTTTTTATCGTAAAATTACCATCAAAATCGGTCACCGTACCAGTTTTGGTCTCTTTAATGAACACGGTCACCCCTGGCATAGGTTCTCCATTTTCATCAACAACTCGTCCTTTAACGACTCTTTTTTCTGTTTGCTGTGTGTTATATCCACTATTGAGATCGTGGACTGACTCTCCTTGGTCTGCAAAAGTAGGCAAAACCGAAAAGAGTAATAATCCCATAAATAAGATTATCCTGTGCTCTTTCCATAAGCGTCTTTTGATTTTAAGCATGGTTTGTTTATTCATAGTTCATGATAGTTATTTATTTAAAAATTAGTTTTTATTAATCATTAAATGGTTTTATATGGTAATTGGTTTAGTGTTCTATTATCTAAAATCAGCAGACTGATTATTATACATCTACAATGATATAATAAGTTCGAGTATTGTGTTTCTTGATACGTACAATATAGTATCCGATATGTCAAGGATCTTTTTTGATACTCCTGTCAAAAAAGATCCAAATCCTCTAAAATGTGTTATTTCTTGTATTTTAATGGCTTTTGGGTGTAGGTTGTATGTCATTGGTATTTAACTGTTTGTGTTTTATTTTAGACAAATGTGATATTTCTAGATGTCCTAAAGTAAGTTTGATAATCAATTCTTAAGTTCTGTTTTGGCTTCTATCCTTGATGTAGTGTAGAACAACTTATGGTGATAAAAGGCAGAGCATCTCGAGTCTCATTTGATGTCCATGAAGCTAGGTTTTTTAAAGACGTAATGAGATGTATCGGAATTACAATTTGTTGATGAATGCAGTTACCCAAAAGAAGTGGTGAAACGATATTTAAGAGAGACTTCTTGTCTCTCCTCCTGATCTAGTTTTTTACTCATCTAGGATACTGAATTTTTGTTTTAATAAAGGATCTTACGGCCAACATCCACAGAGTGTAGGTCCACCTTTATTTTCCCATTTAAAAAGTCTTTAGGGCTACCTCCGAAATACCTCTTAAAAGTACTAGCAAAGTGGGATGGGGTAGAAAAACCTGTTAGGTAAGCCACTTCGTTGATTCTGTAGTTTTTACTTTTTAGAAGCTCTATCGAATTTGTTAGCCTTAATGAGAGGATATAATCACTAGGTGTGATATTACATAGGATCTTTAATTTTTGATGTAGATTCGATCGACTCATGGCCAAAAGGTCACTTAAAATCTGAACAGAAAACTCAGGGTCATTGATATTTCTGACAACAATCTCTTCTGCTTTATCGAGAAAGTTTCGATCAAGATCGGATAAATGATCTGTATTGACTCCTACGAAAAGGGCGTTATGGAATTTCTCTTTTCGCTTCTCACTGTTGGATAATAAGTTGTTTACTACACTATGTAAATGAGACAAGCTAAAGGGTTTAGGAATGTATGCATCTGCTCCCGTGTTATATCCAGTAATTTCATTTTCATCATCATTCAATGCTGTTAAAAGAACAACGGGAATGTGTGATAGGTTGAAATCCGTTTTTACTCTATCACAAAGTTTCCATCCATCCATAATTGGAATCATCACATCACTTAATATAAGTTGGGGTTTCTGTTTTTTGATCATCTTTAGAGCTTCCACTCCGTTTCTCGCTTCGATTATTTGATATATCCCTAGAAATTGAACTACAAGGTAATTTCGTCGCTCATCGTTATCGTCCACAATCAGGATCGTTGTTTTTGGAGAATTAGACTCTTCGTTTCTATTTATTCGAATATCAGAGGTCTGTATGCCCCTATCTTTTGTGGGGATAGGCAGTAAGACCGTGAAGCAGCTTCCTTTATTCAATTCACTTTCTACTTTTAACTGCCCATTATGTAGCTCAACATATTCTTTACATAAAGACAATCCGATGCCACTATCTTTGACAGTACTTTTTTCATCAACCCTATAGAACATCTCAAATAGCCTTTCTAGATGAGGCGGTTCAATGCCAATACCTGTATCTGTAACAGAGATATAGCACCACTGTTCATCTCTCCTCACTTCAATCTTTACATGCCCTTCATTTGTGTACTTTAGTGCATTGCTCAGCAAATTATAGATCACCTTCTCCATGAGCCTTTGGTCTAAAGAAAGGGTCAGTTCGTGTAAGGAGCATTCAAGTTCAAATTCAATATTCTTCTTGGTTGCCCAATATTTTAACGACTCTTGACAGCCCCTCAAAAATGATATAATATCAATATTTGCTTTATTTAGTTGAATGGTTCCTGATTCAATATTACGATACTCCAGCACCTCGTCCACTAACTGCTGCAACTTCTTAGCATTACCTTCGATCAATTTCAATTTCCTTCTATCTTCAACAGATAGACTTCCTGTTCTAATAAGCTCTTCCGTAGGAGACATAATTAGAGTCAAAGGAGTCCTAAATTCATGGGATATATGGGTAAATAAGCGAAGCTTTAACTGACTCATCTCCTCGATGCGCTGTCTCTCTTTTGACTCATATCTTAATCGATTTTTAAGCAATTGACGTTGTACATTGAAGCGGTGGTATAGGTATATTAGCGAAAGAATAAGTATAAGATATATTGCATAGGCCAGTGGTGTCTTAAAGAAAGGAGTAGTAACAATAATATGCACTGTGTGAGGTTGTTCTGACCAGATCCCGTCACTATTGGCAGCCTTTACATTCAGTGTGTACTCTCCCGATGGAATTTGACCAAACTGAATCGTTCTGCGACCTGTGATATCGATCCAGTCGTTGTTTATTCCTTGCATTTGATAAGCATAAGTAATCTCTGCTGAATTACTATATTCGATCCCTGTAAATTCGAAACCAAAGAAAGATTGGTTATAGCCAAGAGTTAATGTGTCTCCATCGTTTAACCGTTTTTTATATATACCATCCTTATTGTCAAACGTCTTTTCTTTGGATGAGTAGAAGATGCCCTCTATTATGACTTTAGGGGCTATCTGATTTGTCTCAATATCCTCTGGAATAAAATAATCAATACCTCGCTCTCCCCCACAGAGAATCCTATTGGAGTGCGTAAGATAGATGGCTTTATCGATATATTGTTTATTGATTAACCCATCGGTTTTATCGTATAGCAGCATCTCTTGTCTTTCAGGTGTTACCCTCATTAACCCACTATTGGTGGTAAACCAAATATCTTGAGATGCATCCTCCACCATTCCATGAACCACCCGGCTAATTTGTTTTGAATCATTCTGGTAGTAGACCACCTCCATATTGCCACTATTAATTCTGTTTAGTCCACCACCTTTTGTGCCAATCCATATATCTCCTCGACTGTCCCTTAAAAGGCAATTGATTGAGTTATGCGTAATTCTGAATGGTATCTCTTTACTCTTATTATACGCTTCAATATTACCACTGTTCAGATTGTAATGAAACAGACCATTTTCTGTTCCGATCCATAAACTGCTAGGGGTCTCTTCAAGTATACAGTTAATTGATCTTATTCTTCCACTTCCTATGGCCTCCAACTTCTTGCTTATGGGGTCATATCTGTATAGGTTTCTCGCTCCAATCCAAATATCTCCAGAACTACTTGTTAACAATGCATTGATATTATGTTCCAAATCTTCCTGTCCAATGCGGTTTGAATTGTCTTGTATCTCTTTTGTCAAGGATTTCCTCTTAATATCATACCTATAAAGCCCCTTCATATAGGTGCCAATATAGATATTCCCTTGCCAGTCTGAACTGATCGCATTAATTGTTAAACCTCGCCCAACCACCTCTTTAATTTCGAAGGAACGTTTGTCTAACCGACATAGACCATCAAAAGTTGATGCCCATAACGTATTGTCTATCTCTTCTAGAAATCCCGAGAAATTGCCATTAGGATATAGATCTTCATTTAGTCTTGTCTGATAACTATAGAATTTCTTTCGTTTGTATGGAATGAAGTGCATTCCATTGTGCATCGTTCCAATCCAAATATTCTGATCACAATCGGAGTATATACATCGAATGGCATCGGTCTTTAACTCTTGGTTAGATGATTTGACTGTAATATTATTGACTAGAAATTTTTGCTTAATATCTACAACAAATAGACCATTCCCATCGGTAGAGATCCACAGTTTATCATCATGAGTAATCATGTTGGTAATGAAGACTCCCTCTAATTTTGTTAACAACCCTTTAATATCACTATGGTCAACTTTTTCAACCTCCCTCGAAGAGTATAACTTCTTTTTTGAAATGTCGTATATATGAAAATGTTTTTCTGTACAAAAGAAAAGATAATTATCCATCTGAATCAATTCATATATGACTCGGTCACTTGATTGGATATTATGCTGAATGTACCTTCTATTCTTTGTGTCAAATAAACCAATGGTCGAACCATGAGATATCCACAGTGTCGTGTCATTATGAACACATATATCACGAATAAACTTTTTCTGTTTTGGTGTATAGACAACAGTTCTATTCTTTGAATTATATCCAATTAGTCCATTCTCTTTAGTACCAATCCACTTTAGCCCATTTTGTTCGATTAGTGTATTGATAACTCTAACATAGATTGAATCATTGCGGATAGTTATCTTTTCAAAAAGATCTGTTTGGGGATCATAGAGGCTCATTCCTTCTATACTCTTTACCCACATGCAAGAGTCACTATCGATATATAGGTCGGTGATTTCACTTGAGATGAGAGATCTTTCTTTACTCGAAGAGAAATACTTCTTGCATGAATAGCCATCATACCTATTTAATCCTTCACGAGTACCGATCCAGATATATCCACTGTTATCTTGAACAATTGCAGTAACTGAGGTTTCAGATAGATCCTGAGAGTTCGGAATATTCTCTATAGAGATATAATCATTAGCAGTTACGACCTTTGAGAATAACAATAGTACAGATAGCAGTTGAAGATATTTCATTATTGCGTTTGGTTATAGTCGATAATCAGAATTCTCTAACTAAATAGAACCAAATCTGCCCATAATTGGGTATTTGGGAATAATGTTGGTTTAGATGATCGTAAGATAATTCAATGCTTTTGAAAAGTATATTGTCACTATACGAACATGGATAGGTAGAGATCCCGTCTTTTATAAAGTTAGAATAAAAAATAGTATCAGAGATGTTAATATTTAAAAATATTAATATGTCTTGTAATATATTCTGACACTTTATTATATCTTTTGGATTAGATTCTAATTGATACTTAATTAAATGGAGTGATGTAAGCAGTCTTAAATGTGCTCAATCGCTGGAGTATTATGATTGATATAACAGGGTTGGGTAGCCTTTCTAATAGAATGGATGGATAGTGGATTGGTAGGGGAATGATTCGGGAACTCTAGGGACTTCATTCGAATAACCTTCGGACTTCATTCGAAGATCACTCATCCATTCTGGGTTTGGGTGAGTGAAGTTCGAATGAATATGGAGGAAGGTTCGATGAATGTTGGGAGTATTCCCCTAGAAATCCCCTGTTATACCACTCTGATGTGGTAGAGATGTTTCCAAGATGCCTTTGTTACCTTCCGGATTTTGCCTTCTGAATGTTATCTAAATGTGATTTAGGACTAAAATGTGTGGGATAATTATTTTTATTGTATGATTGAATTGGAGTGTTTTGGGGTTTTGGAATTGTTGCGAATTGTTGAGTCTATGGTAGGTCTTATATTATAGTATATTGTTATTTACATTCGATATTTGAGGTGATAGGTGTTAGCGTGAGTTCAATCCGTTATGAGGATATTTCATAGAATTGCAATAAAACACCAATTTGTCTTTTAATAAAAATACTGCCTATCTTTGTAATGTGTTATACAACATTCTCAGAGCTGCTGCCTACTTATCAGAAGTTTATTCTGATAAGCCAAGGTAGCTGATCAATGAGGATACAATTTATTTATTAATTCATTATTCATCCAGTATTATGGAGTGTGACTGTATAAAGTTAGAAAGGTTAGTATTTTATGAAAAAGAGTTTATTCGCCCTGACGGCAATCGTCTTGGCCAGTTTGAATATTGCGCTCGGTCAGAGACGTGCAATAAGCGGCCTAGTTATCTCAAAAGGTGATAACCAACCAATTCCTGGAGCAACTATTGTTGTCTCCTCTACTTTAGAGGGTACTGTCACAAACTACGACGGTTCCTTTCAATTATCGCCTCCTTCTGAGGCAAAGACCTTAACTGTGAGTTATATCGGTATGAAATCGGTTGAGGTTCCTATTTCGTTAAACAATTATTATTCGATTTCTCTTGAACCTGATAATATCGCCGTCGATGAAGTGGTGGTGACTGCTTTGGGGGTTTCTCGAGAGAAGAAGGCATTGGGTTATTCTGTACAGAATGTTTCTGGAGATGCTGTTGGATCGGGAGATCGTGGAAATGCATTGTCTCAACTATCTGGAAAGGTTGCAGGGCTTCAGGTTTCGGGCTCTTCAAGTGCCATCGGAGGTTCTACTCGTGTGTTGATTAGAGGTGCCAACTCGATTACTGGAGAAAATCAACCTCTATTTGTGGTTGATGGCGTTCCGTTAGACAATTCGAACTATAGTGAGAGTCAAGGACGTCCAGGTGCCAGTGGCGTTGATTATGGCAATATGGCTCAAGATATCAATCCAGAGGATATTGGAAACATTTCAGTACTGAAGGGACCTTCAGCAGCAGCATTGTATGGTTCAAGGGCGGCTAATGGTGTGATTATGATTACAACCAAGAAGGGCCAAGAGCAACCAGGTTTTGGAGTTTCGATTCGCAGTGGAGTCTCTATCGAACAGGTGAATCGTTTGCCAAAGCTACAAAATCAATATGGTGGTGGAGGTTTGAGTAGTTTTGATGAGGTGACCATTGACGGGCAGCGTTACTCTACGGTTGCTTATGATGTGGATGAGAGTTGGGGTCCGAAGTTTGATCCAAATGTTCAGGTGCTACATTGGGATGGCCTGAATCCGCAAGATTCAGAGAACTATCTTAAGACTAGGCCTTGGGTTGCTCCAGAGAATGATATCGACCATTTCTTTGATACAGGAGTTATTTTTAATAATAGCATTACGTTATCGGGAGCAAAAGATAAGAGCGATTTTCGACTGTCATTCAATAGTTTAAATGGGTCGGGTTTTTTGCCTAACTCATCTTCAGATAAGTATACGGTGACTTTTAATGGTCGATCGAAAATTAGCGATATGCTTGAGATTGTAGCTGGTGGTTCATTTATTAATAATCAAGTGACTGGACGTCCTGTGACGGGGTATAGCTCTAATAATGTGATGCTTCAGTTAACCCAGTGGGGACAGCGTCAGTTAGATTACGAACGTTTGAAAAGGTATAAGAATCCAGATGGTACACACAATCCTTGGAATAGAACTTCGGCTCTAAATTCGCGTCCGAAGTATATCAATAATCCTTATTGGATTAGATATGAGAATTATACGGAGGAGACTAGAAATCGTTTCATTGGAAATGCAGGAGTGATTTTTAGGCCTATCCAATCGTTGAATTCTACCTTAAAGATTTATCACGATTCGTATGTTTTTCAGAACTCAGATCGGATGTCGGTGGGTTCTCGTCATACCCCAAGGTATGCGGAGACGGTCAGACAGTTTCAAGAGGATAATCTAGAGTGGATTACACAATGGCAGAAGCCTTTGGGGGCTAATTGGACATTTGATGCTTTGATTGGTGCCAATGTTAGGAATAATAAGTTCTACCGTAGCTCAAGTGAAACACAGAGTGGTTTGTTTATTCCGGGATTGTACAATACAAAGAATTCGGTGGATCCCCCTATTGTAGATGATTATGAGAAACACCGTTTAGGATATAGTGTATTTGGGCGAGCAAGTGCAGGATTTAAAAGTGTTGTGTATTTGGATGTCACTGCTCGTAATGATTGGTCTTCGACTTTGCCAGTAGAGAATAGATCTTATTTCTATCCATCGGTGAACGGAAGTTTAGTGTTCAGCTCGTTGCCATTTTTGGCATCGTCGGAGATCCTTTCATTTGGTAAGCTAAGAGCAGGTTGGGCCAAGAGTGGTAATGATACTGATCCATATGCTCTGTCAGAGACTTATGCTCTGACCTCTCCTAACTTTAAAGGAGTGGCACAATATAGTGTGCCAAATGTTTTGGCTAACAGTGAATTGAAGGCAGAGGTTACTTTTGCTAAAGAGGTTGGTTTGGAAGCGATGTTTTTGGACAATCGCATTGGTTTTGATGCGACGCTATATTGGAATCGTACGGAGGATTTGATTACAAGAGTTGCGTTATCTGGTACGGCAGGATATTCTCATATGTTTGCCAACGCAGGGGTGATGACCAATAGAGGCTTTGAGCTGGTGGTGAATGCAACTCCTGTTCAGGCCAAAGGATTCTCGTGGGATCTTTCTGTAAACTATGCTAAGAATAGGAACAAGTTAGTTTCGTTGAGTGAAGGTATTGATAATTATCAAATGGGTGTTGCACCACAAAATGTAACGGTAAATGCATTTGTTGGTGCATCCTATGGTGCTATTTTGGGAACCAATTTTGTTTATGACAATAAGGGGAATCGAGTGGTTGGTCCCGATGGTCGTTACTTGGAATCTTTGTCTCCCGAAGTGATCGGAAGTGTTCTTCCTGACTTCAATATGGGTGTTCAGCAGCATCTAAGATATAAGAATTTCACGCTTTCGGCACTGATTGATATCCAAAAGGGAGGAGACTACTATTCACTGTCTAACCTTTTTGGAATGTCTTCAGGATTATTGGAGGAGACGGTTTATAAAGATGGAGTGGATATTCGTCAACAAGGGGTTGTTCTAGATGGTGTTTATGGGAAATTTGATGGGAGTGGACAGGTGGTTTATATCACCAAAGAGAACATGCTTACCGATCAGCCTGTAGTTAATGAGACTAAAATTACGGCCCGTCAGTATGGTAAGGATTTTAGGTATGGACCGGATGTGCAGAATATATTTGATGCCTCCTATGTTAAGTTGAGAGAGCTTACACTGAGTTATCAATTTCCCAGTCATTGGATTGAAGTGTTGCAGGATCTACGACTGTCTGTGTATGGTCGTAATCTATATACATGGGGATTGGATAACCCTAATATAGATCCCGAAATGGCGGTGACCTCTTCTGGTAATGTTCAAGGGATTGAGGGGGGAGCGCTCCCTTCCATTGCTAATTATGGTGTGAATGTTCAATTGAGTTTGTAAACTATATAAGTGTAAAAAGATAATTGTTATGATGAAATTGAGATTTAAAAAATATATCGCTTTACTTCCAATCTTTTTATTTCTTATGGGTTGTGGAGATTCTTTGACTCTAACGAATGTAAATCCAAATGAGCCTAATCGGGTGCCTGTACCTACTTTATTGATTAAGGCACAGAATAGTTTGATTCATCATCTTAGAGATAATTCTTATGCCGGAGGTTCAGCATTACTATGGATGGAGTACCTGTCTCATACCAATTATACCAATGAGGATCGATATGCTATGGATGATAATACCAATGCATCGAGATGGTCGGATATCTACTTAGATTTGATGGATCTTAGAGAGATTGAAGTCATTAATAATGATCCCTTGCGTAGAGCAGAAGCACAGCTGTTTGGAGATAGTGATAATCAAATTGCAGTAGCCAGAATATTGAAATCGTGGGTGTTCATGGTTCTTACGGAAAGTTATGGCCCCATACCATATTACTCTTATGGAAATAGTAATGAGGCTTTCCAAGCATTAGATGCTAGAGGTGGTCTGTTGAGTCCGACATATGCCGATGCTCGGGAAGTGTATCTAGATATATTAAATGAGTTGAGAGAGGCAGCCGATATGATTCATGAAGATCGAATTGCATTCTCTTCTGGAGATAACATCTTTCAGGGGAATGCTTTGAAATGGAAGCGATTGGCTAATTCGTTGATCTTGAGGGGAGCCTTACGAATATCTAGGGCGTTACCTGAGGTGGCTGCTGAGGTAATTCAAAAAGCATTGGCAAGTGGGGTGATGGAAAGTAATGAGGATAGTGCTCTGTTTGAGAGTGATGTCGTAGCTGCTAATGCATCCCCTTTTTATAGAGCTTTTGCGGTGGAAAATAGATCTGATTTTGCAGTGGCAAAGCCTTTTGTCGATCTGTTGAAAGGAAGCATCGGCCCATTCGGTCAGGTGGATCCTAGACTCTATTATTATGCTGCGCCTATAGAGGCATTGGCCATTGGAAATTCAGGTGCTTTGATTACCAAAGGGGATTATATTCCTACAGCAACTGATGAGCTTGGTTTGGGAATCTACCAAGTCGATCATTATGAAGGTATGCCATACGGTTTAGGTAGTGTCTTTACTTCACGCATAGGTATAGAGAGAACTTCCTTGCCTAATGTCCCTGTTCAAGCAAATTTTGCGAATACAGTCATGGCGTATAGTGAAGTGGCTTTTATTCTGTCGGAATGGAACAATTGGGATGATACTTATTATAAGAGAGGAGTGGAAGCTTCTTTAGAACGCTGGGGGGTTTCTTCGGTGTATCGTAAGCCATATATTGCCGATTTAGAAACAGCCAATGAAGAGCGAGTGCTTACTCAAAAATACATCGCACTCTATATGCAACCTTTCAATTCATGGGCTGAATATCGAAGAACAGGTTTCCCTAAAACATTGGTGAAACCTGGAGAAGTTAGCTTTATGGATCTGGACGGAGTGTTAAATGAACAGGGGGAGACAGAACAAGGAAAAGCCTATGTTTTCACGTCCATGGTTCCTGATGTGCAGGATGATCTTCCCTACAGGATGCGTTACTCTAATAAAGAGAGTTTTTTAAACCCTGCGGGGTATAAAAAAGGATTGGATCTTTTGAATGGGCCTGATCTTATGAGCACCAAAGTATGGTGGGATATAGATTAATGGTCTTTTAGATAGTGGTTAATGATGATAAAAAGGGGTCTTAGGACCTCTTTTTTTGTTTTTTAAAGGTCGTGGTTGTTGAGACATAGTGGGAGCTTTCATAAAGAGTATTTGAATTATGTGTTGTTTAGGGAATTTTCATAACAATTACCATAACATGGTATACCTCTTGCAATTCGAATGGAGGGAAGATTCGGTATATGTTTGACGGTGTTAGATAAAATTTTAGTTGTCACCTAAACTATTTTGATTCTCCCTGTGTTTAAGTAATAATAATGATTAAATAAAAGACTCCATGGCTTTACGACGATTATTGATATTCGTTCTTTTATGTGTAGTAGGAACTACTTTTGCTAGTGAAAAGAAGAAAGCTAAAGCAGAAAGAGATTCTACTAAGAATGTTCGTTTTAGTATTCTAGGAGGTCCTGGTTATACTCCTGATTTTGGTGTGTTGATCGGTGGTAGTGCACTGTTTACATTCCAGATGAATATGCAGGACACCATTAGCAAAAGGTCTGTTGTTCCAATCGCTTTTGCATTTTTGTTTGAGGGTGGGGTTAATATATTGGTTCGTCCACAACTGTTTTTTAAAGAAGATAAGATAAGATTAATGGGGCTCTATTCTTATGTGAATACCACAGATAATTACTATGGTGTAGGATATGATCAAAATAAGAATACGGTTCGGTCGGATAGTACGACCTCTTATAGTAATAGTATGTTTCGATTAAATCCGATTGTTTTGTTTCGTATTTCATCTAGTGATTTCTTCATAGGACCTGTTTATGACCTGAGAATAAACAAAATTATTGATCCTGCGAAAGAGATTATTGAGGACCCTTACTATTTGGATGATGGTGGAACAGTTGATGGTATTGATATGCTGACTTCTGGACTTGGTGTTAAAGTAAGCTATGACACAAGGGATATTCCAGTGAATGCATATAAAGGGATTTATTTTGATCTTCAATTTGTGCAGTACGCTTCTATTTTAGGTAGTGATTATGCTTTTAATGTTACAGATTTTACCTATAGCCAATATCTAAGATTACCGAAGTTAGGAAAGCGTTCTGTGTTGTCTTGGCTTGCTAAATCAAGTTATGCTTCGGGAGAAATTCCTTTTACACAATTCCCTTCTGTTGGTTCTCCTTTTGATTTGAGGGGCTATTATAAAGGACAGTTTAGGGATAAAGCTGCAACAGCCTTAGTGTGTGAATATAGGCATATGCTAAATGTTGTCCCACATAATTTTGCAACCAAAATGTTGAATCGCTTAGGATTTGCGGCTTGGGCTGGTGTAGGTCTAATGGGGGAATCACCTTGGAATGTTGATGGGGTTTTACCAAATTATGGTGTTGGTCTAAGAATAGAAGTGCAACCAAGAATGAACTTTAGAATTGATGTTGGTCGGGATCCTGTTGTTGGAAATACCCTTCTTTACTTCAATATGACTGAGGCATTCTAAATGTTACCAAATTGACAATTGAATAATACTTAATTGTGAATTAATTCCTAATATCTAGTTAATATTAGTACAAAAAAAGTTGACTATCGTTTGTGTTTTCGATCAATTAGATATTATAATTTTTAATTAAGCAATAAAAGTTTAGCTAATACTTAAGATTATATCTACAATATTGACATTGTGTTAATTAAATCATCTTTGTGTATTATATTGTTTCTGTGTTATTAAAGACTCACTTAACCTCTTAGTATATAGTGTTTAGATTGAACAAATGGGCTTCATCTGTGTTAGATTGCTGTTTTAGAACATGTTTGGTTTATGTTGTTCTTTGCTAGGTGTTTATAGCTTTTCGTAGTATTATGTAGATATGTAAAAATCATTAGTAGTACCATCGTTGGGATGATAAAATAAGAAAATGATAGCATTTCAAATAGGTTTGCTAAGAGCTTGATAAGAAGTATTTAGACTCAACTTCTTATTCAGGGTTAGAAAGAACAAAGTTTTATTATTATATTACTAACAACAAAAAGATGAAGAAGAATCACCAATTGCAGTGGTTAAGAAAATTTTCACTTGTTTTCGTGATGCTATTTAGTGTCTCAGCTCTTTTTGCGCAAGATAAATTTCTTACCGGTATTGTAAAGTCAAGCCAAGATGGATTACCCGTTCCTGGAGCGACTGTAATGATTAAAGGAACATCAATTGGTACGGTTACCGATTTTGATGGGAACTATCGTTTAAAGATTACTTTAGAATATCAAACAAACGCAACCTTAGTATCTCAGTTTGTTGGTCTAAAAACAAAAGAAATTGCCTATTCAGGTCAAGATGTTATAAATATAACAATGGATGCAGATCTAGAGCAGCTGGATGATGTAGTTGTAACTGCTTTGGGTATAAAAAGAGAGAAGAAATCCTTAGGGTATGCCGCTTCAGAAGTTGGAGAGGAAGCATATGCTTCAGCAAAAGATGCGAATGTGATGAGCTCACTTTCTGGGCGTCTTGCAGGTGTACAGGTGAATCAAACAGGTCAAGGTCCTGGAGGATCCTCATCGGTTATCATCAGGGGTAATGCGAATCTAGCAGGTAGTAACCAACCTCTCTATGTAGTGGATGGTGTGCCAATTGCCAATAATCAATTTTCTGATGCGGATGATAAAGACAATGGAGGTATAGACTCTGGTAACGGTTTGTCAGGTATTTCATCAGATGATATTGAAAATATCTCGGTTCTAAAAGGGGCTTCAGCAACTGCTCTATATGGTACGAGAGCGATGAATGGTGTGGTTTTAATTACGACCAAAACAGGAAAAGGAGCCAAAGGAACTCAAGTGGAGTTCAACTCGAACTTCACGTTAGATAAGGCTAGAGTATATTCTAAGTGGCAAGATGTTTATGGACAAGGAGACCAAGGTAATGCTCCTTCTTCACAAGCTGATGCAAATAATTTCACTTCGATGTGGGGTAACAGTTATGCAAACCAATCTACATATACAGATTACCAGGGTAACAAAGATGCAGCATATCGTTTCCATGATAATGAGAACAATTTCTATGAGAACGGTACGACATGGACCAATTCGGTTTCTGTAACCAATAGAGGAGACGATTCAAACGTGAGATTCTCATATAGTAACACCACTAATGATGGATTGGTTCCTCAAACAACTTATGATCGTAATGCATTAAGTTTGAACGGAGGAGCAAAAGCCTTTGATGGTAAATTAGAGTTGAATGCAAAATTGGCTTATACTAATGAGAAATCAGATGCATCATTAATGGGTAGTTCTGCATTTAATCCAACAGTACAGCTACTTGGTGTTCCAAATAACGTCTCTTTATCACAACTTCAGAACTACAAGGACCCTGTTACAGGTTTGCCTATTGGAGTTGGTTTGAATAATAGTAACCCTTATTGGACATTGAATGAGGTACAGAATAATTATGAAAAAGATCGTTTGATCTCAATGGTTTCTGCTAAATTTAATTTTACAGAAGCATTGAGTGCTCAGGTTCGTTATGGAGGTGATTTGACTTTTAATAACTCAGATGCTTTGTATCCAATAGGAACACCGTATTATGAAAGAGGTAGAGCAAATTCAGAAAAATTTCAGAATGTTGAGACGAATATGGATGCATTGATAACTTATAATAAAGATTTCAATGAGAAGTTTGGCTTAACTGTAAATGCAGGTGCGTCAAAATGGGATCAGGAATCTGAATCAATCTCTATATTCTCTTCAGATTTTGCAGATCCAAATTTACAGGTTCCAAATAAGGGACGTGATAATACCGCAGGTACAAGTTTTTACCATAGAAGAATTAATTCTGTTTATGGTACGGCTCAGTTCAGATATAACAACTTCTTATTTGTGGATGTGAGTGCTCGTAATGACTGGTCATCTACGCTACCAATGGATAACAATTCATATTTTTACCCATCTATTGCTTCATCGTTTGTGATATCTGATGCATTCGAATTGCCAGAGTTTATTTCTTTTGCAAAAGTTCGAGGTTCATGGGCTCAGGTAGGTTCAGATACTGATCCTTACAAGTTGACGCTGCAATATAACTTGGATAGTAATCAACACCCAGGATGGGGTGGTGCTAATATGCCTTCTGGAGGTATAGACGGAGGTACAATTCCTAATGCAGATCTTAAGCCATCTACTATGACTTCTTATGAATTCGGTACGGAATTGAAATTCTTTAGTAATAGGTTAGGGGTGGATGTAACTTATTATAACTCTTTGGCTGTTGATCAAATTATTCAAGTTCAGGTTTCAGATGCATCGGGCTATAATAATGCTGTTGTAAACTCTGGTTCGATCCGTAACTCAGGTATTGAAGTTCAACTATATGCTACACCAATTCAGACTTCAGAAGTGACATGGAATACTACATTGAACTTTGCTTACAACAAAAATACGGTTGAGGAATTAGCAGATGAGGTTAATCAAATTATCTTGTTAGAAGGTGGAGGAGTTTCTACTATAGCATCTACTGGTTATTCGTATGGAACAATTTTAGGTTCGACTTACCAACGTGGAGAGGATGGTACAATTGTTTTGGATGAGAATGGGTTGCCTATTGCTTCCTCTAGTCCGACTCCGATTGGTTCGGGAATTCCAGATCTAATGTTTGGTTGGATTAATACTGTAACTTATAAAGGATTTACCTTCAACTTGGTGCTTGATTCGAAATTTGGTGGAGAAGTGTACTCCGCAACAGAGGCTTCAGCATATTCTGCAGGTAAGCATGAATCAACTCTAGGGCGTAGTGAGTTTGTTCCTAACGAAGTTTGGTATCCTACCGAGCTAGAGGGAAAAGGAACGACTGCTGTTCCACAAGATTTTTATCAGAGAGTTGCTGGTGTAGATGAGCAATTTATTTATGATGCTTCGTATATTTCAGTTAAAGAGTTGAGTGTAATGTATAGTCTACCTTCGAAATGGTTTGATAATATTGATTACATAAGAGGTGTGAATTTAGGTGTATTTGGAAAGAATTTAGGATATATCTATAAAGCAACTGATAATATTGACCCACAGGCTGCATTCTCAATCAGTAACGGTGGTAGTGGTATTGAATATGGTAATATGTCATTACCTGCAAGCTTTGGTTTTAATCTAAATGTAAAATTCTAAGTAAGAGATGAAAAGGTTAAATATTTATATTATTGCGATGATTGTGGGGTTGCTTTCATCGTGTACAAACGATTTTGAATCGATCAATACGAACCCAAATACTACAAACGAAATCAATCCAGGTTATCAGTTTGTTGGTATTCAATTAAGTTATGCTGGTAGTGCATACGAAGAATGGAGAGGTAATTTGATTATGGCAGGACCTCTATCAGGATTAATGCAAGATGCTTATCAATCAGGAGAGGCTTACTCAACAGGGGGAAGTTTTGCTTCTGCTAAATGGGGGTCAATGTACACTAATGCAATCAAGAATGTAACTGATATGATTGCAAAGATGGAAGAGTCCAATGTTAATGGTGTAAATACTGCTAAATTGGCTCAAGGTCGTATTATGAAGGCTCTAAGTTACCAGCGTCTAACAGATCTATATGGAGATATCCCATATAGTGAAGGGGGGCATGGTTATGATGATAGAATTTTCTATCCAAAGTATGATAAACAGGAAGATATTTACAAAGATTTAGTTAAAGAGTTGACAGAGGCTCGTGATATCCTTATGGAAACGAGTGCTAATACATTTGCTCAAGATGAAGATATCATTTATGGACACTTAGCAAATGATTCAAGAGCAAAGGCTTGGGCAAAGTTAGCTAACTCAGTTCTATTAAGAATAGGAATGAGAGCATCTTCAGCTGATCTTGCATGGGCACAAGGAGTTGTAGAAGAGGCTGCCGCTAACGCTGCTGGTTATATTACAACGCTTAGTAATACAGATGCCGCATTGATAATTCATAGTGAAGTTGGTGGTCCTTGGGGATCTCACCAAAATGGATCAGGTACCGCAATAAATGGTAAAGCTGGAGGTTTTGCTTATGCATATTTGGGTGATGAGTATCTGCATAGAGCACAACAAATGCAAGACCCTCGACTGTTTTATGTTGGCGCACATGTAATGCAAGCTAAAAATGGAGATTACGTGGCTTGGACAGGACAGAGCTACTTTAACCCCTTCGAAGAAGTCGCTAGGCCAGGTGAACCATGGAAGCCCGTTTCTTTTGCTTCTGCTAGAGGTGCAAGTCAATCTGATGCATGGTCTGGTCAGTACCGTGTAGCAAATGGTACGGATACAACAACGGTGTCTGCTGCATATTTTATTTATGAAAGAGGTTTTGATGAGAGTAATACAGATCTAGATTACTCTGTAGATTCTGTTCAGTACAGTATTCTATGTGGGTTAAACCCTGGTTCTATTGGTTCTGAAACTGCTCCAACTATTGTTTTTGCTGGAGATGAGACGTATTTTATCTTGGCTGAAGCAGCAGCACTTGGTTGGAGTGTTCCTGGAGGAGATGCTTTGACACATTTAAAAGCCGCAGATCGCTTAGCATTGGAGAAATATCCATTGTTGTATCCAACGGATGGTACTCCAAGTAAGTATATGACTCTTTACCAACAATCAACAGGAGATGGACGTACTTATGCGACAATGACAGAAGATTATCTGGCACAGATAACAGATGCATCTATAGAGAATATTCAGATTGAAAGATGGAAGTCTCTGTTGATTAATGGTTATGAGGGTTTTGCGTTGTGGAACCGTTCTGCAATGAACTATACAACAAATGGTGATGCTGCAACAACTAATATTCCGTACAATCCAGTATCTGCTACACGAGGACGTATAGATTTACCTGTGTATGCTCCTGGAATAATCACGGCCACTGTATTAAAAGATATTTCATCTCAAGCAGATTATAATCCCAATGTTTTTCCAACAACTATTTTTAGTTCGATTCTTTCTCATGATGGTGGAACAACTGCAGGTGTACGCCCTCGCCGTCTAGATTATCCAAGTAACGAGAGGACGATTAATGCTGATAATGTGAATGAAGCAATTCAACGTCAGTATGGTAAGGCTGACGATTCTCAGTTTATTATGGCTAAAATGTGGATAAGTAAATAAGTAATTTATTGATAATACTATATACAACTTTGTTGTTCGAGGAGGTGATTCATATGAATCACCTCTTTTTTTGTATATAATAGGTGGGTAGAATTGTCAAGATTAAAACCATAAATTCGGATTAATTGGTATTATTAATAATCATTAGAAGTGTAGTTTAAGAAACAAAGTATTACATTTGTCGTGTGGTGTTCATATGTGTTTTCTTCACATATTGATTAAAGGGAATCTAGTGAAGAACTAGGACAGTGCCCGCTACTGTAAGCTTCGGTAAATGATATGATTAGGTCCGAGCCACTGCTCTTTATGTAAAGAGTGGGAAGGTAGATCATATTGAAGTAAGTCAGGAAACCTGCCACTCTTTGTAATATTACTTCTCGGGTTACAGTGGTAGTATGGTTTTTCGTATTTCGTGGCATTTCATGCCCAAAAAAAGTGGAACATGCAAGATATTTTCGTTTATGGAGTGGCTTTAGGACCGGGGGATCCAGAGCTGATCACTTTGAAAGCATTAAAAACGCTTCAGTTGGTTGATAAAATTTATGCTCCAGGTAGTGTAAGTAGAGATGGTGAGTTAAAATCACATGCTAGAAGTATTATCGGACAATTGGATATTGATATTTCTAAGGTGGAAGTTTTTCATATCTCTATGCGTTTTGATAGGACTGAAACAGAGGCTTTGTATCAGCAGGTTTATGAGTCCATTAAGATCGATATTCGTAATGGTAAAAAGGTTGCGTTTGTTTCAGAAGGTGATGTTTCGTTTTATAGTACTTTTGGGTATTTGATTCCTCGTTTAAATAATGATAGTATTGATTTTAAGATGATCCCCGGAGTGCCTGCTTTTATCCAAGCAGGTTCTACACTTGGTATTCCATTGACTTCTCAAAGCAATAGTTTAAAAGTATTAGCAGCAGTAAAAGAGTTTGATGAAGTCGATGATGCAATTGAAACTTCAGGTACTGTCGTGATTATGAAATTTTCGACTATAAAAGATCGTTTAGTACCTTATCTGCAAGAAAAATATAGTAATATAACTGTTCGTTATGTGGAAAAACTAGGAACTGAAGAGGAGTTTATTACAAGCGATATAGAAGAAATTAATAGGCGTAAGAAAACATATTTCTCAATACTGATAATACAAAAATAGATGGCTCAAAGAGGAAAGATAACCGTTGTTGGACTTGGACCTGGAGATACTTCGTTAATGACAGCTCAGGCTATCGAAGCGATAAAAGGTGCAGAAGTGATTGTAGGATATAAATACTACTTTAAGTTCGTTACTGAATTGGCTGGAGAAGAGGTGATATGTGTAGATACAGGAATGAAGAAAGAGCGTGAGAGGGCTAAAATTGCTTTTGAATATGCACATAATGATAAGAATGTTGTTGTGATCTCTTCAGGTGATTCTGGAATTTATGGTATGGCTCCTCTGATCGAAGAGATGGGGGTCAAAGATCATAATAACCAAATTGAGGTCACTGTTGTTCCTGGTATTTCAGCATTTCAAGCAGCTGCAGCAGTATTAGGAGCTCCTATTGGACATGACCTGTGTACGATATCTTTATCAGATTTATTGACTCCTTGGCCTCTTATAGAGAAACGTATTGAAGCCGCAGCTATTGGTGATTTTGTTACTTCAATATATAATCCAAAATCGAAAGGTCGTTATTGGCAGTTGAGGCGATTTGTTGAGATTTATAAGAAGCATAGATCTGGAGATACACCCGTTGGTGTGGTTCGACAAGTTGCTCGTGAGGAGCAAAATGTTACTGTTTGTACATTGGATACCATCGATTACGAAGCAATTGATATGTTCACTATCTTGGTGATTGGTAATTCTCAAAGTTATAGTGTTGGAGAGAAAATTATAACACCAAGAGGTTACTATAATCAGGAGGAAACAACATCTGTAGGGATTGGTCAATCTATTATGATTAAAAGTTTTAAGCAGATTCAGTCGGAGTTACGTAACCCTGAAGTGGGATTAGAGCGTTTGTGGCCATTATTGCATTTGGTGCATACCTCTGCAGATTTCGATATGGAGAATATCTTTTACTGCGATCCAGAGGCAATGGCGGAATGGAATAGTTATTTGAAATCTGGAAATGCTGTGATTATTACCGATGTAACGATGGTGAAGTCTGGGATTAGAAAAGCAGCAGTAGAGAGATTAGGGATTGAGGTGAAGTGCTATTTGAGCGATGAAAGAGTTGCAAAGATGGCAAAAGAGAAGAATATAACAAGAACACAGGCTGGTATTCGTTTGGCTGTAGAAGAACATCCAAATGCAATATATGCTTTTGGTAATGCACCAACTGCATTAATCGAATTAACGGATGCAATCAGAAAAGGGAAAGCGACTCCAACAGGTGTTGTTGCTGCTCCGGTTGGTTTTGTTAATGTAGTAGAGTCAAAGCATCGTATTAAGAGTTTTGATGATTTAAATAAGTGTATTGTTGAAGGTCGAAAAGGTGGTTCTTCATTGGCTGCAACAATTTTAAATGCAGCATTGAGTTTTGAAGATTCTGTTCAGATGATGCCGGGTCGAGATTTGTAAAATATGATTTTATGAAATTTATACTTGTAGGAATCTCAGATACATCTAATTATGTTCCCACTGATGAAGTAGGGGATTTGATCTCTGGGAACTATTATTTCTCTGGTGGAAAACGTCATTACGAACGAGTGAAGCATCTACTGCCACTGTCTCATGAATGGTTGAATATAACAATACCTCTAGCAGAGGTATTGTCTTCATATCAATCGTTAGATGGTTCGGTTGTGGTTTTTGTCTCTGGTGATCCTTTCTTTTATGGATTCGGAACCACATTAAAAAGAGAATTTCCTTTTGCTTCGTTTGAGAACTATCCCTATTTTAATAGTCTTCAGATGCATGCACATCGTTTGAACTTGCCGTATGAAGAGATGATGTGTGTCAGTTGTACCGGAAGACCATGGGATAGATTAAATGAGGCATTGATTCGTAATGAGGGTATTATAGGAGTATTAACAGATCGAAAGAAACGTCCTGAAATTATTGCTCAATATCTACTTGATTCGGGTTATGATAATTATGATATTTCGGTTGGGGAAAATTTAGGAGGTGATTCTGAGCGGGTGATAACATTGACTTTGAATGATTGTATTCATCAAGAATTTGCACCACTTAATAATATTATATTACATCGTAAAGCAGATCGTAGTTTTCCTATCGGTGTGTCTAATGACCAATTTAAATATTTGAATGGTCGTCCAAATATGATGACAAAACCAATCTATCGTCTGCATACTATCTCTTTGATGCAGATGCATGCAAAAAAGGTGTTTTGGGATGTTGGGTTTTGTACTGGATCAGTATCTATTGAGGCGAAAAGATTATACCCAAAGTTAAAAGTGGTCGCTTTCGAGAAGAGATTGGTATCGGAAGAGATCATCACAGATAATATGAAGAGATTTGGTGCCCCGGGTATTGAATACGTTATTGGAGATTTTTTGAATCAAGATATAGATGACTATCCTAGACCCGATGCCGTGTTTATTGGTGGTCATGGGGGGAAGTTAGCCGAAATACTTGATCGTATTGATTCCATACTACCAGTTGGTGGAATTATTGCCACCAATGCGGTGAAGGAGGAGAGTGCGAGTACATTTATTCAAACTTTACTCGATAAAGATTATCAAATAGAAGAGAAGTCTCACATTCAGCTTGATACATTCAATCCCGTGAGTGTAATCGTTATGATGAAACAAAAATAAATAATTAAGATATGAAGATTGCAGTTATCTCTTCATCTAAGAGAGGCTCTGAAACAGGAGCGATTCTAGCAAAAGAATATACCAACTTTGAGTTGTTTAGTAGCTCTAAATTTGGTGAAGGCAAAAAGATAGATAGTTTATCACAATGGTTTGCGACTGAATATTCAAATTATGATGGATTTATTTTTGTTGGAGCTTTAGGAATTTGTGTTCGCACGATTGCCCCATGTCTACAAGATAAAAAAACGGACCCTGCAATAGTGAACGTGGATGTGCTAGGTAATATTGTAACCCCTGTGGTTTCAGGACATATTGGAGGTGCAAATAATCTAGCCAAAGACATTGCTCGTGTATTAGGGGGATGGGCTGCGATTTCTACTGCAAGTGATACTTTAGACCTTTGGGCTTTAGATACGATAGATCGTCAATTCGGTTATCATTCAGAGGTTGTAGATGCTTCGTTAAATGAAATAATCTCTCTGTTTGTCAATCAACGTAAGGGTGCTTTATTATTAGATGTAAAAGATAAAGGTGCTAGCTATTTGGATCGAACAGCTCCAGATCATATTCAAGTTTTTTATAAGAAAGAAGAAATCGATCCTTCATTATTTGAATATGTTTTACAAGTCTCACCATTTGATTATGAATGGAATATTCCAACTATCAAATGGATTCCGAGTGTCTTGCATTTAGGAATGGGATGTCATAGAGGTATTTCTCCTGAAGGGTTAATGGAGCATCTTATTGAAGAGTTAAAAGCATTGAAAATTAATCCATTTGCTATTGCATCATTAAATAGTGCAGATATAAGATCTGGTGAGCCTGCACTTAAATTTATTGCTAAAGAACTAAAGGTTCCTTTTAATACATATGATTCAGAAAAGTTAAATGGGGTAGAGATTCTTAATCCATCAGATGTCGTATTTAAGCACACTGGATTTTATGGTGTGAGTGAATCTTCATCGCTATATGATGATAATCAGAGAACATTACTTGTCTCTAAGTCAAAAGGGAAGGTTGATGAGATGGATTTTACATATGCGATATCTATTGATGTCACAATGTTAAGATCTGGTCATGTTGAGATTGTTGGAGCAGGTCCTGGTGATCCGGAATTAGTTTCTGTAAGAGGCAAGCGATTTCTTCAAGAGGCCGACCTAATCTTGTATGCTGGATCCTTGGTGCCTAAGGAGCTCACTTATTATGCAAAAGAGGGTGCTGTGGTTAGAAGTTCAGCTTCGATGAATTTAGAAGAACAGGTTGCTTTGATGAAAGAGTTTTATGATAAAGGAATGTTGGTTGTTCGTCTTCATACTGGTGATCCATGTATCTATGGAGCCATACAGGAGCAGATGGCTATCATGGAAAAGCATGAGATGTCTTGTCATATTACTCCTGGTATATCGTCATTTCAGGCAGCAGCATCACAATTAAAGTCTCAGTTTACCATTCCAGAGAAAACGCAAACGATTATCTTAACTAGAGGAGAGGGGCGTACTAAGATGCCTGAAGGTGAGAAATTACACCAGTTGGCACGTTCTCAAAGTACCATGTGTATCTATTTAAGCGCTACATTGGTTGACTCTGTTCAAGCTCAACTGTTGGAACATTATGGTCCCGAGACACCTGTAGCTGTCTGTCATAAGTTGACATGGAAAGATGAGAAGATTTTTAGAGGATCTCTATCACAACTTGTATCCTTAGTAAAGGACAATAACTTGACTTTGACTACACTTATTGTAGTTGGAGAAGCTATTGGAAATAGAAAAGGTCTTTCTCGACTTTATGCACACGAGTTTAAACATCTTTATCGAACATAGAATGATTTGGATTTTTGGAGGAACCACGGAAGGTAAAAAGTGTGTCGAAGTTTTGGAACACTTGAGATTACCATATGTATACTCTACTAAAACAAAAGTAAAGATTGAACTTGGAAAGAGAGGAACATATCGTTTCGGAGCTATGACTCCAAACGATATGATTCGAGCCTTTAATGAGATGGGTGTAACTAAGGTAATTGATGCTGCTCATCCTTTTGCATTAGAATTGCATCGTAATATTTTTAATGTAGCTAATATATTAGATGTCAGATTAATTCGATATGAACGAGAGTATGTGTCCATTGAACATACTTCTGTTACTTATTTTGATTCTATTGCTGAAATTGTTTCCGCACTTACGACGATAGATGCTAAAAATATCTTTGTGATGACTGGCGTTCAGAATATTTCAAAATATATAGAAGCTAAAATAAAGTCGAAACTCTATTATCGAATTATTGATTGTCAGCGATCAAAGTTAATTGCGGAGCAGTTAGGTGTCGCCCCATCATGTTTGCACCTCTTTCCTTCTAAAATAGATGTAGGAGAACAAGAGTTGCTGATGGAACGATTGGGTATTGACATAATGATTACCAAGGAGAGCGGTTCGAGTGGTTTCTTTGAAGAGAAGCTTCAGGTTGCATCTAAATTGGGTATCAGTATGTGGGTATGGAAACGACCAAATCTTCCATGCTATGATCATCTTGTAACGGCTAATGAAGAACTATTAGAACAACTAATCTAAAATAGTCATAAGATGAAAAATAAACTTAGAAATGGTTATAGTACTGGGACATGTGTTACGTTGGCGGTAAAAGCTTGTTTAATTCAACTTTTTGATAAAAAAGAACCTTCTTCAGTTGGAGTTTTTATTCCTACAGGAGAGTTTGTGAAGTATGAAGTGTATAATCTTTCTAAAGATGAAAACTCAGCTAAAGCAAGTGTTACTAAAGATGGTGGTGATGATCCAGATGATACGCATGGTTTGGAGATTGGGTGTAGTGTGACATTAATCGAAAAAAAAGAAGTCGTTTTTAAAAGAGGTGTTGGAATAGGGCTGGTTACTCTTCCAGGTCTTTCGTTAGATGTTGGGGAGCCTGCAATAAATCCTACTCCGAGAGAGATGATTACAAAGCTTCTGTATAAGGAGGCTTTTAAAAATAGATATGAAGGAGGTTTTATTGTTGAGCCATTTGTGCCAGAGGGTGAGGAGGTTGCAAAAAAGACCTTTAATCCTAGAGTCGGTATTATAGGAGGGATATCTATTATTGGTACTACTGGTGTCGTGAAACCATATTCTTCAGATGCTTTTGTTGCTTCAATAGCTCAAGGGGTACGTGTCTTAGATGAGAATGGAGGATCTCATGTGATTCTTAATTCTGGAGGCCGGAGTGAGAAATATGTAAAAGCAAGCCTCACTGACTATTCAGATCTTCACTATATTCAATATGGTAATTTTATAGGCGAGACTCTTAAAATAATAGACCAGAGCCGGATAAAGAAGATCACAATTTGTATCATGTTGGGTAAAGCCGTTAAATTGGCCCAAGGCTATTTGGATACTCATAGCCATAAAGTACAGTTTTCCCCAAAATGGTTATCTGTATTGGCAAAGGATTGTGGATATAACAAACAAATACAGTCTGAGATATTAAAAATTTCCTTGGCAGGGCAATTACCCTCCATTATACCAATGCAACAATCAAGTGTTTTTTATCAGCATATTTTAAAAAAATGCAAACAAGTTTGTCTTCCACTTTTAAGCTCATCGGAGTTGGAAGTGATTTTAGTGACTAAAGATGGAATATTGATCGATTACGAAATTGATAGTGTTCATTAACAATATAGTAAAAAAGTTTGCGTTATAACATGAGGTGTTTATTTTTGTTGAAATTTATGTTATTAATAAAAGCCTTGTTACGCAGTTAGACTACAACGTGCTGAGAACTTACTAAAAAATTATATGGGAAAGAGAATATTACTTCTAGTTGCTGTTTTTATAATAACAGCAAGCCTTGGCTTTACTCAAAATATTGATCCTGCAACGGTAAATGTGTCTGAGCTTAGTGATATGCAGATTACTAAGATTAAAGATGAAATTACGAAGAGAGGATTGACTGTTGATCAAGCATTAATGATTGCTAAGCAACGGGGAGCTTCAGAAACTCAGGTGTCGGAATTAAAAATGAGGCTGTCTGGTATGGGAGGGGCATCAAGTTCATCAACTGCTTCACGTAATAATATTAGTAAAGGTAAGACAACAAAACCACATAGTCAAGATAGGACCAGTGAACTATTAGAAGATAATAGAAGAGATGTTATTGTAGATGAAGAGCTTAAGGAGATCTTCGGCGCTTCGTTGTTTATGACAAGAAATGTGTCATTTTCGCCTTCAGGAATAGTCAATGTTTCAGATGATTATATCATATCTGAAGAAGATGAAATAACAATTCAGATATGGGGAGATGCACAAGCTACATATCAACTAACTGTTAATTCTTCTGGTGCGATATTGATTCCAGATTTGGGACCAATATATGTAAAAGGGAAAACATTTAAAAGTGCTGTTAAAACAATTAAACAAATGTTAGTTGGTATCTATTCAGGAATGAAAGGTACAACCCCATCAATATTTGCAGATGTAGCATTGTCATGGCAACACGATATTAAAATTATTGTGATGGGAGACGCTGTAATCCCTGGAACTTATTCATTGCCTGCAAATTCAACTGCATTTAATGCATTGTATGCATCTGGAGGGCCAAATATTAATGGATCTTTTCGTGATGTGAGAGTCGTTCGTAGTAATAAGATTATTGCTCATATTGATTTATATGATTTTCTCATTAATGGGACTATTAATAAAGATGTTCAGTTGAGGGATAATGATGTAATTTATATTCCAGGTTACAAGAGTAGAGTTGAGTTAATTGGTTCTTTTCGAAAACCCATGAAATATGAATTATTAGAAGGAGAATCGTTTGGTGATTTATTGAAATATTCTGGAGGATTTGCAGATGATGCATTTAAAAATAAAGTAAAAATTGAGCGTATTGTTGATGGGCTAAAAGAAATTCAGGTTATCAATATTGGATCATTTAATAACTTTACACTTAACAATGGAGATATCGCAAGTGCTGATAAAGTACTTAATAAATTCAAAAATAAAGTAGTTATTAAAGGAGCTGTATATAGACCAGGAGCATATCAGTTGAAGGATAATATGCAATTATCTACTCTAATCAAAGAAGCTTCTGGGTTACGAGAAGATGCATATTTAGATAGAGGTTTTTTGACTCGAACGCTGGAGAATAGGGAGTTAGAGAATATTTCCTTTGATTTGCGTAGTATTTTGAATGGTGAATCAGATGTGGCTATGAGATCTGATGATGTGGTCACAATCCGTTCTCGTTTCGAGATGCATGAAATTAAAAATGTTCGAGTATTTGGTGAACTTAATAATCCAGGAGAGTATCCATATGTTGAGAATATGACTTTACAAGATCTTATTGTAAGAGCAGGAGGCTTTACACGAGATGCTGATGTTTCTTTTATTGAAGTTGCAAGAAGCCTAACAAATCAAGAAGCATCTGTTCTTTCAGATACAATTTCGCATTATTATAGCTTTAGTGTAGATAGAGATCTTAAATTATCATCAGAAGGTCAAGGTTTTGTACTTCAGCCATTTGATGTTGTATATATTCGACGAGCTCCTGGAAGACGTAAATTTGGTTCCGTTCAATTAAGAGGTGAAGTATTGTATGCAGGTGATTATAGCATTATATCTAAGAAAGATCATATTTCAGATATAATTAAACGTGCTGGTGGCGTTACACCGGATGCATTTGTGAATGGCGCAATGTTAGTTAGAACAACTCATTTGTCTGATATTGAACTAGAAAAGTTGAGAAATCTTGCTGCTGATGATGAGATAAATATGAAAGTTGAACAGGATAGAACTGAGATTGTTGGAATAAATTTGGAGAAGATCCTATCAAATCCTCATGGTCCCTTGGACATTCTTGTTCAACCTGAAGATGAGATAAGAATTCCAAAAAATATGGAGACTGTAAGAGTTTCAGGTAATGTGATGAATCCTATTGCATCAGTATATAAAAAAGGTTTGACCGTTAAGAAATATATAAATAGAGCGGGGGGATATGGAGAGAGATCAAGAAGATCAAAAGTCTATGTTGTCAATGCTAATGGTACAACGGCAGTAACAAAGAATTTTATTCTGTTTAGGAAATATCCAAAAGTTCTACCTGGGTCTGAAATTATTGTTCCACAAAAACCAATAAAACAAGATCAAACAGTTAAGTGGATATCAATAGGTACATCTTTAGCTACATTAGCTACGTCTATTTTAACGATTGTAAATCTGACTAAAAATTGATTCTGTATTTAACACAAAAGTAGGCTGTATCATAAAAGAAACAGTCTATTTTTGTGTTAAATTTTATAGCTACTATTGTCAAGAGTCATAGATAATTGATTTGGATTACACGAAATATATTTATTCAATATTCTTAGATTAGTGTAATCTCTTTCCTTATCATTAAACCATCCCCATTTATTAAAATATTTTATTAAGCTAGCTACATGAATAAGCATAACCGTTGGGTTTGAATATGATTCATGCTTTGCATAATGGATTACAGTTGTTTTGGGAAAGAATATCGTTTTGTATTTCGAATGAATTCTTCTTGTTAAGTCCATGTCCTCAGCATATAATAAAAACTGCTCATCAAAGATGCCAATTTCACTTAGGACACTTGACCTTAAAAACATAAAACACCCGGAAAGATTTGGGATATTCATGATCTTGTTAAAATCAGCACCTTTTAAAGTAAATCTATCATGTCTTTTATTGAAAAGATTCTTTGGGAGAAATCTACGTGCTAAAAGATCGAACGGAGTCGGTATTAATTTGCAAAGATCCTGTATACTACCATCAAGATTCAAAACCTTTGGCATTATTTGTCCAACACTACTATTACTATCCATATAACCACCAAGCGTCTCAATTATTCCAGAAGAGAATTCCATATCTGTATTTAATACTATATGATACTTTGTATTTCTTAAAAGAGTCTCCTGTATTGCAATATTATGTGCTTTCCCATACCCTAAATTCTTATTACAGAAAATATAGGTGGTGAACTTATTATTATATTCTACGTTAGATAATAATGGAATTGGTGAATTGTCAATTATATATATATGCTTGAGTCTTCTAGCTCCTAGTAACGTTTTTAATGTCAGATTAATTTCAGACATAGGAGTATTATACAATACAATAGATGCCGTAATGTCTCTCATTCAAATTCTAATGTTGTAGTTTGGTTTTATATTCTTCTTAAAATTAGAACGAAAAATTTGAGAAAATAGTCTATTCTAGAACGACTTTTTATTTGTGTATAAGATCCAAAGGTATGATATAAGTAAGGGATAATCCTTAGTTAAAAAGACGATCCCTGTATTGTTATTTTATAAGAACTTTTTCTCGAAATTCTTTAATTCTTTGTTCTTCTTCCTTTTTACATACCATTACAATGCCATTTGCTTCTACTACAATGTAATTGTCAAGGCCTTGAATTACAAAAGAACGATTTTCTGGAACGGTCACAATGGTGTTGTTGCATTCGAATAAATGAACACCACTTCCTACTACACTGTTACCATTATTATCCCTTTTTCTTTTCTCCCACAAACTTCCCCATGTACCTAGATCACTCCATCCAAACTCTGATGCTAAAACAAATATGTTATTTGCTTTTTCTAGTATCCCATAGTCAATAGAAATATTTTGGCATTCAGGGTACGCATTGTCGATGTACTCTTGTTCTTTAGGCGTATTATAAACACCCTTTCCTTTAGCAAAAGTATTGGCTATCTCTGGTAGTGACTTTTCAAAGGCTTTTATAATGCTTTGAGCACTCCAAATAAAAATTCCAGAATTCCATAAATATTCTCTAGCATTTACATATTGTTTTGCTGTTTCATGGTCTGGTTTTTCTTTGAAAGATTGGACTTTATTTATTTCACCAATTTGGATATCTTCTTTTACTGATTGAATGTAACCATATCCTGTTTCGGGACGATGAGGTCTAATGCCAAGTGTTAAAAGTACATTTTGTTTACATGTAAATTCCAATGCTTTATTGATAATTGATCTAAATCCTGTTTCATCTGTAATCAAATGATCTGATGGTGCCACTACAATATTAGCATTTTTATTTTGTGTATATATCTTGTAACTGGCATATGCAATACATGGAGCCGTATTTCGCATACATGGCTCTAGAAGCACTTGACCATCATCTAAGAATGGTAATTGTTCTTTAATAATCGTTTTGTAGTTGCTGCTTGTGACGATGTAGATGTTTTGTGTTGGAATAATATCTTTTATGCGATCGACCGTCTGCTGTATCATTGTTTTTCCTGTCCCTAATATATCAAGAAACTGTTTAGGTGTTTCAGAAGTGCTCATCGGCCAAAACCTACTGCCAATGCCACCAGCCATGATTACGAGATAGTTATTTTCCATATATATATTACTTGATTATTTTGTTCAAATATATAGGAAAAATGTAATTTTTTTATCTACAGGCAAAGATCTTTTTGACTAAATGTTTCAGAGCATAATGAAAAAGATTATTAATCATGATTCGTTTAATGACCACCTGTTTATTATAGTATCTGAATTCAAGAGATAAATGCAACTTTTCTATCGATTTCAAATTTCAATAGGCTTATAATAGCCATATCTTTTATGCGTTCAGTCATTAAGTTTAGCTAGCACCCATGATATTTCCTTCTGTGTTAAATCTTCAAATGAGCTTCCTCTTGGGATATACTATCTAATCAACTTATTAAGGTTTTAATTTACCACTCTTTCCCTGTATTAATATGGGTAAACAAAATGGAAATCAATGTTTAAAGAAACAGATATGTATTTATGATTTGAATGCAAGATAAAATTATCTATCATTGTCAGAAGCGATAGTGTGTATTGGTCTTTAGTAGGTCTTAATGCCTCAATGGTTTGCTCTGTAAGTTCTTTAGTATTTTTTCCTTGTAGTAATCTGATCCAGTACAGAACTGTAGCTTTTTAGTTCTTGCATTTATGGTTTGAACGCAATGTGTGACAAAAAAAGGAGCAAAGATATTCATCTTTACTCCTTATATATGTTGTGTATTTGAGAATTACTTTGCGTAATTAATCGCTCTAGTCTCTCTAATAACAGTAATTTTAACTTGGCCAGGATAAGTCATCTCATCTTGAATCTTCTTCGCGATGTCGTATGATAGCTTTTCTGAATCCTCATCTGTGATCTTTTCACTACCAACAATAACCCTTAGCTCACGACCTGCTTGAATCGCATAAGTCTTAAGAACACCAGGATAAGATAATGCCATCTGTTCAAGATCTTTAAGACGTTTGATATATGCTTCTACCGCTTCTCTACGTGCGCCTGGTCTCGCTCCTGAAATTGCATCACATGCTTGAACAATAGGAGCAATCAAACTTTGCATCTCTACTTCGTCGTGGTGAGAACCGATAGCATTACATACATCTGGCTTCTCTTTGTATTTTTCAGCAAGCTTCATCCCTAAGATTGCATGTGGTAATTCTGGCTCTTCATCTGGCACTTTACCAATATCATGAAGAAGACCTGCTCGTTTTGCTTTCTTTGGATTTAAACCTAGTTCCACTGCCATAATAGCACATAAGTTTGCGGTCTCACGTGAGTGTTGAAGAAGGTTCTGTCCGTATGATGAGCGATATTTCATTTTACCAATCAAACGAATCAATTCAGGGTGCATTCCATGAATTCCAAGATCGATAGTTGTCCTCTTACCGGTTTCAATAATCTCTTCCTCGATTTGTTGTTTCACTTTGTTAACCACCTCCTCAATTCTTGCAGGGTGGATACGACCGTCGGTAACAAGCTGGTGTAGAGCAAGACGGGCGATCTCTCTTCGAACAGGATCGAATGCAGAAAGCACGATTGCTTCAGGAGTATCATCTACAATGATCTCAACACCAGTTGAAGCTTCTAGAGCCCTAATATTACGTCCTTCTCTACCGATAATACGACCTTTTATTTCATCGTTTTCGATATGGAATATTGTAACAGAATTTTCAATTGCAGTTTCTGTTGCAACACGTTGAATTGCTTTAATAACTACCTTTTTAGCTTCTCTATTTGCATTCATTTTTGCATCATCCATAATCTCCTGAATATAAGACATAGCTTCTGTCTTAGCTTCATTCTTCATCGATTCAACCAACTGAGCCTTAGCCTCATCAGCAGATAGTGCAGAAATGGTCTCTAGTTTCTCAACTTGTTTACGATGTGTCTTTTCCAACTCTTCCTGTTGTTGTTCAACCACTTCAAGTTGATGAGAAAGATTCTCTCTGATGGCATCGTTTTTTTTCATTTCCGTGTCAAAGTCACGTACTTTTCGGTTCAATTCGTCTTTACGTTGGTTCAACGTAGACTCTTTTTGTTTTAGGCGATTTTCTGAAGCGGCAATCTTTTGATTTTTTTCGTTAACTATCTTGTCATGCTCAGACTTCAGTTGAATAAAACGCTCTTTAGCTTGAAGAATCTTTTTATCCTTAAGGACTTTTGATTGATTCTCCGCATCTTTTATCATGGAGTCTCGCTTTTTATTCAGAGCGGAATCCCATAAATAATAGGAAATTCCCGCACCGACTAAAGCGCCTCCAAAACCTATGATAATTTCAATAATCATATTTACTTTTCTGCTATTTTACGATGTTCATACTTTGCGTGTCTAGTAATACGAATGTTTGAACTATAGAGACTTTTTGATATAAAATTACTCTTTCACAGCCCAATACATTATTTTTTTAAATAAAATACACTAGAACGCACAATAAATATAATAATATTGACAAGAAAGAGCTACTCTTTGTTCTCTTTTTCGTCAAAAAAAGACTCTAATTGGTCATTAATATCTTCAATCTTTTCAACAAATGGAGATAAATCTTGTTGGTCTTTCATAATGAGCATTTCCACCACATATTGTAGAGAAGTCATAGCAAGTGAATCAAAATCATCTTTGCCAAAACGTTGCTTATATTGAAGTACCTTTTCATTGATAAGTTTGGTTGCCATTCGAATCTTTTCTTCCTCAGAACGATCAATTTTTAGAGGGAATCTTCTCTCAGCTATATTTATACTAATCGATAATTTATCTTCCATAATTTGAATCTTACTCCAGAGTTTATTTGCTAAGCATTGCTATACATTGATCAATTTCTTTGATCAGTTGGTTAATCTTCTTTTTAGTCATCTTGCTATTCTCTTCAGATCCTGCAAATGCTACAGCCATAGTCGCATTTTGGTAATCTTGAATTAGTGACTCATTTTGGTCTTTCAGATCAACAATTTGATTTTGCAGTAATTGATTTACCTCTTCTAACGTCTTGTATTTATCATCTAGGTGATTATACATTGAGGTTAACCTATTTACCTTTCCCTCAAAATCTTGTAAAAGCTTAGACTCCTTTTCTGTCATTGTTATTCAATTTGTTTCACAAAATTAACATTTTCATTAAATAGAAAAAATTAAAAAATCCTACATTTTGATTTTCAATCGTTTTTTAAAGTTATTAATTTCGATGGTTCAAAACAATAAAAAATAGATGAAACAATTTACAATCATAATTATTTTCTTTTTTTTGGGAATAACAAGTTTGAAAGCTCAGTTTAAAAATTTTACTCATCCAGTGAAAATCCCCATTAGAGTGGCTGGATCTTTTGGTGAGTTAAGATCCAATCATTTTCATTCTGGTATCGATATAAAAACTAATGGTCGAACAGGTGTCCCAATTCATGTTGTTGAAAATGGTTACATTTCTAGAATAAAAGTTTCGCCTTTTGGGTTTGGATATGCTCTGTATGTTAACCATCCTAATGGATTCACGACTGTTTATGGACATTTGAGTCGTTTTACCTCTAAAATTAACAAGTGGGTAATGTCTCAACAATATAAAAAAGAGGCATTTGCTGTAGATTTAATACCACCTCAGACTCTCTTTAAAGTAACAAGAGATGAGGTTATAGCATACTCCGGCAATAGTGGAAGTTCAGGAGGCCCACATCTTCATTATGAGATCAGAGAAACTGCAAAGCAAATACCTTTAAACCCAGTCACTAGAGGTCTTACGATTAAGGACACTCGTAAGCCCTTGTTACATCGACTGTACATCTATCCCATGGATAAGAATAGTTGTGTCAATGGACAGAATAATCCCATAAGTTTTCCTTTAATACCTTCCTCAAAAGGATACGGAATTAAGGCGTCCAATAAGATTTATATCGATGGTCGTGTCGGATTTGGTATAGAAGTTGTGGACTATATCTCTGGCAGTTGGGCAAAATGTGGAATTAACCATGCATATATAAAAAGGAATAGTGTCAACAATCAAGACACGCTTTATGCTTTCGACATTGACCGCTTCCATTTCTATGAATCACGCTACATCAATGCTCATATTGACTATTCTCGTAAATGGCACACTGGCCACAAGGTGCACCGAATGTTCCGACTTCCAGGAAATAATTTATCAATTTATCGAAAGAAGTATACCAATGCTGCGGTTTTAATTGACAAGAATAATCCTTCTGAGAGTTTTAAACTTGAAGTAGCCGACAGTTGGATGAACAGTTCATGTCTTCGCTTTTCTGTATCTTACCGTGACTACTCTAAAGAGATCAAAGAGTTTCAAACCCAAGACTCTTTTTTGAGGCCTATCAAACCTTTTACTTTGGCTAATGCTGGTAGTCGAAAAGGCTTTAAAGGTTCTTCAGAAGAGATGATAACAGAAAAATCAGACAAGAATGAGCATGTCGAATTAACCGAAGTGTTGAAATATAATTCGGCACATTATTTTCATGATAGGTGGTTTTCGTTCAAGATCGATGGTCGAACATTATATCAAGATACTAAATTTAAAGGTGAAATTATTAACTCGCCGTTTGCCAAGTGGTCGCCTATCTATGCATTTTCCCCGAATGATATTGCGCTACACAGAAGTGCATCAATCTCATTTAAAATAGGAAATATACCTGATTCACTTATTCGTAAGGCATATGTTGCAATGCTATCGAAGGACGGAAAGAGCAGATACTATGTAGGAGGTAAGATTGAAGGAGAGTGGGCTAAATTTAAAACACGAAGTCTTGGCAAGTTTACCATTGATGTCGATACCATAGCACCAAAACTAAGGTCATTAACTTTGAATCGGAAAAATCAACGTCTTAAGTCCCATCAAGGTGTGCGATTTGTAGTGAAAGACAAGGAGACAGGGATCGCTCATTATCGAGGTGAAATAGATGGTAAGTACGCTCTATTCACTTATGATGCAAAGAATCATATGTTTGACTACAGAATAGACCCTTTGCGTATATCAAAATCTAAAACTCACAGACTTAAATTCACAGTGAAGGATAATTGTGGAAATATCACAGAATTTAATGGTTCCTTTGTCTTTTGACAGTAAGAAGTTCATTATTTTTTCTTTATTTTGACTGATAACCATCGGAATAAAACAATATTTAATCACGTAAAAATAAAAAACAATGTTGAAAAGACTATCTAGTTTATGCTTAGGACTTTTGATGTTAGCTTCTTTCACAAGTGAAGCATGTACAAACTTCCTAATCACCAAAGGTGCTTCTAAAGATGGGTCCACCATGGTAACATATGCTGCAGATTCTCATTCTCTTTATGGAGAACTCTATTTTTGGCCTGCTGCTGATCACCAAGCTGGGGCGATGAGAGATGTCTACGATTGGGATTCAGGAAAATATCTTGGACAAATTCCTGAAATCGCACACACTTATCAAGTGGTTGGAAACATGAATGAGCACCAGCTTGTGATTGGTGAAACAACTTTTGGAGGTAGAAAAGAACTTTATGGACAAGAAAATGCTATAATTGATTATGGTAGCTTAATTTATATTACACTTCAAAGAGCAAAAACAGCTCGTGAAGCAATTAAGACAATGTCTGATTTGATGAATAAATACGGTTACTACAGTTCAGGAGAATCGTTCTCTATTTCTGATGGTAACGAAGTTTGGATCATGGAAGTAGTTGGTAAAGGCAAAGGGGAGAAAGGAGCTGTATGGGTTGCTCGACGTGTTCCTGATGGATATGTTTCTGGTCATGCAAACCAAGCACGTATTACTACTTTTCCTCTAAACGATACTGACAACTGTCTTTATTCGGATGATGTAATATCATTTGCCAGAGAAAAAGGATTCTTCAAAGGGAAGAACAAAGACTTCAGTTTTTCTGATGTATATGCACCTGTAGACTTTGGAGCTGCACGTTTTTGTGATGCTCGTGTATGGGCTGCTTTCAATCGTATCGCACCAGACATGAAGAAATATGAGCAATATGCATTAGGAAAAGTAGAGTATGACAAAAATGGGTATGCAACCAATCGTTTCCCACTTTGGGTTAAGCCTTCAAGTAAACTGTCTGCTAAAGATGTAATGGATCTAATGAGAGATCATTATGAAGGAACTGCACTAGATATGACACAAGATGTAGGTGCGGGACCATATAAGTTACCTTATCGTTGGAGAGGTCTTACCTGGGAAGTAGATTCAGTAGAATATTGTAATGAGCGTGCTACTTCAACTCAGCAAACAGCATTCTCATTCGTAGGTCAATCTCGTGCAGAGATGCCTGCTGCTATCGGTGGGGTGCTATGGTTCGGAATGGATGATACCTACTCGACTTGTTACACCCCAATATACTGTAACATCGAAGAAGTTCCAGAATGTTTCAACGTCGGGAATGGAGATCTTTTAACATGGTCCTCTACTTCAGCTTTCTGGGTATTTAACAGCGTTACAAACTTTTGTTACTCTCGTTATGGTGATATGATTCTTGATCTTAAGAAAGTGCAAGATCGTATTGAGATTGAATCTACAGAACTAGCTCCTGCGGTTGAAACTGCAGCAACTACACTTTGGAATGCTGGCAAGAAAGATCTTGCAAAGAAATATCTTTCGGACTACTCTATCATGAGAGCAGAACAAATGACAAACGAGTGGAGAGAACTTGGGCATTATTTGATGATCAAATATTTGGATGGAAATGTGAAAAAAGAAAAAGATGGTAAGTTCTTGAAAACCAAAGATGGAATGCCAGATTCACCAAATCATCCTGGTTACCCAGCTTCTTTTTATCGTCGTGTAGTTAAAGAGACTGGAGATCACTTTAAAGTGATTAAGTAAGACAGACGAAAAAAAGCATTTAATGATTGGTCGATTTACAAAAACATTGTAAATTTGCGCTCGAATAGTGTAATCTCTGGCAGATCAACTGTGAATATTGCACTATAACACATTAAAAATTACTGTAATGGATTTAATGAAAGTTGCGTTAGACGCAATCAAAGCTGAAGGTAAAGAGCAAGAATTGTCTTTTGGTGCTGGTGATACAGTTACTATTAGCTACCGTATTGTTGAGGGTAGTAAAGAGCGTATCCAGAAGTACCGTGGGGTTGTTATCCAAGTAAAAGGACAATCTGGACAAGAAATGTTTACTGTTCGTAAAATGTCTGGTAATGTTGGTGTTGAGCGTATCTTCCCAATTAACTCTCCTTTCATCGATGAGATCGAAGTAAACCGTCGTGGTAAAGTACGTCGTGCTCGTATCTACTACTTCCGTAATCTTACTGGTAAGAAAGCGAAGATTAAAGAGAGAAAATTCTAATTGGATCTCTTACTATAGCATAAAAGGGGCGACACACTGTGTTCGTCCCTTTTTTTGCATGAAATGAGAAAGATCAAACCATGCTTTTCTGATACTCTGAGATAATATCTTTTACTTGCTTGGCAGAAACCCTACCATACACTTTATCACCTACCATCACAATAGGGGCCAAACCACAAGCTCCAACACATCGCAAACAGCTCAGAGAGAAGTTCCCATCTTGGGTTGTCTCTCCAACATCAATACGTAATTGTCGTTTAAACTCATCTACCAACTTCTCTGCGCCCCTCACATAGCATGCCGTTCCCATACATATAGAGATCGGATGTTTTCCTTGAGGAATCATCGAAAAGAAAGAGTAGAAACTCACCACACCATACACCTTTGCCACCGACATTTGAAGTTTCTGAGCAATTATCTCTTGAACCTCTGCTGGTAGATATCCCAATTTATGTTGACAGCGATGAAGTATATTGATCAACTCATCTTCTCTATATTGAAAATCTGAACAAGCTTCTTCTACTGTCTCTATCGCAAAAGAGGATAATTTTATTGTTTTCATATTCTCTTGTTTTAGGTCGTTTCTATTACATTTCACTATCATCAATAGTGATCTGTGATGATCTATCAAAGTAACTCGTATGAAGTAAATGTTCCGCTTTTTCACTCAGAGGATGTCCCAAGAACTCTTCATACACCTTCATCACCGATGCATTCTCATGAGACTTCCTAATCTTCATCTGCTTATCTTCACTATAGATGGCCTTTTGTCTCTCTAGCAAGATAGATGTTTTATTATGATGGAACGGTTGTCCTCCACCTCCAATACATCCTCCTGGACAAGACATGATCTCAATAGCGTGATAGTGACAACGACCCTCTTGAATCTCTTCTAATAGCTTTCTAGCATGACCTAAACCGTGGGCAATTCCAATCTTTATTGGTAGCCCATTGAAATCAACTGTAGCACTACGTATTGCTTCCATTCCTCGTAATGATTCAAAGTCAATCTTCTTCAACTTCTTTCCTGTTTGCAACTCATAGGCTGTACGTGTTGCAGCTTCAATAACGCCACCTGTGGTTCCAAATATCAATCCCGCACCGGTCGATTCTCCTAGAGGTTGATCAAATTCTGATGGTTCTAACTGTTTAAAATCGATATTTGAGATCTTAATCAATCGAGCCAACTCACGTGTCGTAATCGAGAAGTTAACATCTGGATCTCCATCCACCTTAAACTCATCTCTTTCACACTCATATTTCTTTGCCACACAAGGCATAATAGAGACCACAATCAACTTTTCTCTTGGAACACCAATCTTCTCAGCAAAGTAACTCTTTGCTATAGCACCGAAGATCTGTTGAGGGGAACGGGTGGTCGATGGAATCTCCTTCATATCAGGGAAATTCTGCTCAATAAATCGAACCCAAGCAGGACAACATGATGTCAAGATTGGAAGCTTAACTGTTTTATCACCTTCAAGATGTCGTGTTAATCGTTCCAATAACTCTGCCGACTCCTCCATAATGGTCATATCAGCAGCAAAATCAGTATCGAACACATAATCAAAGCCCAAGTTCTTCAACGCCGTAACCATCTGTCCAGTCACACTCGTACCCACAGGGTAACCAAACGACTCTCCTAGTGCTGCTCTAACTGCTGGAGCTGTCTGTGCAATCACAGTATATTCCGGATTGGCCAAGGCCTGTATAACATCCTTCGAATAGTCCGCTTCCGATAATGCTCCTGTAGGACAAACAGCCACACATTGACCACAGAAAGTACATGACGATTCATTCAAATCCATATGAAATGCAGGACTTACTACCGCCTCAAAACCTCTCTCTACTGCCGATAGGGCATGTACCGTCTGAAAGTCACTACACATGGTAATACAACGTCTACACAGAATACATTTATCCATATCACGGATAATCGCTTTCGAGAAATCTTCTCTATAAGTCGATTTCTCTCCCTCAAAGTGGATTTCACGAATACCAAGATCTTGTGCCATCGTCTGCAATTCACACTGTCCCGATTTGGCACAGGTGAGACACTCATAAGGGTGATCCGAGATAATAAGCTCCAAAATATTTCTACGCGCATGAATCACACGAATAGTATTGGTCTTTATCTCCATGCCATCCAAACACTTGGTGGCACAGGCAGGCGATAAATTACGCTTACCTTTTACTTCTACCGAGCATATACGGCACCCCCCTGGACGATTCTCGATATGAATATCATCCATCTTCATGTGGCACAATGCGGGGATATGGATTCCAACCTTCTGGGCTGCCTCCAAGATGGTTGTGCCTTCAGCCACCTCTATGGCTTTATTATCTATGGTTAAATGAATCTTTTTCATGACTGATGAAGGATTGCGTTAAACTTACACTTCTCGTAACAGATACCACACTTAATACATATATCCTGATGAATAAGGTGAGGCTTCTTCTTCTCGCCCGAGATAGCTCCTACAGGACAATTTCTTAGACATGCCGTACACCCAACACACATTTTAGCATCGATGGTATAATGTAAAAGATCCTTACACTGTCCTGCTTCACACTGTTTGTCTCTTACATGGCCCAAATATTCATGCTTAAAGTTCTTGAATGTAGACAAGATGGGGTTCGGTGATGTCTGTCCCAAACCACACAATGAAGTGTCTTTAATAGTGTGTGACAAGTCAATTAACTTCTCTAGATCTTTCTCTGTAGCCTCTCCTTTGGTCATCTTATTAAGTATCTCCCAAAGACGTTTATTCCCTATACGACAAGGGGCACATTTACCACAAGATTCATCTAGGGTGAACTCTAAATAGAACTTCGATATGGCCACCATACAGTCATCCTCATCCATCACAATCATCCCTCCAGATCCCATCATCGAACCTTCCTCTAAAAGGGTTTCATAGTCTATGGGCATATCCAGAGAGCTCTCTGTCAAACAACCTCCCGAAGGACCACCTGTCTGTACCGACTTAAACTTCTTTCCTCCTTTAATTCCTCCACCGATATCAAAAATAACCTCTCTCAAAGTTGTCCCCATCGGCACCTCTATCAGACCTACATTATTGATCTTACCTGCCAGAGCAAACACTTTAGTCCCTTTCGATTTCTCCGTACCGATACTACTGAACCACTCTGCGCCTTTCAAAACGATAGGGCAGATATTGGCAAAAGTCTCTACATTATTCACATTGGTAGGGCAGTCGAAATATCCTTTCTCTGCTGGGAATGGCGGTTTAATCACCGGTTCTCCTCTTCGTCCTTCCATCGAATTAATCAGTGCGGTCTCCTCTCCACAAACAAAAGCTCCAGCACCATATTTAAGCTCGATGTCAAACTCGAAATCGTTACCTAAGATTCCTCTTCCTAAAAGACCATATTTCCTTGCTTGTTCTATCGCCACCAACAACCTGCCAATTGCAAGAGGATATTCCGCACGGATATAGATCAATCCTTTGTTTGCCCCGATACAATATCCACAAATTGCCATTGCTTCAATCACTGCGTGTGGATCTCCTTCTAGTATCGATCGATCCATAAAAGCACCTGGGTCTCCTTCATCTGCATTACAAACTACATACTTCTGTGTAGCCTCTACCTGACTTGTGATCTCCCATTTCTTTCCTGTTGGAAAACCGGCACCTCCTCGTCCTCTCAAACCAGACTTTTTGATGATATCAATCACCTCGTCAGGAGAGTATATCGAAAGAACTCGGCCCAATGCCTGATATCCATCTCTTGCAATATATTCATCAATATTCTCTGGGTCCACAATACCACAATTGCGTAGTGCAATTCGCAATTGTTTCTTGTAGAAGTTCATATGAACACTATCTGAGATCCTTTTCTTTGTTTTAGGGTCTTCATAAAGAAGGCGTTCCACTTTACGGCCTTTAATGATATGCTCTTCAATAATATCACGAGCATCCTCGGGGGTTACTTGAGTATAGAACGTTTGATCTGGAATTATCTTCACAATAGGTCCCTTTTCACAGAAACCAAAACATCCTGTAGTGGTAACTTGAACCGTCTGGCTGAGATGTTTATCTCTAATCAAACTCACCAACTCCTCCTGCACCTCTTTTGCTTGGGAGGCTCTACAACCTGTACCTCCACAAACCAATATGTGTGTATGTATCATAGAATTTAGAGATTAAATAGATTGGTGATTCTGAGGAACTACACCATCAATAAGTTTTCCTTTGATAATATATTCATTAATAATCTCTACTGCTCTTTTGCGATCAACCTCCCCAAAAACAATAGGGTCTTGATTAGGCAACGTCACCTCTACTGTAGGTTCCGCATAACAGGCTCCCATACAACCTGTTGTTGTAATCAATACCTTCATATTTAAACGTTCGGCTTCTGCAATAAGAGCTTCGAATGTCTCTTTGGCTCCCGATGCAATTCCACAAGTTCCCATGGCCACACGTACTCTTGCAATAAGATCACTTCCTTCTGTGATGGTTCGCACTTGGATTTTGTCTTTGAGTTTATTGCGAAGCTTTACGAGTTCTTCTAAGTTTTTCACCTTGGTCATAGTCGTACATTTTATTTTTGTGATTAAAATCCATTCCAGTCGATCTCTACATAGGCCTCTTTTACATAGGCATATAGATCGCTATATCTTATGGCCATTCGTTCCTCGTAACTCAGAAAGGAAGTGTCGACCAGTACATTCTCTTTTTCTTGGTATGACAGCTTAAAGTCAATCTGTGGATGTGCCATTATTGACTGTACAAAGCACTTTACAATATCTCCATTGGGAGGACAATCTATATCTTGTTTTGGATAGCTAAAAACCACTTTTGTGCCTTTGTTGGGAGCAGAATAGATGTTAAACTTTCCATGACTCTGTAGCACACTCTGCCGAGTCAGGGAGAGTCCCAGTCCAATCTTCTTAGTCAGCTTGGTTGTATAGAATGGATCGAGGGCTTGTGCGACCTCTTCTGCACTCATCCCTTTGCCGTTGTCTTTAATACAGAACGACTTTAGGGTACCATCATCTTTATAGCCAAACGCAATATGTTTTGCATCGGCTCGAATACTGTTCTCAATAAGGTCGATAATATGGTCTGCTATCTCTTTCATTTAATGTGAATTTGATGATTCTGAAAACATTCTTTAAGCCCCTCAAAGTCCAAACTCTTCATGTGATATTCACATGAATTGGGTAGCATGTCTTTCAAATAATGGGCATCGCTATTCTGAACGCAACACCATTTATGAAGATCAATCCGACTCCTGTCGCGATAAAATTCAACACCATCTAATGGCAAATCCTCCGGAATAAATCCCAAGGAGGTAAGCATACTATAACTCCCTCTGTCTACATGTGCAGCAATAACCAAACCTCCCAGCGAATGAACATAGTCCGTAACTTGATAGACATCTTGAGAGAGTGCCGTAAGCAGCAAGTTTCTCTCGTTAACCAGAATCAGCTCGTCACTTGAGACCACCACTTGATCTCCAAAATAGCAAGGCTTGTTCTCTACCTTCATTCGATGTATGGTTAAATAGGTCTGTAGCGACAGTCGAGCTTCTTCTGTTGGAACAAAAGCCAACAGGTGAATCTCTTCTGAACTACATATTTCAGCTCCAACAAATACCGTCACCCCCATCTTCCTTCCCAACGAAGCAATAATCGGAGCTTGTCGTGTGTCATTATGATCGGTGATTCCAATAAAATCCCATGATAATGCTTTGGCTCTCTCCACGATACCCACCGGTGTCATCTCCAAGTCGCCGCATGGAGAGAGGGTGGTGTGAATATGTAGATCACCATGATAGATCATCTCTTGGAATGGAGTTGTTCATAGATACGTCCTACTAGCTCATACGTGCTCAACGAACTAGAATATATCGGCATCTCTCGTTTGTTGGCCTCCAACAATAGATTCTCCGGGATTGCTAGATCATAAGGTATTACTATGGCTGCAAACTCCTTTAGTAGCGCTACAGCCAAAACGTTTCGGTGTGCCTGAATGGTGATAAACAACATGCCACAATCCCCTTGAGCCATCGCATGACTCATCAGGTCAGTAATTATCAACTCCTTTATCTCAGGATCTTCATGAAAACGCTCGTGGTCGTTCTTTAAGATCAGCTTATTCTTCTTTGCGATTTGCGATAATTTCATTCTTAGCTCCTTTCTTTGTACAGTCCATTTGTAATACTTTATCTCCCCATATCTTCTCTAACTGAAGCATGGTGGTCTCAATTCCTACATGTCGATCTTTCATCCACTTCAAATCCAAAAGCACACAGTGTGCTAGCCTAGCGGACCCTATAGATATATCTTTTGCCAAAGCCAAGCAGCTTGGTGCACCACAAACACCACAATCGATGCCCGGAAGCAGACACATTAACTTTCGCACCCTTTCCGATCGAATGAGTGCCTCTTGAAAGCCTTCACTAGGTGTTTCAGTTGTTGTATAGCCAGACTCCCAGTAGATAGACAACGAATTGATCACCCTTTCAATCTTCTCATCATAGCGTTCATCTAATCTAGACGAATAGTTGGTCTCTCGTCGTTCTATTATTGACGGATATTCTGTCATATACGAACCATTATAACATCCATATTTACAGCCCTCTAAGTGGTAGTCTCGTTTGTAATCGTCTGGCTTCAAATCATTTTTGTCAACCCACCCTAAAACCTCTTTAATTCCTGAAATAGAAACCGATGTTTTATCTCTACACAGAGAAGTCGATGGTGGTGTAGCAACACTATCATCAGCGTCTCCCTCTCTCTTCCAAACCTTTTTCTGTATCTCATTGACCAAAGAGACTGTAGGTAAAGTTTTGTCGGCTAGAAACAGATCCTGTTTGCTACTTCCATTATGATAATTCTCAGACATGCAGTGGGTGGTCATGGTGATTGAGGTGCGAATCCTAGAGAGGTCTTCATAAAGCAGATGAATGGCTCCAATAATCAGTTCCGAGGTGGTTGGAACAAACCGAATATCTTGATCGGTATCCATCTCCCCATTTAGCACCATCGACTTAATTACATTACAATGGGTCGAAATATCTTTTTGTTGTTCGCCTATTTCGTGCAGTTGACGCCATAGGGTAGAGAGACGAGTAAAATCGCGTGCATCAATAATATGGTGGTAATCTAGTGTCCGAAGTGCATGACGAACCTCTTGGTGTTTATCATTAGGGAAATGCCCAAAAAAACCCTCCTGAACAACCAAGAAACGTATTTTATCTGCATCCTGTTCTATGGCAGCAGGAGTAACCAATGAGATGGCATGATAGGCACAGTCATCTAAGCATCGACCACAAAGAATACATTTCTGATGGTCAATGTTGGCTACCCCTCTTCGAATCCGTATGGCCTCTACAGGACAATGACGCATACAGTGTGTGCACCCATGACAATGTGCAATCGAAACGGTCACATATTTCAGAAGCGTCTCTCTTTTCAATGGATTATGTCTGGTTATGTTGTCAATCTATGCTACTGGAACCATATAGGTCAAGGTGACTATTGTTCCTTCATTCTGCTTGGTATGAATATCCATACTATCGCAGTTTCGCTTCATATTTGGAAGTCCCATTCCCGCACCAAACCCCATCTCTCTCACTTTGTCCGATGCGGTTGAGAAACCCTCTTGCATGGCATCTTGAATCGATGCAATGCCAGGACCTCGATCTGTAAATGTTGTAGTGATCTTATCTTGTGTAATCTCTACATCCACAATCCCATCGTAAGCATGGGCAATGATATTGACCTCTGCCTCATAGTTTGCAATAGACATCTTACGAATAAAATCTGCTGGAAGATGCAGGCGTTTCATGATCTTCTTTATCTCAATAGAGACAAATCCTGCGTGAGAAAAGTCTCCTCCGGCCACCTCAAATTGATATTTCATCACCACTTGATTTTAATAGATTGCTTGAACTCCTCTGCCATACAATAGTCCACAAACTCTAAACATGGTATAGGGTGATCGGATAATAGATATATCTAACTCTTCGGCAATCTGAATTAACTCTTGAGGGATCGTCTTGTTCCGAACCAATATCACACAATGTATCTCCGCAATATGTGCTGTCCGAATCGTCTGCTTGGTAATAAGACCAGTTATCAGAACTGTTTCGGGGGCATCAATGGTCAATAGATCACTCATTAAATCACTACAAAAACCATAACGATACCGGTTGTTTGAATGGCTATGATATAGAATTTCACCTACACCCACTGCAAGAGAGTCTACATCAAAGGGTCGAACCGATGAAGTCGTTTTAAAATGCATATTTTGTGTATCATGCTCTAGCATATCTCCTCTATTTAAAGATTCATAATGGATGAATTCTAAATAGTAGCCGCAAAATGGATACTCTGGGTTATCCGTTTTGTTGTGCTCTAATGTATTAAATATAAGGAATTAAAGATTTTTTTGTTCTGATAAAAATCACACTCTCTCAGTCGTTTGTGTTATTTTTATTTAGAATAAATATGAAACAAGCTACATCCAATATCTTTAGAGTATAGAGATCAACATAGGTGGGTTGCATTTCGAATTCAACACCATATCCTCAATATATGATAGGGGGTTTATAGGGGATTGATAGCTGATTGCTCCCACCTTTCTACGGATGATTATGGAAATTAGCTCGAAGTTAAGTCATCCATTCGAGGGTTTGGGTGAGTGAACTTCGAATGAACTTCGATAGTGTTTCGAATGATGTTGCAAGGAACCCTGTATCATTCCCCTATGAATCCCCTGTGATCTGAATCTTTGGTGAGGGGAAGGGGAGTAGATGAAGGTTTTTAGGTAGAGTTCAACAGAGGTTTTGGCTCTCGTATAATTGGTCTTTGGGAGCTTTTAGAGTGTTTTGGACAGCCAGGAGTTTGTATGCCTGTTTTGGAGAGTTGTCGGCTAAAAAAAATCCCATACCCATAGGAGTCTATGAATATGGGATTAGGATGTTTTTATTTTACTAGGATTGAAATCTCAAGAGTAAGATACTAGGATTGTTGTTATATATGTTGTGTTTGAATTTTGATTACAGAAGCGTCTTTGTCTACAATATCGCTAGGCATAGTGATATGTAGTCCATCTTTCTTGAGCTTCCACTTGATCTTTTGATCAGAGCCCAATACTGCCACTCCTTTAACTTTACCAAAATGATCTTTATGTGCTTTATCAAATGCTTTAAGGACATAGTCTCTCTCTGGTGTGACTTTTCCAAGAACAGATGCATACACTGTGTTCTCTTTGGTTGTGTAACGAATATCTTCTGCGGTGTACTTGATCTTCAAGAATTTCTTGTGGTTTTTGAAGTCTCCTTCTGGCTCTTTAGTTGGTCCTTCACCGAAAGTATACCAAGGTCTTGTTTCGTAGATCGACTCGCCATATTTCTTTAACCAAGCTCCCATCTCCTTCAATACGGTGCGTTGATCTTGAGGGATCGAACCATCTGCTTTTGGAGATACGTTCAATAGAAGAACACCATTTTTACTTACGATATCGATCAGAACATGGATTACATCTTCTGTAGGTTTGATGGTAAGTTTATCGGTGTAACACCAGCTACCTTTACTGATGGTTTCGTCTGTCATCCAAACGTTTTTCTCTATCTTGTTTTTTCTTGACTTCTCAAGGTCATCAACAGTGAATCCAATTGGTAGATCGTTCTGCTTTCTGACGATAACAACATCTTTGTTCCATTTTTTTGCCTCTTCCAAGTAGTATGCACAGAATTTCTTACGATAGTCTTCTGGGATTTGATCTAACCAAGAGTCAAACCAGATGATGTCTGGTTGGTATGTGTCGATCACCTCTTTTAGTTTTCCGAACCATACCTTTTCATTCCACTCTGCCTCTGGCATATTTCCGTATAGATACTTTAATTCTTGATCGTCTGATGTCGGAGGCGTTCCAGGGTAAAAAGGGTAGTGGGAGTGATTGAATTTACCTCTGGTTTTAGCCATCTCTTCTTTGTAGGTGTCACGATATCTTTGAAGGTTTCGAGAGTGGTGGAACGTAGTGATTAGTTTCATCCCTTGTTTGTCTAACTCTTTTTTCATCTCTCCCACGATATCTTTATGTGGTCCTTTGTCCATAGAGTTCCAAGGGGTAATTTCACTGTCCCACATAGAGAATCCATCATGGTGTTCCGCTACCGGTCCCGCAAATTTGGCTCCAGCATCTTTGAATAGCTGTACCCACTCTTTTGCATTAAAGTGTTCGGCTTTGAACATAGGTACGAAATCATGATAACCAAACTCATTGACTGGACCATATTTCTCGGTATGGTGTTTGTTTACCCAATGACCATCAAAATGCATATTACGAGGATACCACTCGTTGGCAAATGCAGGAACCGAATAGACCCCCCAGTGGAAGTAGATTCCTAGCTTTGCATCGGCAAACCATTTAGGAGATGCTTTGTGCTCTTTAAATACTTCCCAGTTCTCTTTGAAGTCGTCTTTACCTTCTGTTTTGGGGTTGGTTGCAAGACACGAGGAGCTGATCAGTATAGCCCCTGCGAAAAGCATGGTAAGAGAGAATCTTTTCCTTGCGGAATGAATGAAATTGTTCATAGTAATATCTATTTAGTTATTATCTGAGATTATAAATTTCAGCGTTGTATCGGTTATTTACTTATAATAGTTTAAGATTTTGTTCTATATTTTTTATTCCCCTTTGGAAAAAAAAATCGGTTAGTTTAATGTAATACTCAATGTTTTTGGTGTTATCTGTATTAGATCTACTGTTTTGGTTATATCGATTGAATTTTTTGAATCATATAGTAATACTCATTTTCTATTCACCCATATATGATTGTTTTACTTTCTGATTACATCGATTGAATTTATGTGTCGAAATATACTATTAATTATTGGTTGTAAACAAATTAAATATAAATTTTATATTTAGTTTATGTTTTATCGGATGCATTGGAAGTCGTAATATATTGATTGTATACGGTATCGGATTTGTATTAACTTCAAATGCTTCATGTCTATAGCTATATCCGAAAATATAAGATAGATCACTTAGGAACTAAGGCTCTTAAGTGATCTATCATATAATAATGTAAGTTGTATTTATTTAGAGATGATATTAATAGTCTGCAGCATATTTTTCATCAAGCTCTTTTTGTAGTTGGGCTGCCATGTTTTTGACTACTTCCGGATATTCAGCGTACAGATTTACGCGCTGTTCAGGATCTTTTTCTAGATCGAAAAGGAGTCCTTCTGTGTCAAATTTAGTGTAGTTTTTAAGCTCCATATATGCTTTAGGCATTCTAGAAACAGAGCCTGTCGATTGGTTAACATATAACCATTTTCCTTGTCGTAGTCCCCAATGTCCCTCTTTGGTGTTGTGAATCAACGTTGTGTGAATAGGATTTGATGACGTTTTGCCCTCAAGAATTGGTAGAATGTTTTTACTGTCTGGCGCTGCATTTTTAGGCATTTTTACATTTGCGGCAGCAGCTACGGTAGACATGACATCCATTTGAGAGATTAGCTCATCGGAAATAGCTCCAGCTTTGATTTTCTTAGGCCACTTCACAATGAATGGTACATGGTGTCCACCTTCCCACACATCTCTTTTCACTCCACGATAATTACCCATACTGAAGTGGTTGTATTTCTGTGCACGACGGAATGCATAGATTTCAGGTCCATTATCCGCACTAAAGATAACAATAGTGTTTTCGTCAAAACCATTGTCTTTCAATGCCTTTAAGACTTGTCCTGCCACCCAGTCGGTTTGTACCATATAGTCACCATATGCCCCAGCTTCTGAGGTTCCTTCGAACTCTTTGGAAGGAACGATCGGTGCATGTGGAGACGGCAGCGAAAGGTAAAGGAAGAAAGGTTTGTCTTTACGCTGTTTTGCAATCCATTGGGTTGACTCTTTGCAAAGTTTTGGTAATACTTCGTAGGCGTCCCAATCTTTGTCTTTTGGTCCAGGACGGAACTCCCAATGACCTTCCTTCGAGTTTGTCTGTTGTTTGGTTGGGTCCATTAGCTCTGTAGGAATTGTAATAGGTTTGTCATTTTTGAACCAAGTGTAGGGAGGCATGTTGATGGTTCCGTCCCCATAGTAGTATTCGAATCCCTGACTTGTAGGTCCACCAGTGACCGGTTTATCCCAATCGATATCTTGTGGTAGGTAGGCTTTGGCTGTCTTGTGTTTGTATTTTATTTCCCCACTAGGTTCATTCTTGAAATTCCAATTCCACCCCAAATGCCATTTACCAATACATGCAGTGGTATATCCTGCATCTTTTAGAACTTGTGGTAAGGTGATGTCATCTTTTCTAAACATCGGGTAATCGAATGCACTAGAAATTCTGTGGGTACGTCTCCAGTGGTATTGCCCAGTAAGTAGTGCATATCGACTTGGCGAACATACGCCAGAGGAGCTGTGTGCATCGGTAAATCGTATTCCTTCAGAAGCAAGCTTGTCTAAGTTTGTGGTTGGGATTTTAGAATCTGGATTTTGACAATTCAGGTCACCATAGCCCATATCATCTGCATAGATAATCACAATATTGGGTTTGTCGAGCTCTTTTTTTTCTTGCTTGGTGCTACTCGTACAAGCGCTATGTAAAAATGGGAAAAGTAGGGTTGCACTAATGAGTTTGATCGCATGAGACGACCGTTGCTTAATTCGATTGGAATTCATAAAATTGTTATTTTAGTTATGTATTGATTTAATGAGATAACTCATTTCGTTTTTTAGTTTAGGAGTTATAAATATAACATTAATTCTAGTATGTGCATGGATGGGGATAATAAAAAGTGTTGTTATTATGTTTATATTATTGAGAGATAGTGATCAATGCTTGTGTTGTAGAGTCTGTTGGTTTTAAAGGTGTAGTATTTATGGAGTGATTGAGGAGGTGGTGCATGGTTGACAATTTCATCAAGTGTTAGTGGATTGAGTTTTTGAGAGTATATCGGACTTTTATCTCTTTGTTGATTTGGAGAAGAGACGTTGGATAGGGAAAAAAAGAAAAAGACCACCTTAAGGCAAAAGTCCTTAGATGATCTCTTTGAATAAAATATTTTAGGTGACTAGTGGAACCCAATTAATAGTCCACAGCGTATTTCTCGTCCAGTTCTTTTTGAAGAAGAGATTTCATCTCTTGCACCACCTCAGGGTGTTCAGCATAAAGGTTCACTCTTTGCTCTGGATCTTTATCTAGATCGAAAAGAAGTCCTTCGGTGTCGAATTTTGTATAGTTCTTAAACTTCATATACTTCTCTGGCATTCTAGATACATCTCCGGTTGAACTGTTGATATATAACCAATTTCCTTTGCGAAGCCCCCAATGTCCTTTCTTGGTATTGTGAACTAGAATAGGGTGAATTGGTTCTTGTCTCTTCTCTCCTTCAAGAAGAGGAAGTAGGTTTTTACTGTCAGGAGCTGCATTCTTAGGCATCTTTACGTTTGCTGCAGCTGCTACAGTTGACATGATATCGATTTGAGATATTAGCTCATTAGATATAGTTCCTGCCTTAATCTTCTTAGGCCATTTTACGATGAAAGGAACATGGTGTCCGCCTTCCCATACATCTCTTTTAAGCCCTCTGAAGTCACCCATGCTGAAGTGTTTGAATTTTTGTGCACGTTCAAAAGCATAGATCTCAGGACCATTGTCGGCACTGAATATCACAATAGTGTTTTCGTCAAATCCGTTGTCTTTCAAGGCCTTTAAAACTTGTCCTGCCACCCAGTCAGTTTGTACCATAAAGTCCCCATATGCTCCTGCTTTTGATGTTCCGTCGAACTCGTCGTTAGGAATGATTGGAGCATGAGGTGATGGTAGCGCTAGATAGAGGAAGAATGGTTTCTTTTTACTCTGCTTAGCAATCCACTCGGTTGACTTAGTGCATAGGGTTGGCAATACTTTATAAGGATCCCAATCTTTCACTTTAGGTCCTGGACGGAATTCCCATCCTCCCTCTTTGGTTTTGAATCCTGTGTCTTGAATATTCATCATCTCGGTTGGAACCTCTACCGGTTTGTCATTTTCGAACCAAGTGTATGGAGGGAAATTGATGGTGCCATCCCCGAAATAGTAGTCAAAACCTCGACTTGTTGGTCCTCCTGAAACGGGTTTGCTCCAGTCAATGTCTTTGGACATATAGGCTTTACGCATCTTGCCCCACTGTTTTATCTCAGCGGATGGTTCATTATTAAAGTCCCAATTCCACCCCATGTGCCACTTCCCTATACATGCAGTCGCATACCCACCTTTTTTAAGAACTTGAGGTAATGTGATATCGCTATCTCTAAACATTGGTTTGTCGAAAGAGCCCGAGATTCTGTGAGTGCGTCTCCAGTGGTACTGTCCTGTGAGTAGTGCATAACGGCTTGGTGAACATATTCCTGAAGAACTATGTGCATCCGTAAATCGGATACCTTCGGAAGCCAGTTTGTCAAGGTTTGCAGTAGGAATTTTAGAATTTGGGTTTTGACAGTTTAAGTCTCCATATCCCATATCGTCTGCATAAATGATGACAATGTTGGGTTTTTGTGCTTCTACTTTGGGTTGTTTTTTGTTTGTAGCACAAGAACTGTGAAGAAGAGAGGCGAACATGACAGTCCCAAAGAGCTTCATTGTTCTGTATGACCTGCTGCTTGCTAGTTGTGTATTCATAAAAGTCTGTATATGTAATTATTTATAGATAGTTATATCGATTGAATTATGCTTTCATATAACTTCAGTTATTTTATTGGCATATAAATATAATATAAATTCTACATTCCATAGGGTCTTAGGTAGGGCCCTTGCAAAAAAATACACCATAAGGATTTCTTGGATCACAATTTGGTTAGGAAAGGATATTGCAATCCTGAGTTTTGTGTGTTTCTGTAGTTCGTTTGTCGTTCGCCTTTTATTTTTGATACCGAGTGAGTTAGTGTACTCAAGAATGCATTGAGGATTGATTCTGAGAGGAGTGAGGTTTGTGTTAGTAGCTAAAATATGTTAATATTACTTGTCGGTCGTACAGTGTTTTAGGTTAGGATTGGTCGAGTGAAGCGAAGTAGTTGATTGAGTATGGGAATTAAAAATCGCAAGGTTTCTGTATGCAAGAGTGAATAATGTTTTAATAGCTAGATCTATTTTGTATTTTTGTGGTCAAATTAAGTATCGTACTAAATGGGTTTACAAGAAGAGATAAATAGAAGACGGACTTTTGCCATTGTCAGTCACCCGGATGCCGGTAAGACAACTTTGACGGAGAAGTTACTGCTTTTTGGTGGTGCTATTAGAGTGGCAGGTGCCGTAAAAAATAATAAGATCAAGCAAGGTGCAGCTTCCGATTTCATGGAGATTGAGCGTCAGAGGGGTATCTCTGTGGCTACATCTGTGATGGGATTCGAGTATGAAGGCTATAAGGTGAACATTTTGGATACGCCTGGTCACCAGGACTTTCAAGAGGATACGTTCCGTACTTTGACTGCTGTGGATAGTGTTATTATTGTTATTGATGCAGCCAAAGGGGTGGAGCCTCAGACGGAGAGACTGATGAAAGTTTGTCGTATGAGAAAGACTCCAGTGATGGTTTATATCAATAAGATGGACCGTCCTACAGGGGATATGTTTGATCTTCTTGACGAAATTGAAGAGCAACTTAAGATTAAGACACGTCCTTTAAGTTGGCCGATTAATTCGGGTGCAGACTTTAAAGGGGTATATAATATTTTTGATTCGAGCTTACGCCTTTTTGATCCAAGTATTACAGAGATCGAGAGTGCAGTGGAGATAGATGATTTGTCTACTGAGAAGCTGGATGAATTGATCGGTGATGACGCGGATACTTTACGTGAAGAGGTGGAGTTGATTGAAGGGGTTTATCCTGAGTTCGACCACGATGCATATCTTGCTGGTAATGTAGCTCCTGTGTTCTTTGGTAGTGCACTGTATAATTTTGGTGTTCAGGAGCTGTTGGATTCATTTGTTCGTATTGCACCATTCCCTAAGGAGAAAGATGCAGAAGAGCGTGTGGTGATGGCCAATGAACCTAAGTTTACTGGTTTTATCTTTAAGATCCATGCCAATATCGATCCAAATCATCGTAGCCGTATTGCTTTTGTGAAGATCTGTAGTGGTAAGTTTGAGCGTAATAAGAACTATCGCCACATGCGATTGGCTAAGAACTTTAAGTTCTCTTCTCCAACAGCATTTATGGCATCGAAGAAAGAGACCATCGAAGAGGCTTATCCAGGGGATATTATTGGTATACCTGATACTGGTAACTTTATTATCGGAGATACGCTGACGGAAGGCGAAAACCTTCATTATAAGGGGATGCCATCGTTCTCTCCAGAGATGTTCCGTTATATTGAGAATGCAGATCCAATGAAGGCTAAGCAGTTGGCTAAGGGTGTCGATCAATTGATGGAAGAGGGGGTTGCACAGTTGTTTACGAATCAATTTAATGGTCGTAAGATTATTGGATGTGTGGGACAACTTCAGTTTGAGGTGATCGAGTATCGTTTGGAACATGAGTATGGTGCAAAGTGTCGTTTCGAGTCACTGCCAATGTATAAAGCGTGTTGGATTGAAGCAGATGATCCTGCGGTAATCGATGACTTTAAGAAACGTAAGTATCAGAAGATGGCGGTAGATAAGCAAGGGCGTGATGTCTTTATGGCGGACTCTAGTTTCCTTCTTCAGATGGCACAAACGGACTTTAAAGATATTCGTTTCCACTTTACATCGGAATTTTAGTTTTATCCGTTCATAGGATTTTTTCCAATTACATATTTAGATGGGCTTTACCCTCTTGTGCTATATTTTTTATACTTAGTTGAAAAATATCACCGTAGGGAAAGGTTCTGCTACTATTTCTTGCTCTGTATAAACAAAATATCATGGCAAGTTTTAATAGTTTGTTTCAGAATGCAATTGGCATAATAAAATATAAAACTACCCATAGGATGACTGAATCTTATGGGTAGTGTTGTATATTGTCTATACATAACCCACCCAATAGTATGATTTCGATAAAGAATATACATTTTAGCAACCCAAGCCGTTGGCCTTTCTTTTACGGCTGGTTTATTATGGTGATGACCACCATTGGATTATTTGTGAGTATTCCAGGGCAGACGATGGCTGTGGCTGCTTTTACGGATTCATTGATGGAGGCACTCGATTTGTCACGTAATGAGCTGAGTGTGGTCTACATGATTGGAACTTTGATTTCGTCAATATTTCTGAAGAAGGCAGGGGTGTGGTATGATCGACATGGTGCGAAAGTGATGATGTTTGGTGCTACTTTGCTGATGTCTTTTACGATGTTAGGGATGTCCTATCTTATCCCGCTGTCGAATTTTGCTGACGACCTCTCTTTTCACCTTATCTCGGCCAAGGGGTGGAGCTTGATACTTCTTGTGATTCTATTTTTCTTGGCGCGATTGAATGGTCAAGGGATCATGAGTATGGTGGCTCGAACGATGTTGATGAAGTGGTTTTTGAGAAAAAGGGGAGTGGCGAACGGGATCAGTAGTATGGTTGCCAATGCAAGTTTTTCTTTGGCTACTATCGGCCTCGCTTACTTTGTGTCTCGAATAGGATGGGACCATACGTATAGGTTTCTGTCTGTGATACTGCTCTTATGTGCATTGCTATTTCTGGGAACTTATGAAGAGAAACCTGAAGATTTTGGTCTTACTCCTGATGGGGATATCTCTAAAGAGGAAGAGATGAAGGGCGACAAAAAGGTGTTGGAGATTAGAGATTTTACTTATGATGAAGCGGTGAAGACACGCGCCTTTTGGTCGGTTACTTTGATCACCTCTTTCTTTGCCTGTTTTGTGACAGGCTTTACTTTTCATATCTTCTCGATACTTCGAGATGCAGGTATTCCATGGGAGAGAGGACAAGATATTTTTATTTATTGTGCTATCATATCCACTTTCCTGTCGCTCGGAGGAAGTATTATTAGTGATCATATAAAGATTAAGTACCTGGTCTTATTGGCAGCACTGGGAGGCATTCTGTTTGGTGTTGGATTTGCTTTCCTTAAATATCATTGGGCTTTTATTGTACTCAATATAGGTTATGGAACTATTGGTGGTCTGTTTGGTGTCTTGCTGGTGGTTGCTTACCCTCGTTATTTTGGTAAACGTCATCTTGGGGCTATCACAGGTCGTAATATGTCATTGATTATCTTTCTTAGTGCCATCTCTCCCCTGCTTTTTAGCCTTTCGAAGAGTTACCTCGGCTCTTATCAACCTATCGCTCTACTTTTGGCAACACTCTCTTTGGGTATATTTCTCTATGGCATGACCGTAAAAGATCCGCAGTAGACCGATTATTTAAGATTTGATCACCTAAGCCATATACACTTTGAAGCAAAGTGTATATGGCTTAGATAAATTTAGTTTACGATGACTTTAATGGTTCTTTGTTGATCTTTCCAAGAGGAAATACACTTTGTAAAGTTGTCAAATTGGATCTCTTCTAGATTAAATTTAATCTCCATAGGATTTCTGAAGCTTGATTGTGAAGTGAAATATTCATTGAAGAATGCAGTGGTGCATATACGAATATCTTTGTGTAAGTTTTGAATGGCACTATCGAATATTTTCTTCTCCTTATCAAACTCATCATTAGAGATCGGTGTCGCTAATTCTGCATCAATTAGTTTAAGGGCTTTTTCTTTGTTTTTACTCTGAAGATCTATAGTCAAATCAATTAGAGCAATCTTTTCGATATAAGATGAATACTCATCTGTATCTACAGTATAGATGATTTGGTGTTCGTTTCGAAGCTTAGTTAAGATTCTATTTCTTATGATACCAGAATAAATCGATAACATAAGAAAACCATTATGCGTATAGTTGTAGGGTAATAGTAGTCGGTATTTGATCTTTGATTGTTCCGTTTGATCACTCTTGAGATGTAGGGAGTCTGTTTTCGATGCTTTGGGTGTTACATTTAGAGAGATTGTATCAGAGGCAAATCCTTTTTTGGTAGGCTGTATCATGGAGAGATGCCTTTTGATATATCGACGCATTGGGGTCGGTTTAATGTTGCCAACGATATGAAATTCATAGTTGTCAAAGTCGGTGAAATGTTTGCGATATCTGTCGATAAACTCATCATAGCCTAGACACTCTAGCGCTTTAACCTCTTGGTTTGAAGTGTAATAATTATCGAAGGAAAAATTGTTGAGTTCATCATTTATTTGGTTCTCTAGGATTGAATTGTTTTTACATCGTTGTATGTATTCTTTCTTAAGTTGTTCGAAATACTCTTTGGATATCGTGTTAATTTGTTGTCTTTCAGCTAACATCTGGAATAGCTTGTCGATATATAATACACTAGAACTTCCATATATATAGTTGTAGTTTGAGGATGTGTTAAAGTCTATATTGCAATTACCTAGATAGTCGTAATAGTTTTTGTTTTGTAAACCATAGTTCTTATTCATAATACTCGTGATAAAGTTGTCTATGGGTAAACGCTTCTGTTTCTTATAAGCGGAAAAGTTAAATACTCCCGTATAAGAATCTAGGTATTTGTATACAACCTTTACATTATTGCTAAGGGTCCATATTAAGGTCTTTTGATCGACGATAGTATCTGCAGAGACTATTTCTGCTTTATGAACCTTGCCTTTATTGTAGCTTTGCACATAGCTTAAATTTCTATTAATAATTTTTTCTTTAGGCAGGTCATAGAAGGATCTTACCTCTTCTAAGGGGATTTTACTCTTATCCATTCCTAAGTGACTCAAGTATATTGGAGCATCTTTAGCTATCGAAGTGAAGAGGCTATTTATTGTTTTTATTTTAATG
>JAONJW010000069.1 GCA_028377305.1 Prolixibacteraceae bacterium | reverse complement strand
CACCTTCTGCACATCAACCACTCTTTAAACTCTTCATCTCCTCTTTCATTATACCTATCAAAAACAACTCTCTTATTTTAATATCTCCACATCGACACCAAAAAATTGATTGCCATACCACTCTTCATGGAATGGCTGAATATCATCCAGCTGCTTTGACACCACTCCACTGCTTGTAAGCTGAAGCTCCTGATAAATACATCACATGTTCAGGAAGGTTCTCAAGGTGTACATCACATTTTGCACTCCATATTCCTGACCCCAACTCACTAAAGTAGGCGCCATCTAACATAAACTTTGAATCTCCATCACATGACAATATCACCTCATCAAACGATCTATCCTGTAATACAGACGCTGTTTGGAATAACACCCTGAAAACATCCACCTGTGAATTAGAGGTCGTCACACTTTTTAGGTCATACACCAATTGAGATCGATTTAAATAACTCCCATAGTGGACAGAAATATCTATCCCATCATTTCTCAGATCTTCAGATATATTTTTCTGCACAACACGGTTCAGTCTATAATTCATTCCACATATTAGAACGATTGTCCCTAGAGCTATCATCGCCACAATTTTCATAAAACCTCTCATATTCATTTACTCTTTAAATTTTTAACACAAGCAAATAAACAAGACAACTATGCAACCAGTTTACACAACACAAATATTAACATCAATTTACATTCGTAACTAAAAGTAAAAGTTATAACTTAGATTCTTTTAAATAGAACAGACAACAAATGAAAAATCTACACGAAAAAGAGGAGCAATTACTCAAAGAGTTTCAAGAACACTATAAACAGTTTAACGAAGAGACGATATTGTGTTTCGATGGTTTATGTTATAATGGAGAGTTATACAACGAAGACAAAACATCACATTCTGGAGATGAAGAACAGTTGTGGCAAGATGCGAAACGAAAGATACTATTTGTCACCAAAGACACCAATGACAATCCTGAAGAAGACTATAGAGAATGGCCATGGAAGACAATCACCCACCGACATTTCAAGACTATCTTTGCATGGCTTAAAGGATTATCTAAATTAGATAAAGACCATTACCCATCATTAGACGAAGCTTACCAAAACTATGACGCCTCATTGCCTTTAGCTATTATCAACATTAAAAAGGCATCGGGAGAATCCTCGGTTCCTGACAAAACCCTTATCGAATACGCAGAAAGAGATCAAAAACTTATCAAAAAACAGATCAGAGAAATATTACAACCCAACATCATTGTTTGCTGTCACGCCGGAGGTATCATCACAGAGTTAATGCAAGAGTTAATCTACCCTGATTACCATTTTGAGGATATAAATCATTGGTGTGTCTATTGCAAAGAACACAACCTACTTTTGATTGATAGTTATCATCCAGGAGCTAGAGAAGCGAATGAAACAAAATATGATGGTATGATGGAAGGCGTACAAGAATTCATCAAGAAGGTGGAAACTCCCATCTTCTAAAGATAATACAACCTCTTCCATCATCCACGAAATTAGATGATAGAAGAGGCTTTCTAAACTTAATTCAATCAATGACCCCACTCCAAAAACGTTATTTTTCTTGGAAACACGAATTACACATTGTGTAATTCACTGATAATAATATGTTTATTGTCAGTTTTCGGGGGGGGGGGACTCATCTTTGTTATTTTATTTCTTTCACTAATAAGAATTATTGAACACAAATTGATAACAATACGAACAGCTAAATCAAAAGCTATTCATAAGAAAAGAGGTGCAATTCATCAATCATATTTGATTAAATATTTAAAATCACACTTACTTAAATATTTTTATTATCTATGCATTGTAATATTAATTAATATAAAATAACTTTATACGTATATGTATACATGTGAGTTACCCACAAAGCATGGTATTTTTAAGATGCTAGATACGAATGATGAATCCACAAGAATGATTTTTTTAGGAAATATTAAAAATAACAACAAAATTCCAATCGTAAGAATTCATTCTTCTTGTATTGCTTCAGAAGTATTTGGAGCATTAGATTGCGATTGTGCAGATCAACTAGAGCATACAATGAAACTTATTGCAAAAGAAAAATATGGTATAATAATTCATTTACATCAAGAAGGAAGAGGTCATGGATTATCACGCAAAATCAAAGCTGTAGGAACAATGCAAACTCAAAATGTAGATACAGCTGAATCATTTGACATTTTAGGTTACGAATATGATGTCAGAGAATACAAATCTGCCACAGATTTATTAAAAGAGCTTAATATAAACAAGATTAGAATTGTCACCAATAACCCAAGGAAAATAGCATATGTTAAATCACAAGGGATTGACATAGTTGAAAATATCAATACAATTAGTGAGATTCGTAAAGAAAATAAAGAATACCTTTATTCAAAAAATGAAAAATTAGATCACTTTATCCCATTACCTTAATCAATGAAAGTCGGTATAATTTCATCCAACACACATTTTGAACTTCTTAGAGATCTCTCTTCCGATATTAAAATCAAACGAATTATAAAAAATGATTTCAATTCACAATTAGCTCAATTCGACTTACTTATTATCATATTATCAAAAAACTATAAAGAAAATGATTCTTTGATAAGAAGACTTAAGCTCATTGATTATAAAGAGATACTTATTGTCGGCGAGCTTTCAATCGGAAGTATTAATGAACTCAGGGAAACCCAGAATAGAAATATCATAAATTGTTACAGTGATATTCTATATAATCAAAAAATTATATCATCTTCAAAAATTATTATTGGAGATGATATAAGACAGTACCCTCTAATATCAAAATTTCTTGCGTCTGTATTCCCTAATTGCAGTATATTAGAAACAGATATCTCAACTGTTGAATGTATTCCATTCATGATATCTTACTTTAAATTCGCCAAAGCAAATCTTTATATTGACATTCGTGAAACAAGTAATAAACTGAATCTAAAAACGAATTCAATCATCGATATTATTTCTCAGGAACAGGTTAGTTTAACCTTGAACAGAAATGATCTTGAAAATACTAAATACTTATTTCAAAGTAAAAGTAAAAACAATATTCAAACACATTTAATACAAGGAATACTTAGATCTTACACTTTTAATTTAAGAAATGATTATATCCCTTTAAAAAACAATAATAAAGTGATTCACTTTTATGAGATAGAGCAATCGTACGGTTTCTTGTCAAACCTTTCTGATCATCCAATATATTTAGATAATACTATTTGGAGAACTGTTGAACACTATTATCAAGCCAAAAAATTTAGTGGAACCCAACTAGAAGAAGAAATTCGTTGTACATTTCTTCCGACAGAGGCCAAACGAATCGCTGATATTAATAAAGTGAGTTATGTCAAAAACTGGCATGATCAAAAAAAAGAAATCATGGAACGGGCTTTAAGAGCTAAATTTAACCAACACAAAGATCTGAAAAAAAAGATATTATCTACTAAAAACAAGAAACTAGTAGAACATACTGAAAATGATCACTATTGGGGTGATGGTGGTGATGGTAGTGGAAAGAATACACTTGGTATTCTACTAATGAAAATTAGAAGTGAACTTAAATAGATCTGTATTATGTGTGGAGTACTTTTTATTTCAGGAAAAGATGCACACGACATGTGTGAAAAATTAATTATCAACTTAAAACATAGAGGCCCAGACAATACAAAAATAATTCACAACTCATTGTTTTCAATAGGTTTTACTCGATTATCTATCAATGATCAAAGCTCTATTGCCAATCAACCATTTGATTCGCAACATTATATATCAGCAACAAATGGCGAAATTTATAATTATAGATCCTTAATCAAAAAATACAATTTAAAAGTTGAGAGTGACTCAGACACTCATATTATCCCTCAATTATTTAACAAGATAGGAGCCAATATCATAGATGAACTCGATGGGTTTTATGCATCATTATTATGGGATAAGCAGACAGGTACACTTTATGCTTTTAGAGATTACATTGGGAAAAAGAATCTTTTCCTAGTAAAAAAAGAAAATCACGTAATCATCACCAACGAGTTAAAAATATGTGGTGAAATTTCTTATTTCAAAATATTACCCAAAGGAATTTCGAAGATTGATATTAAGAACTTTAATTACACAACTATTAAACAACATAAAGATGTGCTTCTTAATACCAATAATAAATCTTTAACTAGCATTCTAACTGAAGCAGTAATTAAACGCATACCGCAAAAAAATGAGAAATTTGGAGTCTTTCTTAGTGGAGGTTTAGATAGTTCTATTATCTATACAATACTAAAAAATTACACATCAAACATTATCTACTATGTTCTAGGAGAAAAAAATTCTAATGATTACTTAATGGTAAAAACTCTTGTAAAAGACAACACTAAAATTCAAATCCGATTTATTCCTCTTCCTACTAAACATCAAATTGAAAAATTAATCACTAAGATCGTTTATACAACAGAAAGTTACAATCCATCTATAATTAGCAATGGTATCTGCACTCATTTGCTTTCAAAAGAAGCAAGAAATGATGGTATTAAAGTTGTTATATCAGGAGAAGGTGCTGATGAACTCTTCAATGGGTATTTTAACTTTAAAAACTCTAATAATACTTGGACACGAACTAGAAAAGACTTGATTGAAAACATGTATCTAACAGAATTAAGACGTATTGATCTTTGCTCAATGCATAACTCAATTGAGATAAGATGTCCATTCCTTGACAAAAAACTATTCAGCTTCTCAAACAAACTATCATTCGGTGATTTACACAGCATCAAAGAAGGACAAATGTATAATAAATATATTCTTAGAAAAGCTTTTGAGCATTTATTACCAAAAGTGATATGTTATAGAAAGAAAACGTCTTTTGATGTAGGAAGTGGAATTCGTAGGATTGTGATTGAACACCTAACAAATAAAGACAAAAATGAAAGATCGGCATTGAAGAAAATATGGGTAAATCTATTTGATTTTAATCCTAACGATAATTATTTTCATCAATATCCAATTTTAGATAAATATATTGACAAACGCAGTATAATTCATTCTAAATGAAAACAAAAGATGAGATTGAAAGAATGATTCTTAATGAATTTAAAACCGTTCCATTTCATAATATATACTTCTTGTACAAAAAAGACGTAGAGTTTACAGAACATGGAGGAACTTGTTCAGACAAAGTAATAAATCTATATTATAAACTCAAAGATAAAGGCATAAAAGTCAATCTACACTCATCAATAATCAATCGACAAGAATGTCACCGAATTCTACGAATAACTATTGATTCTGAAATATATTTTGCAGATATCGGGAATGGGTGGCCTTCAATCTATCTATTCCCTGCTAGTTATTCAACGACATTTTCATGCTATGGAATCACTTTTAGATCTGAAGTAACAAATAACAATTTATTAATCTATCAGAAGCGACTTAACAAAGAATCATTAAGCATTACAATTCCAACAAAACCTAAATCTGAAAATGAAATATGGAAAGATATTCAGAATAGATACAAACAGAATATTAGATACCCTTTCCAAGATAGTATTAGATTTGCTAAAATTATCAACGAAAAGTTTCTCTTCTTAAGAGGAGATAAACTTCACATTCACTCTAAAAACAATTATTCACAAATCACGATTCCTGATCAGTCTTTAAAAGAGACACTTAAAATATACTTTAACACAGACCTCGATCTTATCTTAACAACAGACTATACTTATGCAAAATAAAGACACTAAAATCATTGCTCTTATTGCCACGTATAATAGAGAAAAACTTCTTGTGGAAAGATGTATTCGGTCTATTTTTAACCAAACGCGATTACCTGATGAAATTGTCATAATCAAAGACCGAGGAGAAAACAGTCATTTATCTTGTAAAGCAATAGCTAAAATAAAAAACATAGCTTACTCGAAGTCAAAAGTTACCATCTTAGAGAATCAAAGAGACAAAGGGCTCTCAGGAGCTTTGAACACAGGTATTATATATACATATAATAATTACGATCTTACAAATACATTTATCGCAATTCTCGATGACGATGATGAATGGATGCCTCAACATTTACAAGTATGTTATGTAAACACTCCTAATAATGATTTAATTGTATCACATCTAATTCGAAAAGAAGATGAAAATATAATTAAATCCCCATTCATTAAAGAACTATCTAAAGAGGATTTCTATGTTACAAACCCAGGGATTCAAGGCTCTAACTTATTTATTAGACTATCACTCTTATTAAAATCTGGACTATTTGATGAACACCTATTAAGCTCAACAGATCGAGATCTATTGATTAGAGTTTACGAACTAAATCCAAGAGTATTATACATCAAAACCCATACTGTTATTCATTATGCAGATCATCATCGAATTCGATTGTCAAGCAAAGGAAACAAAAAAAAAATAAAAGGTTCACAAGCATTCTGGAACAAATATAAAGCTCGCATGAGTAACGTCCAAAGAAGAGTATTTTTAGAAAGGATGCAACGGTTATTTGATTTTAAACCACAAGTAATTGATTATAAAACGCTCCTTATAGATCAAAAAAACTGCAAACCATGTAGAAATCCTTTCCCAATTCTTGTTGGTGTCATATCAGACTCATTAGATCAGTTAACTCCATTACTAGAATCATTAAATGAACTCGCTCAGCATCAATCCGTGTCTTCTTTAGAGGTCTTAATATTAGATAATTCTATTTCAGCAAATGAATTTAACAATCTAAAATTCAACCTTAGTTATTTAACATGTCACATTATCAATCAAGAAACTCAACAAAGAGATGCTTATCTTGGTTACTTTGGGACTCCTTATATAAGAAATATTGGAACTCGCCTAACAATCGCAAAAGCAAGAACAATATTACAACGATATCTAGGATTACACTGTAGCAATAATAAAGATATTATTGTTTGGATACTTGACGATGATATGAAAGTGCATGATAAAGTATATGATTATATAGACCAACTCACATTGTTCAAAGAAAAAGGTGTAGATATACTCATTGGAACTTATGAAGGTGGTTCTCCAAATCCTCCCTTAAATGCAATTAGGGTACAACTTGTAGATTTATATAATAATTTACTTTGTGTACAAAATAAGGACAATTATAATCTAAATGAGGAAAGAGACTATGAGAATAAAATGCTTATAGATCAATATCCCGACTATTATTATGATTTAACCAGAAAACACTATGGACATTTAGAACAAATTTATTGGTATTCATTTGATAAGAATAAAACATCTGGAGAAGATCTAGAACAATATATAACAGATTCTGCGATTAATATCCTAACCGGGGCGCCTTTTTTCAGACCATTAAAATCAACCATTCCATCTAACCCTATAGAAGAAGCTATAGCCTCATCAAATAGAGGAGGAACGACATTTATTTTCAACCATGAAGTATTAAATCAAACACCAAACATTAGTATTACTATTAACAATAAAGATTGTAGGAGATCAGATATGATATGGGGATTAATTAACCAATATTACCATGGGTACGATATAAAAATGGTAAACTTTCCTATATTACACTCAAGAGAAACTGATAGCTCAATTGATTTTAATCTAAAAAAAGCAATAGATGAGGTTATAGGGGCATCAATTTACTCTGCATTAAAAGAATGCTTACAAAAATATCCTACCTCTAATTTTCTTTTTTCTGACGATCAGTTACTTTTTTTATGCGAAAAATATCATGAGTATATTAATCATAGAATTATTCAATATGAACTCCATTTTCACAGGTCAAAAGGATTGATTCATTGTTTGGCTGCGATAGATAATAATAAACAACTAGCTCCATTTATTTCCAAAGTATCTGAATGGGTTAATTTTGAAAATTTAGCATCAATGAAATCTCAGATTAAAAACATATCGAATAGTCAACTAATTGACTTTTTCTCGAATTTACACACTTCGATTGAACAATATAGTTCTATGGAAATCAATAATCATCCATTATTTAATTCCGATTATTCAAATTCAATATAGGAGGAGATTAAATTCCTTCTATATTTTCAGCAGACAGATCGTTTTATACTCAACAACAAATATTTACTATCAATATTCTTACAGTTTTGATTTACCATAAACCTAATCACAATACTTTACAAACTTGAAATCATCTTTTGTCAAAACATCTTTCTCTTCAAAGAAGCGAATGAAGCTTTGATAACTTAAGAGGTAAGGATCTTTTATATTTACATCTAGTTGAGTATAGGCATCTAAGATCTGTTCTAAAACTAAATTTTTCATCTGTTGTATCTTCTTTAAAACTAAATAACTCTACCCCACCAAGCCTTCATTCAACGTCTCCACAATATTCAAAATCTTATCAGTATCATGATGAAAAACACCAAAGACTCCCTTACTATCAATACGTTTAAATGGAGCCCCCTCAAATAAAAGGCCCTGATCCAACACCCCCTGGGTCGTATAAAAACGCTTAATCTCCGTCAAAAAAGCAATCTGTTTCGAATTCAAAGTATGGGTATTCACAAAAGTGGCAAATGCTGCATCGACCTTCTCTTTATCCAACCCAACCAACGTGACAATAAAACGTTCCAACGTCCCATGCTCACTCTTGATAAAGTCTATATCCTCTTTCGAAACTTGATGATCAAACAACCAAGCCTCCAATTGACTCAATTCCTCTTGACTTATAGCCTCTTTTCTACGCATACGTTGAATCGTCATATGATCGGAATGCTGCAACATCAATGCTTCCAGACGCTCCTTATTATATCTCATCTCCATCAAACGATAGTTAGCTCCAGTCTGGGCCACTTGATCTTCATATTGGGTCATCTTAACCTTATCATCAAGGATTTGATCGATAAAATTTGTCTCCTGTGCCTCCCTGACCTCTCTATCGACATGACGTACCAAATCACGAACTTTCGTTCTTAAACGCTCCAAATGAGCCACGCCACGCTTATTCCAGAAGGACTCTTCCATTGGCGCTTTAATCTCTTCTTGGGCTTGCTTTACTTGTGGGATAGTGCATTTCTTTAACAGGTTCTTAGAGATATCATATACCTTCGACATTCCCCCCTCCACGATTGTAGTAAAAACACTATTCTTAGGCGTTTCCAATCGCACTTTTATCAAATGATATAACAGCTGATCATAACCACGTGCATCATCCGTATCCCCATCTACTCCAGGAATGAGAGGAATCAACTTCTCCTTGATCACATGTACATCTTTCTCTGACAAATGATGCCACACCTCTCTCTGTTGATAGTCTAATACGGTTCGAGACTCTAACTTCACCTCATAGCGAGATTCATCTAGCATCACCACGCGCCCATGCATCCTATCCAACAAATTCTTTCTAAAAGCAACCAAAGTTTCTTCCTTCTGATAATTGGCATGAGACAACATATGAGCAATCTCTAACTCCAACCCGAGCACCTTCTGTAGGCGACTCTCTTGCTTGGAGTTCTCCACACCATGGGGGTTCTCTTCAAAATACTCGAAATTCCCACAATAGTCAAAAATCAAGAACCGCTCTTTATCTTGACCATAACCCAATAGGTCGGGAGACAAACGCGAACCACGGCCAATCATCTGCCAAAACTTCGAATACGACTTCACTGGCTTATAGAACATCAAATTCACCACCTCTGGAGCATCCACTCCTGTATCCATCATATCCACGGATATTGCAATACGCAATTTACTCTTGCTAGTAGGATCACTAAATTGTTGGATAATATGATCTGCTCCTTTGGTCTTGTTGGTCACCACCTGCACCGTCTCTTCAGTAAACTGTGTTTTATCATAGGCTCGAAACAGTTCGGCTAAGAATTCCGCATGACGCTGGTTACGTGCAAAAACAATACTCTTCCCAAAACGATCCCCTCCTTCCACACGAATCGCATTTTTAACAAAAAAAGCGATACATTTCTTGGCTGTATCTTTATTATATATCCATCGATCCAATTCGCTCTTATCGACCACCTCCACAGCATTCGGATCTTCCTCTTTCAAAAACTGGTCCTCAAACTTCTGCTTATCCTTTGCCGATAGTGAAGCATAACGAATCCCTTCGGTCATAAATTTGGTAGGGACCTCCAAACTCTGATAAGGCGAAAGAAAACCATCTCCTACCCCTTCCTCAAAAGTATACTCATCGGTAGGCTGATCTTCGGGCACTTCAAACGCTTCAAAAGTATTGGTATCAATAGCCCTTTTAGGCGTGGCAGTAAGCCCCAACATCATGGCATCAAAATATCTAAAAATCGACTTATACTTATTATATATCGAGCGATGGGCTTCATCAATAATAATCAAATCAAAATGACCTATACCATAATAACGCTGATCTCCCACACGCTGTCGATCAATTTGATTGATCATCGTTTGGTAGGTCGAGAAAACAATACGTTCATCGCTGCCACTTCCTTTTCCCTGCTTCGGGTCCAGTAAGTTGGCCACACTACAATCAGGCAACATCTTACCAAAGACACCACAAGCTTGGTTCACCAACACCGTTCTATCAGCTAAAAACAGTATTCTCTTGGCCCAATTACACGAGAGCATCATCTTAGACAAAGCAGTAGCCGTTCTTGTCTTTCCTGTCCCCGTTGCCAAAACCAACAGAGCAGCTCTATTTCGTCCACGCAAATGTCCAGTCTCCTTGTCCGTGAATTCCCAATGTTCAGCTATCTTACGAATCGATCGCTGCTGATACATACGACCAGCAATATCTTGGTCAATCTCTGCCAACCGAAGACTCTTTCTCTCTCCTCGACGAAACATCAACGACGTCAACTCCTTTTGTGTATAGAACCCATACACCCTACGTGCCATCCCATAAAAACAGTCATCATAGAAATAGGTTTCGAAGCCATTGGTGTAGAACACAAAAGGACGAACCCCGTGCATCTTCTCTAATGCATCAGCATAAAGCATCGCTTGTATCTTTCCCTCTTCGGCTTGGACTGATGCTTTCTTGGCCTCCACCACAGCCAAAGGTTTACCATCAGACCCCCACAACACATAATCAGCATAACCTGTACCAGAAGTATTGATGGTCGTTGGAATATGCGTAAGCTTATACTCTACCATGTTGGGTGCCTCCGTATCCCATCCTGCTTCACGCAAAGACAAATCGATAAACTTACGACGCGTCTCCGCTTCATTCACAGGATAGTGAACATCGCTCTCTTTGCTGGCTTCCACACGCTGCTTATCCCAGCGCATTTGTCGCTCTTGTTGGTACGCTTCTAGCTGCGCATTCTTTTCCAACAACTCCTCTTGCAGACGTCGTTCTTTCTCCAACGTCTCAGCATACTGCTCTCGCTCTTCGGTCAAAGCCAATACCGTCCTTTTCAACTCCTTGAGCCTCAACTCTTGTGCCCCCTTTTCGGGAATAGCTTCTCCATCAAAACAAGTAGGCAAGTCTTGATCCTCTTCTTGATAACTACGAGCCATCCATCGAAGAAAAGCAAACAGATCCTCCACCGCTTCCATGGCATCCAACAGCGTAACACGATAATTATGAACCGCACCATTCCCTCTTTTGCGAATCAAATGCAGCGTACCATATAAACCATGTGGCACCATCGACTTGAATTCATACACCTGCAGCATAGCCATTAAATTGCACTCCATTGGCTTCTCTAAGTAATGGTCATACTCATAAATCCAATGGAGCGCCATCTCTAGCCCCATACGAGAAAAGGTCAACGAAGCACGAGGATCGCTCTTGGCCATCTGTTCAGCTTGTTTGGCCCTCTCATATATCTCAGGCCATTCGGATTGTAAAAAAGAGAAATTCGATGTCATACTACTGTCATTCTATTGGTTTACGGTTGGATAACAATCCATAGCTATTGTTTTTTCTATCGAGACACATATCTCCAACAAAAAAAGAAAAGCAAGTTCCAAAGGCTCCATCTTATCGACCCCATGGATATTAACAAAAATAGCAATTTCTAATCGAAATTGCTACGTTTACCTAGGCAAGAAACACCTGCCCTAAAATAAATTCAAATCTATCACTTCTCGATAATATTTATCTAAGCAAGTCAGTTTTTGCTTCTTGCTATTCTGTTCAAAATGGCCAATCACCAAACGCAAAGACGTTCCGTCGACTCGCATCTCCAATTTCGCAGGAAACTTTCGTCCATTATTGGTTACCTTTCCACTGTTAGGTGGACCAAACACACGAAGGCCAATCACCTTAAGCTGCTCGGGATCTAACCCCGTGGTCTTCTCATACATCATACGTACAAGAGGATAAGTAGAACAAATCTGTTTGGTCGCTTTCTTGGTATTATCCGAAGTTTTACGACACTTCAGCTCCATGATAAAACAGACCATATCAGATCCAATCTGTTTAAAAACAATATAATCTGCAATTTCATGGTCTCCCTCTTCCGACAAAAAACACCAAAGATGATTCTTTTCGTTATCCTTAGGAGAGAGCAACACCATATCATCAGTAATATCAAACGGCACTTTCATCTCCTCTCCAACCTCCTCTAAAAAAGAAGCCTCGTCAAGATAACTATCATGAAAACAGCTTTTCATCTGTTTTATCACACCATCACCACCCATTACGCTTCTAAATCATCATATAGTTCCAAAAGCTCATTGCTGCGCTCATTAAGCTGATCCAAACAACGGTCCATAGAAGCAATGGCCACTCCTTGGTCTGACACCTCAAGGTTTTCGATCTTCACTTGGGTCTTCGCTTTCTGATCATTAAAATAGAGAGCCTGTATGCGGTCTTTATCCAAATAAACACCATCACCATATCTCCATTCTAAAGTCTTATCACGCTGCCCACTTCTATTTAAACACCCCACCAAACACATATTGCTTATTTCGGAGATCATATAGTCACTATGGGTACTGACCCAAACTTTCAATCCTGCATTCGATATCTTAGCCAAGATACGAATAAAAGAGATCTGCAAATTAGGGTGAAGATTCATCTCTGGCTCATCAATCATAATCAAATCTCCCTTTTGAGCCACATGACGCAAATAAAATACAACGCTCGATATCGTCTTTATAAAAGAAGCACTCATATGCACTGGCACCCGCTTACTTTTCTGCCGCGACGGAGAAAACTCCACTTCCCCCTCTTTATTCACATGCACTTGCCCCTGAAGGATATCTTGTTCGATCTCTTCAGCCATAGCGATATACTCTTTAGCCCCATCCTCTTTTGCTTGTTGGCTCATATCTTGTGCCTGCTTTAGAGCATCTTCAATCGCTTCGGGATAACGATTTGCATTCTTTCGCAAATAGTCTGGAACTTTATCATTACCTTCTTCCACAACGATAGACTGAAGCTGATCAATCATTTTAGAACGCTTTAGAGACAGCTCCTTACTAAAAGTATATAACGAATTCCGTTCTACAGGAACATAATAAACTCTCTCTATTTCTGACTTAGAAAACAAGCTATTTTTCAATACATTTTTTAATGCAAACTCTACAACATCCATTAGAAAGGAATTCGATGCTGTTTCTATACCTTTGTCATACCTTAATTGTATTTCGTCGCTCCCAAGGTTTTTCACATACGTAAACACCCCTTCTGTTCTCAAATCAAAGGCACGAGTCCATTGTTGCATAAGAAAATCATTATATAACTCATCTCTATTCAGTATTTCAATCGTAAGGTCATTAAATAGTGCATCCGCACTTCGTCGATTCACCCCCATCGTTTGATGAATATCAGCCTTATACTGTGCCAACAATTGATCTATAAAACGATCAAAGCAATCGCGTGTTATAGAGGTTACCACCATCTCTCCTGAAAGTAATGCATCTATATCAAACTTTATTTTCAACAGAGAATTTTCAGCAAAGAATACCTCCTTCAGCTTCTTTATCAAGCCAAAAAGAAGATATCCTAAATAAGTTTTTCCCAACCCATTACCTCCTGTAATCAAAGAAAAATCTTTTCTTAAATCTATAACGTAATCCTGTTTCCCTCTTACGGGTCCAAAGTTGTTTATAACTAATTTCATCGCTTCTATTTCTTATGATAATTCTAATAACAAAGATACCAAAAAAACTTTCTTCATCTAAATATATTTTTCTTCACCTCTAGGCAAAGATTTTCCTTAATGTGATCGCACAATATAGTCTATCTCCAATAGCATAACAAATAAACACGACAAAGTACAGGTGCTGTTCATAAAAATGGCATCTACTCCTTTGTTTCAACGAACACTGAAGGTGCTTAACTTTATAGCCTTGGGAAAAATAGTCGGACCTACAGCCCTCCACTCTTACAATTATCATCCACCTAGGCTAGAAAGTGGTACCCCTTCAGGGTATAGGCTGTTTCATTCTTTTTTCAATATAAAGTAACAGGAGGTACTGTAGTTTTTAATATTAGTTAGACTAGGCCTCTCTTCTTATTTATGAACACACCTTGTTTGCCGTTGTAAATCATCAAAAATCGTCGGACCTAGATAAGGAGTTAGTCTATCTCCACCAAACCATTCAAAAAGTTTTCAATATCTTGATGGTATCGGTCGACCAAATTGCTCCCAGTAAATGCCACCAACTGTACCGTTCCATTTGAATTGGAGAAATAGTATCCAAACATCATCATCGTCATACCACTAAACGTTCCTGACATCTCTAAATAAAGCACTTTGTTTCCATTCACCTTTCGATATTCATGCTTCAATATTTGCATATCAGGTGCAGCATCTCGTGCATTCTCCAAAGCAACAGACTTAAAAGCATCAATGGAAATTTCAGATCTTTCTGTGAGAACTCTCCCAAATAGATCTTCATTTTTGAGCTGAAAACTAAACTCTTTGGAATCACCATTTGATCCAATTTTCTCAAAAGACCAAGTCTTAGGATTAATATAGAATCCAACATTGAGCACATTGCTCTTCACCATAAATATAGACTTCTTGTTTTTGGTGAAAATCTTCTGATTTAAAGGCGTTTGACTCTCTTCGATCTTCTTATTATCCTTATATTTCCAAGTCCCATCATTATACAGTAGCACCACATCTCCATTCTCGGTTACTGCAGACTTCTGTCCTTAGGTCATACCAACAAATAATATTGCCAGTACACTAAATACAAATTTTCTCATAGTTATTTAAGTTATATTCATCAAGACAACTCGCCCTTAAAAGCTTTTTGCATCAAACTCTGAAATAAATCCTCACTCTCCGATAAACTCTTTTGTGCCAACACCTTTTGTGATTCAATCTTCGAAATACGATCCGCAAAAGATTGTTGTAAAAGAAGAGGTGGTAGAGGAACCATTAAATTTTTTATTTGACTAAACTCAATATTATCTGCAGTTACAGCTCTAACCTTACCAAGTATAAACTGTTCCTCACATTTTAATGTGTACAATAGAAACAGAGGCACTACGATATCAACATTAACAATAAAAGCTTTTAAATCTTGGTTTACACAAACTTTTACTTTATTCATTGCAAGAGGTAACTTTCTTTTTAGAATTCCACTTCTGATCACCATTAATATAGAGTCTCGATTAATTATTTTTGTAGAACTATTCCTAACTGCCTCATCTGTTATTTTATCAATTGAACCAAAAATAAAATCGTGTTTCATATCTTTGGGTGTCACCCATGGTACATTTCCTGTGTAAAACTCCTTTCTCTGTTTAGAAGGAGTCCCACCACCTAAAATACTTGT
>JAONJW010000068.1 GCA_028377305.1 Prolixibacteraceae bacterium | reverse complement strand
AATATCTCCTTTTTCCAAATCAATTGAATAGGTTCCTTCAAAAGTGGTTATTGTTCCATTTGTGGTACCTTTAACAAGTACTGTTGCTCCAGGGATAGGAGCTTGATCATCTTTACCTGTTACTACTCCACTAAGAGTGTTCTTTTGTGCAAAAAGAGCAGTTGATACGATGACAAGCATCGTTGTTAAGAGTAGTTTCCGTGTTCCGTTTTTAAGTATTCTCATCATAGCGGATACGTGTTTGTTAGTTAATTGTGTTTCATTCCCCTCTGAATGGTCAATTAAGTAGGGTGTATTCAGAGAAGAAAAAGTAATAGCGTCGATACAAGCAAGAAAAGTAGTATCAATACAACAATTTGTGCTTTTTTTACGCGCTTAAGTTTTTTTTGAATCACCTTCTCTGTTCTCATATCTCGAAAGTACAATTAGTACACTTTTTAGGGTTGCACTATTGTTTCTTTAGGATAAACAGATGTTTCAACACTTTAACTATTGTTGCAATAGAGTATCACTATTGTTTCGAACATAGAACACTACACACTAACAATCAGTCAATTACAGCAGAGAGTTATATTCTGATGGAGAAATACCAAATTGTTTATGGAAAGCCCTCGTAAAATACGATGCATTGTTAAATCCGACCATATATGCCACTTCCGTAACTTGATATTTTTTACTCTTAAGTAGCTTTATTGACTGCTCTAAACGTAGACTATTGATATACTCTGTGGTAGACATATTACAGATCGCTTTTAACTTACGATGCATAGATGTTCTACTCATATGACTCTTCTCACAGACAAATGAAACGCCAAGTTTTGGGTTATCTAGATTATCTAGGACTAATTTACGTAAAGAGGCCACCCATTTTTTATCTACATCAGAAGATACTTCTTCTTCGAGGTTTAAAGGTATCTCCTTTCGCTTCTCAGCTAAACGTGCTCTGTTTTGAAGAATAGAAGCGATATAAGACCTTAAAAGGAGTGGGTCAAAGGGTTTAGATATATATAGCTCAGCTCCTTCGTCTATGGAAGCTAATTTAGCTTCTACCACATGTTTTGCAGAGAGTACGATCACGGGAATATGACTAGTGATGATATTCTTTTTTAGTAATGATAATAACTCAATACCATCCACCTTGGGCATCATTAGGTCCGTTAAGATAATATCAGGCATAAATGATGTCGCTTTCTTGTATCCCTCTTCTCCATTAATAGCTACCAATACATTATATTGGTCGGAGAGCAATTCCTGAATATATTGAAGCATGATGGGATGATCATCAATGATTAAGCATCTCGGCTTGCTTGATGACGACCCCCTCTCATTTTTAGTCAGCGTATTTACACTGATTTTCGCACTTTGGTCAGGATCAATTTCATTGTTTAGTTTACAGGGGAGTTTGATCGTAAATGTCGATCCATTGCCTTCCGTACTCTGTAAGGATATCTTTCCTTGGTGTAGATCCACAAAGTCTTTAACAATACTTAATCCAATGCCCTCCCCCTCTTCTTTACTTTCTTCATCTACTCTAAAGAACGGATCAAAGATTTTAGTTTGTTTATGGTCAGGAATTCCAATTCCATTATCTGATATCTCGATAATAACAATCCCATCAAATGTCTTATCTAGACTCTCTTCAATTTGTATTTTAACATGAATGACTCCCCCATCTGCATTACTATACTTTACAGCATTGGATAACAGGTTGGTTAATACAGCCTCTATTTTTTCAAAATCTAGAAATACTAACTGTGTGGCAGGTTGTGATTCGTGTATAATTTCAATATTCTTCTCTACAGCTAAAGCCTGTATCTCATGCACTTTCCGCTCTATCATTGCATGTATATCAAAGAAACGTGCATTGAGTCGGAGTTTACTAATGTTCATCTTCTGAAAAGATAGAATATTCTCCGCTAGCTTCTTTAAATGAATAGATTGTTGATATACTAGGTTCATTTTAGATTGATGTTGAAGGTCAAGCGACCCTTTTTCTAACATCTCTTTTATTGGAGCTAAAATAAGAGTTAACGGTGTCATAAATTCGTGTGCCATCTTAGTAAACATCTCCATCCTAACACGATGAAATTCTTGCTTACGTTTACTTTTCAGAGACTCTACCTCCGCTTCTTTCTTCAAGTAATAGAATCGATTGGATAGTTTCTGGTAGACCCATAATGTAAAGAGGAGTAACATTAAATAGAGAAAGAAAGCAGCCTTTGTTCTCCACCAAGGGCGTAGTACTGAAATTGGGATGACAACTTCATTACTGTATCTATCTGAATTGGGATACCCGGCTCGAATTCTAAGTGTAAAATCCCCGTAAGGTAGCCCCATAAGAGATAAAAAGCGTTGTTCTCCTAAATCATACCATTGATCGGTGTGATCGTCAATGTAATAGCTATATAGTGGTTTGTCTTGTTGAATGTAATCAACACCTACGAACTTCAAATGAAGGGCTTCATATTCAGGAAACCATTGGACAGACAGTGAATCTTCTGTAATGGTAATGGGTTTTGACTTCTCACCATCCATAAGAGACAACTCCTCTAATATTAGTCTAGGTGCTGGAATCTGATAGTGTACCTGTTCTGGATCAAACACATAGAACCCATCTACTGTACCTAAAGCAAAACGACCATCCTCTAGCTTTAATGCACAAGTAAATTGTAGTGAATGTAAACCATCGCTTTCATCCAAGTTGGTCAGCCGTCTAGTTTTCTTGTTGTATATAGATATCCCTCTATTGGTCATAATCCATATCGATTCAAGCCCGTCTTCAAGTATCGCATATACTGTATTATTGATCAGCCCATTTGACTCATTGATCCAAATTAAGCTGTCGTTATCTCGTTTGGCAATACCAGCACCATTGGTACCAAGCCATATAGAGTTATTCTCCCCTTGAATTAATGCAGTGATGGCTGATGCCCCACGTCCATTTTTATTATTTGGATCGCTATAGAAATTAGTAAGTGTACTCGTTTTATGATCCAACACAAATAGTCCATTGGAAGAGCCAAACAATATATTCCTTTCATTATCAACCAAACTCGACAATATATATTCATTTAGCTGAATGCCTTGTTTCTTACTCTTAGTCAAGGTATTAAACTCTCCTTTTTCATCATACTTAACGATCCCTTTGCCTAGCGTACCCAGAAATGTTCCATTATTGTTTGAGGCAATTGTCCATATGTTATTGGAAGGCAAAGATGTTAATCTATCCTGATCAGAGGTATAGTGTTTCCACGTCTTTGCTCCTTTTGGTAATTTGAAGACCCCCTCTTTGTATGTGCCTACCCACAAGGTACCCGCATAATCTTTAGAAAGACTCTTTATGACCTTTGCTTCAATAGGGGGAAAATGGTCTGCCTTAGTCATCTTTTTATTTTGTAGGTCATACATCCAAAGTCCAGCACCATCAGTCCCTATCAAGAGGGAGGTTGGTGACCACTGTAGAAGAGAGATTATATTGTTTACCAACAGATCTTTTTCTAATGCACCTGAATGAATTTTACGATAGCCATAATAACTTCTCATTGGGTTTTGTGCCCACAAGCCAAGGCCTACTGTTCCGTACCATATCATACCTTGTCGGTCAACCAGAATCGATAGTATTCCAGGGAAACCACTAATATTAAACTTTCGAGTAACCTCTCCTTCTAGAGATATACTGTATACACCATCGCCATCCGTTGTGATCCATAAGTTTGAATTCTCATCTTCATAGATTTTTCTTATAACCTTTGCATGGCTAGGTAAAAAGAAGGGAGCAAATGTCTTTGTTCTCTTATCAAATAACACAACCCCTTTATTTTCTGTTGCAATCCACACATAAGGCCCACGAATATGAATATCAACTATCTGAGAGTCGGGAAGATCAAAACGTTCGATTTGTGTTGTCAAAGTTGAATATGATATGAGTTCACCATCCAATGTAGCAAGCCATAAACGCTCATCCTCGGAGTCCTTATCAAGAGCAACAAGATGAGGTTCATTTAATCTCCAATGCCATGAAGCGTTTACCCCATCCTCGCCATGGAATAGACCTTTTCCTACAACAGAAACCCATACCCCATGCTTATCTGAGACCCAGATATCGGAGATCGAACGATTCTCTTGGCTCGAAATTTCCACTGCATGAAACCCATTGGCATCACTATTATAAAATGATAGCCCTTCATCTGTGGCAATTAGAATAGTGTCGCGATAAGATACAAGCTTATTTATATGATTACTTATTATAGAAGTAGTATCAGTGCTTTTTCTAAATGTTTTCCAATTATAACCATCATAACGATTCAGTCCATCATAAGTTCCAACCCATAGATAACCTTGATTATCTTGCAATAAGGATGAAATAGTATTATTAGATAAACCGTTAGACATTGTATAACGATCGAAGTCACTTATCTCCTCAGCACATACCAAACTTTCCACTCCTATCCAAAGAAGTAGTCCCACAAATAAACTTCTGATCATAAATAGACTGATTTTAGATGATCAAAATAACATTTCTACATCTAAATATTTCATCATATCAACTATTTTAACGATGCAAGACCCTGTTTTTCACTAAGATTAACAATATTTATCCTATCATAAACAATAGAAGTGCTGGAGTAAATATTTTTTAATTGACATATAGTATTAATTACTAGATAGGATCTTCAATAAAGACACTGTTTCAAAAAAAAGTATTAGTTATTCATGATCGTCATAAAAAAAATGACTGTTATTAATTCCTAATTACATACTTCGCTGCACAGTATCCCAAAAGATTATAAGCTAAATATTGAATCACGTAGTTTGTTCTGATTCATCCATAGTCTAATAAAAGTAAATTAATAACGCTTAACGACTGACACCGAGAGTATAATTTGTGAGTTAAAGATGAAAAGCCTGTATCATAAATAGACACAGGCTTTATTATCAATATCTGTTTCTTCGCTTTATAAAATAGTTATTTCCTTAAGATTCTTTCAACACAATTGATTGGCTACATTTTTTTGCTCTATCAATGATGCTTTCCATGGTTTCACTCTTCTCGTTTTCCCATGATATTGCCACAGCCATCCTACGACCTTTACGAGCAATTTCTTTCCCAAATACACGTACATCAGAATATGAATCCATCATACCTTGTTCAATCCCCTCAAATATAAAACGATCAGACTCGAAAGGAGATAAAACAACTGCACTTGCTCCTTTTTTCTCTAATCTAATTTCGGGTATAGGCAAACCTAAAATTGCTCTACAATGTAATTCAAACTCGTTTAAATTTTGTGTGTTACCTAAAGTAACCATACCAGTATCATGGGGACGAGGAGATAGTTCAGAGAAAATAACATCATCCGCTGTCACAAAGAATTCTACTCCCCAAAGTCCATTTCCTTCGAGAGCAGAGGTAACTTTTCTTGCCATTGCTTGGGACTTCTGTAGCACGTTATCTGACATCGCAACTGGTTGCCAACTTTCTTGATAGTCTCCATTGGCTTGTCGATGACCAATTGGAGGGCAAAAGAGTGTTTCACCATTGGATTGTGTTACGGTAAGCAATGTAAATTCATACACAAATGGGACAAAAGCTTCTACAATAACCTCTATAGCGTCGCCCCTCCCTTTCTGTTGCGCATTGAACCACGCATTATCCATCTCTCTCTCATGCCTAATCGTGGATTGACCTTTCCCCGAAGATGACATTAATGGCTTTACGACACAAGGCATTCCTACTCTTGCAACCGCTTCTTTCAACTCTTCTAACGACGTGGCATAAAGATAGTTTGCAGTCTTCAATCCAAGTTCTTTGGCTGCAAGATCACGGATCTGCTTCCGATTCATAGTATAGTTTACCGCTTTGGCAGATGGGACGACGGATATACCGTTGTTTTCAAAATCATATAACCTAGATGTACGGATCGCCTCTATCTCAGGAACAATAAAATCTGGATGGTACTTTTGCACCACAAGATCTAGTTGATCTCCATCTAACATATCTATCACTTCACGATGATCAGCCACCTGCATCGCAGGTGCATTGTCATAACGATCTACAGCAATCACCTCTTGTCCAAGTCTCTGTGCGGCAATCACAAACTCTTTACCTAGTTCTCCAGAACCTAAAAGAAGAATTCTCTTTTTCATTTTAATTGGGAATTAAATTTTGGTAGAACAAATATATAGGGTTGTGGCTTAAGGTGAAGTGAGTTACGTCATTTACACCAAAACCATAGCATTAATTTAAGATAGACACGAAGCAATAGCAACAAATGATCATTGGATAAACTCGTCGATTCATGAATTAATCGTACTTTTGCATAGGAAAAAACTGTTTGATAATTTTAAAGATGAACCAACACGATTTATTGATTGTTACCGCCCCTTTTTGTCAACCGAATACTCCCTATCCAGCCTCGGCATTTTTAAAGGGATATCTTCAAGAAAAAGGGATTATTACCGAACATCTTGATCTAAGTATTGAGGTTTTAGATGCCATTCTAACCCCAAGCTTTATTCAAACAGTTGTTGATAAAGTTCCAGCCGATGATTTTGAACTATATTTAATAAAGAATCAATATGTAGAATTGGTTACATCCGTGAAGCAATTCTTACAAGGTAAGTACGAAGGATTTGCTTATCAAATCAATAAAGGGGTGCTACCTATTGGTCAGCGTAACGATCAACTGCAAGAGAATATTCAGATCTATACCGAAGACACAATTATAGATCAAGCTAGATATAGAGCTACTGTTTTCATTGAAGAGATCATCGATATTATCGCAAAATATGAAGATTCAAACTTTGGCTTTAGTAGATATGCAGAGCGCATATCCTCTTTCTCTGCTTCCTTTCAACAGATTGAAGAAGCACTAGAGGTGAGAACTTCTATTACCAATCTTTTTGAAGCAATACTAGATAAGAGAATTGCACAACTAAACCCTAAAGTTGTTGCATTTTCTATCCCTTTCCCTGGCAACCTTATCTCTACTTTACATTGCTGTAAATACATAAAAAAACATTATCCGAATATTGTTATAGCAATTGGTGGAGGATTTGTAAATACAGAGCTGAGAGAACTGAAAGAGAATAGTCTATTTCAATATGTAGATTATGTGACTTTAGATGATGGTGAAAAGCCTTTAGAACACCTTATTCAAAATATCGTTTATAAGAAACAGTTGCCTCTTATCCGAACATTTCAGCATCTACAAGACAAAATAATATATACTGACAACAGTGCAGACTTTCCTCTATCACACGAGCAGATTGGGACACCCGATTATACCGGGTTACCATGGGATCAGTATATGTGTATGGTGGAGATGACCAATCCAATGCACCGCTTATGGACTGAAGGGAAATGGGTAAAGATGATGATTGCACATGGCTGTTATTGGCACAAATGTTCTTTTTGTGACACTAGCTTAGATTACATCAGACGCTATAGTCAAGCCTCCGCAAACACTATCTGTGATCGTATAGAAAAAATTATTGAACAAACGAATATTCGATCTTTCCATTTTATTGACGAAGCAGCTCCTCCAAAAGTATTAATGGAGCTTAGTCTTGAGATCATTCGTCGAAAACTAAAAATATCTTGGTGGACCAACCTAAGATTTGAAAAAACATTTACGCCATCTTTATCTAAACTTATGGTTAAGGCTGGATGTATTGGTGTTTCGGGAGGCCTAGAGGTCGCATCAGATAGACTTCTTGAAAAGATGAACAAAGGAGTTTCAATTGCTCAAGTTGCACAAGTCACCAAAGGAATGAATGAAGCTGGAATACTAGTACATGCTTATCTTATGTATGGTTTCCCAACCCAAACTGCACAAGAGACAATAGATTCTCTAGAGGTAGTTCGTCAACTCTTTGAACATGGTTGTATTAATAGTGGATTCTGGCACCGTTTTGCAATGACAGTCCATAGTCCAGTTGGAATATCACCTGAACAGTTCGATGTCGAAAGAATTGATATATCGGATAAACGTTTTGCAGAGAACGACTGTGAACATATCGACCACAAAGGAGCTGATCATACCATATTTGGCGAAGGACTTAAGAAGTCGTTGTATAATTATATGCACTTAGTTGGACTTGATTTTGAATTACAAGATTGGTTTGACCATAAGGTACCTAAAACTATGATTCCCTCTAATTATATAGAGAAGTTCATATCACATACTCCAATATATGAGGATAACCCTCGCGCAAAGTTATGGATTGACCCTGACTTTGGAATGGTTAATATCTCTGAGAAGAAGAAAAAGGTCAAAGTTGCGATAAAAAGTAATTACGGAATTCAACAGATTGGAATAGATCAAAAGACATATCAATTTATTCAAAGTATCATATCACTCCCTACCATTAACGACAGAGGGGTATTAATAAAAGATATTGAAAATACTTTAAGCCAAAGTCTTGAACCACTCCTTATTCATAAGATTTGGCCAATACTACGAAGCAGTGGATGGGAAATATTTTGATTTCTTTAAACAATTAATATAATTATTTATTAGACTCATTTTTTTCATTAATTTGAGTAAACAATATTTTTTGTATAAATTTCACGAACTGCTTAATATAATTAATTGAGACTACATACAAGTCTCTACGTGTGGAAAGAACTAAAGACAAATAAAATCATGGAACAGGTTACCCGATTATTCGATATTTTAGAATTGTACAAAACAACCTATGCCTCTAAGAAGGATGCGCTTTGTAAAAAGAAAGCAGGAGAGTGGATTAAGACTTCTTCTCTAGAGTATGTTCAAAACTCTCATAAGGTTGCTGCGTGGTTATATTCTATGGGAATAAGAAAAGGAGACAAAGTAGCTACAATCCTAGCTAATTGTCCTCAATGGAACATGATAGACATGGGAGCTGCCCTTATTGGTGCCGTACACGTTCCCATCTACACCACTTTAAACCTATCAGAGGTTGAATTTATTTTAGACCACTCTGATGCGAAAATTCTATTCATCAATGATAAATCCATTTACCGAAAATACTCTTCTGTCTTCATCAACAATCTAGCTATAAAGAAAACTGTTGCTATAAATGACGAAGTGGAAAACACATTTCCATGGCATGATATGATGCAACATGCAGACGGATTGTATCAAACACTTAAAGATCAAATTGAGAATGAAAAAGCATCAATATCTCCTGATGATCTTTTCTCTATTATTTACACTAGTGGTACTACCGGAACTCCTAAAGGTGTAATGCTTTCTCATGAAAATATCTTAAGTAATATTAGAGGAGCCTCAAAGCTATTCCGTAATGGTGAAAGAGGGATGGATATGAACAATAGAGCCCTCAGTTTTCTGCCACTGTCTCATGTATATGAAAGAATGGTAACCTACACCTTCCAGTTTAGTGGACTGTCGCTCTATTACATTGAAAACCTTGGTTCAATTGTTACGGATATTAAAACAATTAAGCCACATATTTTCAACACTGTTCCGAGATTATTAGAGAAAATATATGATAAGGTTCTTAATGTTGGTGATGAATTAAAGGGATTTAAGAAGGTTTTATTTGACAAAGCTGTAGAGTTCACGGATAAGTTTGAAATCGGGCAAAAGTTTAGCTTTACCGATAAAATAAAGTTCCGCATATATGATACACTGATCTACAAAAAGTGGAGAGACATACTTGGAGGTGAGCTTTACTATATTGTATCAGGTGGATCGTCTCTACAAACGAAGATTCAAAAGTTCTTTTGGACTGCTAAGATTCGTGTATATGAAGGATATGGACTAACAGAAACTTCACCAGTTGTTTTTGTTAACAATCCAATCTATGACGACTACGTAAAACTTGGAACTGTTGGTCCTGTGATCGATAACGGAACCCAATTCATGCTTGCCAATGATGGTGAGATTCTTGTTAAAGGGCCAGGTGTCATGATGGGATATTACAAGAATCAAGCACAGACCGATGAAGTTATTGATTCTGACGGATGGTTTCATACTGGGGATATAGGGACACTTATAGAAGATCGATTCATGAAAATAACCGATCGTAAAAAAGAGATCTTCAAACTCTCAGCAGGAAAATACGTTGCACCTCAGGCTGTGGAAAACACCCTTAAAGGCAGTCTCTTTATTGAACAAGCTTTCGTTGTAGGAGAGAACCAAAAAGTAGCTGGAGCAATTGTTAAACCTGATTTTGCATATATCAAGCAATGGTGTACAAAGAATGATATTCCTTTTACTACAGAAGAAGAGATCATTAAAAATGCTACAGTTGAAAAAGCCGTTCGTAAAGATATTGCAACACTAAACACCAAGTTGTCGGCACACGAACAAGTAAAAAAGATGGAGCTTATCCATGAAGAGTGGACTCCTACTAATGGTCTTCTCTCTGCTACACTTAAACTTAAAAGGAAGCAGTTAAAAGAAAAGTATAAGACTCTAATTGAGAATATGTACCAATAATTGACAAGTATGAAAGCTATAATCAATATGAATCCACACCAAAGTAAATACAAAGTTGTGGGAGCATTAATAACAGTTATCTCTGTAGTGATCACTCTGCTAGACTTCAATAGCAGCAATACGTTGATTAATATTGCACTATTTTCAACGACAGTATTAGGAATACTACTTTACACTAACCTGTTTAGTTTAAATACATGCAATATCATCTTTCAACCTAAAAGTATTGTTATTAAGTGGAAGGGAAAGTTTCGACCTGAATGGATTCATATCAACTTTATGAAGTCATGGGGAATCAAACATGATATCCTTTACATTAACACCAATAGTGGAGTGAAAGAATACAGTATTAAGTTCCTGTCGAATAAACGAAAAGAGTTATTAAAAGAAGCTCTTACTCAATACTCAAAACATATTGACAAAGAGTTTCATCTCGAATAAATAATAAACACCATCTAGATAGCATCTATAGGCTATCTAGATAGTGTTTAAGTTAAGCCACAATCTCATCAAAAAAAGTAATTCATTCACCAAAGTGTGGCTTACAAATGTTGCTACAGGTGATAACTTCTTCCCATCTCCACTCACACTCTCTTTTCAAAGGTAATCTCAGAACTTAATCCTTCTTATACAAAATTAGTCGCATAAGGAACTCCTGTCGAACTCAACATTGTTATAAATGGATGAGCATCTAAAACACATTCCTGTACCCATTTTTTTCCATCTCCCACATCACATAAAAGAACTCAGAATACTCTTACTATTCCTATTTTCAATAGAGATGTCGGTTTTCTTATTACTCTACACCAGACTGCCCCGATTGATTTATTATTACAATCTAGAAAAGGCTTCATCCTCTGTGCCAATTCCAACAACAGTTCAAATATTATCTAAGTGATACTGAAGCCTCTCAATCAATTTTGCAACGTGTACACCATCCACCAAAGAGTGGTCTACAAAAATAGCTACGGGTAATGTTCTTTTTCCATTGATTTCAGAACACTTACCAAAAGAAATTTTAGGAATGGAATCTCTATAATCATAATGCCTAGCGTGGGTAAGTCCAGTAAAACGAATCCATGGTAGTGTCGAACAGTACACTACATTATTTAAAGTCTGATTCGATTCTAAACAAAGTCCTTCTATCGATTGTACTCGCTGAATCTCTTTCTTTGCATTATTACAAAAGATCTCAAAATTGGGATCATATCCAAGGAGTCCAAAACCGAAAGTTTCATCCGATCTTCCGATTGTACTTCCTAGCTCCACAAAATCATAGCAATATACTCTTTCATCTTCGATACGGTATCGAAAGTTCTCTACCTCATGTATTGCCTTTCCTAGAGCATACATATAGACAATGAATAATGATGTTTGTAACGTTTTACTGCTTTGGTAAGCTTTATCTGCATCGACCTCAACACAAACCCCATGAAAAGGCTCACGCATCTTTGAAAAAAATTCATAATGTTCTTTTCTTTTCCACTTTTCAATGTCTATTTCTCTTCGTTGATTATTATATCCCATACAAAAAGTCTTTAATAACATAATTAAGCCAAAGAATATGATAGTACAATTATTCTTATTAAATTCATATCAAATTAATCTCAATTACGTAATATGAAAATAATTGGCAACCTTATTTGGCTAATATTCGGTGGATTTATCACTGCATTAGAGTATTTATTCGCAGGTTTTTTTTACTGTATGACAATCATTGGAATTCCTTGGGGACTTCAATGCTTTAAATTCGCATCTGTAGTCATCTGGCCATTTGGAACAAATATAGTTCCAAAAAATGACACAGGAGCAACAAGTCTCCTACTAAATATCATATGGCTAGTCCTCGGTGGAATATGGATCTGTTTAACACACCTGTCCTTTGGTATACTAATGTGTATTACCATTATTGGTATTCCGTGGGGAAGACAACATTTTAAACTCGCCAAATTAGCTTTAACTCCATTTAGTTATCGCATAAACTAACCATAGACATAAAAAAGACCCCTTCAACTTCATGAAGGGGTCTTTTTTTATTGTAAACAAGAAAAGTAATTACTTACTTTTCTTAGCAACTTGTTGTTGACGAGCCATCTCTTCCATTCTCGTCTGCCACTTTGATTTTTTCACTTTCTTCTTTTTGTTTTTCGCTATCTGTGCACGAATATCATCTTCATTGATCATTCGTTTCACTAAGAACATCTGAATAAAAGTAATCAATAGTGATAAGAAATAGTAGTATGAAAGACCTGATGCGTAGTTGTTAAACATAAACAAGAACATCACTGGCATCATATACATCATTCCTTTCATTCCTGGTATAGCATTAGACGATCCTGTCATCTCACTGTTATACTTCATATACAGAATATTCGTAACAGTCATCAACAAACAGAACAAACTAACATGATCACCATAAAATGGAATAGCAAATGGTAGACTTACAATCGAATCATAGGTAGACAAGTCATGAGCCCACAAGAAAGGTTGTTGACGAAGCTCTATCGAAACAGGGAAGAATCGGAACATCGCAATTACAATAGGCATCTGGAACAACATAGGAATACATCCTCCCATTGGATTTACCCCAGCCTTCTTATAAAGCGCCATGGTTGCTTGTTGTGATTCCATTGCTTTCTCTTTCCCATACTTCTGTTGAATCTCATCAATCTCCGGCTTCAATGCTTTCATCTTTGCCTGAGACTTATAAGACTTGAATGTAAATGGGAAGATCAACATCTTAATGAAAATAGTCAGTAACAAGATAATGATACCGTAACTTCCAATATACTTACTTAGGAAGTTGAATACTGGAATCACAATATACTTATTCACCCATCCAAAGATACCCCATCCTAATTGAATTAGGTGGTCAAACTCTAGATCACTATTTTGATTTAAGATTGAATACTTATTTGGACCAAAATAGAATGACAAGTCGTAATTGTTATTCATTTTAGCACCATCAAAAGGAAGTTCTAAAGCTGCTGTCATACGAGCTAGGTAAGCTGTAGAATCGTTTACCTCTGTCTTGATAGACAGGTCAGAGTTAGAGAAACCTTTTTTATCAACCAAAATTGATGAGAAGAATAATTGTTTAAAAGCAACCCACTCCGTTTTACCTTCAATCTTTTCTTGACTATCTTGCGATACTCCTAAATCATCAACATCTCCACGTCCTTTCTTAAGAATCTCACGATACATCACAGTCGTATGACTATCTTCTCCATACTTAGATCGTGACTCTTGACGAGGAATATGAGAACTCCAATCAAGCTGCATTAAGCCATTACGAACTGTCGCAACCTTTGATAGATTGTGTGTCGCAATCTTAAAATTGATAAAATATGAGTTATAAGGTAACTCATACTGATATTGAACAACTGCACCCTCAGGAGTTCGTAAGGTCATATTTGCCTCAACAGGAGTCCCTGGGTTTTTCTCATTAAACTTAATATTCGACTGCTTGCCTTTAGGAACTTCTGGTCCTGATGCTGTCAAAGTACCACTAGTAGAAGGGGTAAAGAATAATTGGTTTGTTTCAATAGGAGCTCCATTTTGTAGTGCATTAAAACGTAAACCAAAACGATTTACATCTCCATCAAACAAAACTAATGGCTCACCATTATAACGTTTATAATCCTTTAATTCAACAGAATAAACACGTCCTCCTTTGGTAGATAACTTAACTTTCATCAAGTTATTCTCCAAGATAACAAACTGTTCAGGCCCTACCACAGCATCTCCAAAAGATGCCATTTGTGACTTCGCCAATGCTATTCTCGCCGAATCACTCACTACAGGACTTAATTCCTCAGTCTTAGATATATCCACCCCTTTAATAGCGGCTTGTGATTCTAATGCTGCAATGGAATCCTGTTGACGTTGTGCTTGCGCCAATTCCTCTTCTGATGGTTTCATTAGATACTGTGAACCAACCAAAATAAGAAAAATCAACGCAAATGCTCTTAACGTATTCTTATCCATAAGTATTTCTTAATTATTTAACTTCCTTTTGCGCTGCATCAACGAAGCTTACAAATAGTGGATGTGGATTAAGAACAGTACTCTTATATTCTGGATGATACTGTACTCCAACATACCACTTATGATCTGGAATCTCAACCACTTCAACCAAGTTAGTCTCAGGATTAATACCCGTTGCGATCATACCAGCATCTTCATATTGTTGCAGATATTCGTTGTTAAATTCATAACGGTGACGGTGACGCTCTTCAATCTTGGTCTTACCATACGCTCGATATAAATTTGTATCTTCTTTTACTTCACAAGCATAAGCACCCAATCTCATGGTTCCACCCATCTCTGTGATCTCCTTTTGTCCGTCCATCAAATCGATTACTGGATTCTTTGTAGATGGATTCATCTCTGCCGAGTCTGCATCTTTAATTCCCAAAACATTACGAGCAAATTCGATAGAAACAATTTGCATACCCAAACAGATACCTAACATCGGTACATTGTTCTCTCTTGCATATTGTGCAGCAACCACTTTCCCATCAATACCACGGTGTCCGAACCCTGGGGCAATCAACACACCATTACAATCAGAAAGGGTCTCTTTGATATTTGTTGGATCTATCTTTTCTGAATGAATCCATTTCACTTTCACCCTTACTTGATGTACCGTACCTGCATGAATCAATGCCTCTGTAATTGACTTATAAGCATCATGTAATTCAACATACTTACCTACCAAACCAATTGTTACAGTCTTTTTAGGATTCTTAAAACGATATAGGAAATCATTCCATGCCTCTAATTTTGGCTCAGAATGAGACTTAAGGTTCAGCTTACGACAAACCACTTCATCCAGCTTTTCCTTTTGCATCATCAATGGCACTTCATAAATAGTATCCACATCAATAGATTGGATAACTGCGTCTCGCTCGACATTACAGAATTGAGCAACTTTACGACGTAAGTCTTTGTTTAACTCTTTTTCTGTACGCAACACCAAAATATCTGGTTGAACCCCGTTCTCTAGCAACATCTTAACAGAGTGCTGTGTAGGTTTGGTTTTCAACTCTCCAGCTGCAGCCAAATATGGAACTAATGTCAAATGGACAAAGAGAGCATCATCTCCCAATTCCCACTTAAGCTGACGAACAGATTCGACAAAAGGTAACGACTCAATATCACCCACAGTACCTCCAATTTCGGAAATTACCACATCGTAATTTTGTTTCGTTCCAAGATATTTCACATATCTCTTAATCTCATCTGTGATGTGAGGAATAATCTGAACGGTTTTCCCTAAATAATCCCCACGTCTCTCTTTGTTAATAACTGATTGGTAAATACGACCAGTGGTCACATTATTACCTTGAGAAGTCGGAGTATTTAAGAAACGCTCATAATGACCAAGGTCAAGATCCGTCTCGGCTCCATCATTTGTCACAAAACACTCTCCATGCTCATATGGATTTAACGTTCCTGGATCCACATTGATATATGGGTCCAACTTTTGGATTGTAACAGTATGACCTCTAGCCTGTAATAATTTGGCTAAAGA
>JAONJW010000067.1 GCA_028377305.1 Prolixibacteraceae bacterium | reverse complement strand
TCCCATTCCAAGCGACTGTTGCTGCCCATTGTTGTATGCCTCTAAGCTCTACATTCAAAGGATCTTTTAATACTTGTTTGGAATTTTCAATTATGGTTCCCATTATTACCTCCATATGTTTATACTGAAGAGGGTTGTTGACAGTATTGTTTAGGTATATTTCTAAACAGTGAGAGATTGAATCCGCTGCAGCACATGCTGTTTGATAACTCGGTAATGATGTTAGAAGTTCCGGGTCAAGAATGGATAAAGTTGGATATAGACAAGGTGCAGCAACATAGGCTTTCTCTCCTAAGGTGTCGTGTGTTGCTACTGCAGCACAGTTCATCTCACTCGAAGTCGCGGGGAGGGTAGGTACTGTGATTATTGGGAGTGCAGTTTTAGGCGGTTCGTTGTCAAACTTATCATGACGACTATAGAACATGTTCCATATATCCCTTTTATATGGAACACCAGCTGCAATAATTTTAGCTGTATCCATTACACTTCCACCTCCAATACCAATGATAACATCGATGTTGTTGCTTCTACAATATTCAATTGCATTATTAGCAGTACTGATTAAGGGATTGGCTACCACTTCATAACAGGTGTGTACCTTTAATTTAGCAATTGTTAAACTTGTACAGACATGAGAAAGTACTTCATGCATAAATTCATGAGATTTGTATGATAGTACTAAAGCAGATCTCTTACCTAAAGCAAAGACTTCATCTCCAATGCGTTCAATTTCACCAGCACCAGAAATTATTTTAACGGGATTGTGATACTCGAATTTCCTCATATTAGTTGTTTGATTGTATTTTCAATTTGTGTTTATTTTGTGTTCTTATGATAGCCCATATCAGAAGATATTTTTTCGGCATATTTTGTTATAATCACTCCATATTCACACCAATTACTTGAATTCATACGCTCTAGAGGTCCTGATGTCCATATTGAGGCAATGGGTAAACCTTGATAATCAAAAATTGGAGCGCCAACACATACTACTCCTTGAAGTTGTTCTTCTCTATCTAATGCGTAACCACACTTACGTATCAGTTCTAGTTCTTCTAGAAAGCTTGGCTTACTAGTAATGGTATTTTTATTGAAGGCCTTAAAATCAATCTTGTCTATCATCGCTAAACGTTCTTTCTCTGGCAAAAATGCGAGCATAACTTTTCCTGGAGCGGAGCAGTGGTAGAGAAAACGTTCCCCCGGTGTTAACATAAATTTAAAAGGGTGTGTGCCTAGTGCTTGTTCTATAAATATCCCCTCACCATCTCCCATGATTCCAAGAAAAACAGTTTCTTTCACTTCATCTCTTAGTTCACGCATTTGTGGTAATGATACATCTAAGAGGTCGTGTTCATTGATAGAACTAAAGCCTACAGAGAGCATTTTTCGTGTCAAATAGAATTGCTTAGACTCCTCATTTCTACCTAGATAACCAGATTGTAATAATGATTGTGTGATACGAAATACGGTAGTTTGAGATAAGTTTAGTTGATTCTTTATCTCTTGAATGGATAATCCTGATGAATTTGTGGCAAGAAGTTCCATTATTTCGAGACCTCTATCTAGGTTGGGAACTTTATAATTAGTTGTTTTTTCCGTCATAATTCATATTTGAATAAAGAATTCACAATTGAATTTAGGACAAATATATTTATATAATTATAAAAACAATAATTCTAGATGACTTTTTGGATTTGACATTGCGATTTTTGCAGATTGAAACTTCTATTAGATTATTCTAATGACGTAAAATACAATTGACAACTAAGATGTTAGTTGATTGTTTGCAATCTATTCATTACGAAATCATATATTTTTACAAGTTCTTAGTCGATCTACAAAAGAATAATAATAGAGAGTGGATGGCTGCCAATAAAAAATATATGCGAGAAGCCTTTGAACGTATTTATCGTCAGAAATCCAAAGAGAATATTGCACCACGAGTAAAGCTGTGGGCTAAACAGACAGGCCTCTCTTTTGAGGTGTTAAAATAGCGTAAGCTATAGAAATGTTGGGGGAGTTGTACTTAGTTGAATTATATTGAATCCTTATACCATCAAGTTAACCTATTCGTTGATCGATTATATGATTGTGAATGAGTTGGTACATACAGTCATTAAAGATCATTCGAAAGAATTTTGGAGTAGAGTTGGAACTATTCTTCCCAATTACAAAGCATTAGATCTTCGATGAAAAGTAGAGAAACGTCATTTCAATCTTAAGGATAGAGATGACGTTTTTTCAATTCATTGGCACGCCTTGCGATTACCTTTAGATCAACTATAGATTCTGAGTGATATAATATTACGTTTCCCTCACGTGCTAATAAATTGGCACAAACTACGCATTACTGTATATTTAATTGATTAGGGGGTGTTAATCCAGCAGCGTTCTCCGCTATTTTTATTTTTTTACGTGTTTGTGTATTTGGTTTGATGTTTTAAAATGAATGTTATCTGAATTAGCAACTATGTTATTAGTTGAATATTTGCTATCAACATTATGGGATTTTTATATCTACATGCTTTTTTATATTTTGTATTGATTTAAAATAAAGCCCAGATTATATGGACACGAAATTTATTTACGAATTCTTAGTTGATTTACAACAAAATAATAGTAGAAAGTGGATGACGGCCAATAAGAGTCGTTATGAAAGAGCGAAAGCTGAATTCATGCGTTTAACGGATGAAGTTATTGTTCGAACGAATCAATTTGATCCTACTATTGGATCGCTTGAAGCCAAAGATTGTATTTTTCGTATTCATCGAGATGTACGTTTTAGCCATGATAAGACACCCTATAAGAGATCTATGGGGGCATATGTTGTTTGTGGTGGCAAGAAATCAATGAAAGCGGGGTATTATTTTCAAATTGAACCAGGAGGGCAAATACTTGTTGCGGGCGGCTTACATCGTCCTCCAAGTGATGCATTGAAGTTAGTGCGAAAGCATATCTCTGAATTTGGGGATGAACTGATCAATATTATTGAAGCTCCAACATTTAAAGAGATATTTCCACGAGGTCTTGAAGGGGAGAGTTTGAAGCGTTTCCCCAAAGGTTATAGTGCTGATAATCCGTATGTTGAGATATTAAAAAAGAAGGAGTTTGATGCGATATATTACTGTGATGAAGATATGGTCAATGATACAGAAATGTTCTTGAATAAGATCGTTTCTGTTTTTAAAGAGATCGTACCTTTAAATCGTTTTATTAATGAGGCATTAGAAGAGTACGTTTTTATTCCTCCACAAATAAAGAAACGCAACTAATAGGTTTAATGCTTACCTATAACGATATAATTAACATTAAAACCCATATAACTATATTATTAGTTGGTTTTTTTGTATCTATAACCTAGAAAATTGATTGTTTGCAGGACATATTGCTTTAAAGGAGAGTAGGTTTGGGAAAAGGATTCTCTTTGGAACACTTTTCCCAAACCGTATTAATTTCTATAATGGCAACAAGCGGGGAGTGCGTTGTATATATTTTTATCCGCTATATGATTTGGAGTATCATAGCCTTTTGCAGCAATGGCTTTTTCAATTTGATCTAGAGTTACCATCTTTGGCATATAGTGAAGCGTAAGTTCTTTGGTCTCTTTGCTCCACTCTGCGTGATGTACCCCTTTTAAAGAGTTGGCTGCAGTTTCAATAGTTGTTTTACACATGCCACAATTACCACTAACTTTCATGGTAATAGTTTTCATTTTCATCTTGTGAGATTGATGGTTATTGTTTGTCATTTGATGTGTTCCTTTAGGTGGGTTTAACATACTATGTTTGTGGGACAGTTCGGCACTTGCATCAATCGTAAATGTACCTTTCATTACAACATTTTCCCCCATGTTCAGGCCATTTAGAACTTGATAATAGTGGTCGTACTTATTACCTATAGTGATGGTTCGAGGTATATAATTACCGATAGATTTTTCTACATATATTACCGAATGTTTTCCCGTCCAAAGAACTGCTGTTTCGGGGATGGATAGTACTGGTTGTTTGGCTTTACTTTTTATTTGCCCTTCGATAAACATATTGGGTTTCCATCTATTATCTCTATTTTTTAGCTTGATTCTAACATAAGAGGTGTGGCTCATATGGTCCGCTTCAGGTGAGATAAATGATATTTTTGCTGTTTGGGATTCTCCCAAATATGCATTGCTATGAAATTCAACAGTATCTCCAATGTGCAACCATTTTTGATCTTGATTATATGTGTCGAATAGTGCCCATACGGTACTGTAGTCGTTTAATTCAAAGAGTTTTTGTCCCTCTTTTAAATAGTCCCCGTCTTTAACTGCTATTCTAGTAATATACCCAGCATATTCTGATTGTATTGGGAAATTTTCGATGATTGTTCTGTTTTGAATGATCTTGTTGATGATGCGATTAGATATTTTCCACTGTTTAAGCTTAGCCATCGCAGCTTTTTTTAGCAGAGGTTGATTTTCGGATTCTATTAATTCTCTTTGTGCCGTTATCAACTCAGGGGCATAAAATAGGGCAATCGTTTGTCCTTTCTTTATATATTGCCCAGGATAAGTGACATGAAGTTTTTCAACTCTACCCGAGACATGTATGCTCTGTGTTTTATCGATTTCAGGGTTTGAAACGATTCGACCAGATAACGAAAGTGTTTTTATCGGTTTCATCATACTCACCTTAAATGTTTCCACCTGAGCTTGTTTTAGAGATGCAGGAGATAAGCTTATTTGATCTTCATTGACAGAATCACTTTGGTTGTCCTCGACCAATTTAATTAGATCCATGCCACAGATAGGGCAATCACCTGGATGATCTTGACGTATTTGTGGATGCATTGAGCAAGTCCAAATATCTTTGGATTGTTTTTTCTCACTATGTGTTGTGTCGTGTTTGTGATTATGAATCACTTCACTACTTTTAAATTGACGACCTATTAGTATACCTAGTACTAATGTAGTAATGATGATGATATATATTTTTTTCATTGGTTCTTTATTTTAAATATTCAAGTTTTGCATTTAACTGATGTGCCTCTTCTTGGTTTTTGGAAAGAGAAATACGATAGGTTAGAAGTTGTTGTTCTAATCGTAAAAGTTCAATATAGGGAGTGCTATTGGTCAGATACTCTGTTCGTATAAGCTTTAATGCACTCTTAGTAATATTGATCTGCTTTTGGTTTAAAGCGATCTGTTTCTTCTTGTTTGATAACATTTTAACCCCTTTAATCCATTGTGCCTTTAAGGTGTTATACTGGTTTAATTTTTGTGAACTAATACTCTTTTGAATAGAGGAGACACTTTTGTGTTGTGCTTTGGCTTTTTTTGATGAAAAATAGGGGAGTGTTATACCCATTTTTATCATCAAGGCATCATCACCGTTGCCTGAAATATTCGTTCCAGAATATGGATTGATAAAGGTGTAGTTTAGACCTAAATTAATCATTGGCATCTGTCTCTTAGATATTAATTTCTGTTGAATCACTAAGGACTGCTCTTGGGCTTTCAGTGTCTCAATGATAGGATGATTTTCGATAGTTTGGTTATAAAAATTTAACTCATCCCAATGATCAAGCGTTAAGACTGGTGCTTCCGGTGTACGGTTCAATAGTGCATTGAAGTTTGCAACAGATGCACTCTTTTGGTTTTGTATCACTTCAATTTTTGTTCTCTGTTCTTCGATTTGAAGTTGCAATCGAAGAAGGTCGACATTAGAAGCCTCACCATTAGCCACCTGTTGAGAAAGCCATTGCTGTTGCTTTTGATAGATTTTAAGGTTTTGTTTGTATAGACCTAGATCAATCTGTAGGCGCATCACTTCATAATAAGTGGATTTTGTTTGATATATAATATTGCGAATGACCTCATCGAGACTACGTTGTTCCATTGTAATTTTGCTTTTGGATAGTTGCCTCTCTGTTTTTAATGTACCTACCCAAGGGAGTTGTTGTTCTAGTCCAATTTGCCCTTGCATATTACCAACCTTCGTAGAAACAGGATTAATGTAATATCCTCCCGTGATCATCGGATCGTTTAGTAAACCTGTGGCATCAACATCATTTCTCTTTTGATCGACCATATTTTGTTTGGCTTGCAGCTGTTGATTCTGCTTAAGAGCTATCTCGATATACTCATTTAAGCTTTGTGCTTTGGTCGACATGCAGAATATTGAGATCGTGATAGCCAATATGTATTTAAGTCTTTCCATAACTTATTTCTTTTTAAGTGATATTTCAGCTCTCCAACTATAAAGGACTGGAACAATAAAAACAGCAATTAGTGCGATAATCATTCCTCCGATAGATGGAATAGACATCGGGAGCATTATGTCAGCACCACGTCCTGTAGAGGTGATCACAGGTAGTAACGCAAGTATAGTTGTGGCCGTTGTCATTAAGGCTGGACGAATACGTTTTTTCCCAGCCATTAAAACTGCCTGGTGTATTTCGTCCTTTGTTTTTGGTTTATTTTTCTTAAATGATTGATCAAGATAGGTTGCCAATAGTACACCGTCATCAGTAGAAATTCCGAATAAGGCAATAAAACCGACCCAAACAGCGACACTTAAATTGATAGGGTGAATTCGAAATATTTCGTTGAGTTGAACTCCAAATATATTGATATCTAAGAAGTTTGTAGATCCATAGAGACCAATGAGAATAAATGCACCAGAAAAGGCTACAGTTATGCTTGTGAATACCATCAAGGCAGTACCAACAGATTTAAATTGAAGGTATAGGATAATGAATATTAAAGCCAAACAAAGAGGAACTGCAATTGCTAATCGACGGGAGGCACGCATTTGATTTTCGTAGTTTCCCGAGAACTTATAATGTACTCCATAAGGAACGTGAAGTACCCCCATATCTATTTTCTTTTTGATATAGTCCTGAGCAGCTTCGACAGCTTCTACTTCTGATATATTATTTTGTTTGTCAAAAATTACATAGCTGATTAAGAACCCATCCTCACTCTTTATCATCTGTGGACCTGCTTCATATTCAATAGTTGCAAGTTGTCCAACAGGGTACATCTTCCCTTTGGTATTTGCTATCAAGAGACGTTTTAGGGCTTCGGGGTCTTTTCTATCGTCTCTACTATAACGTACACGGATATCGTAACGTTCGCGTCCTTCAATACTCTTTTCTAATGGTATACCACCGATTGCGATTTCGAGTTGTTTTTGGGCTTCACCGATAGAGATACCATAGTGTGCGAGTTGTTGGCGATTCCAATTAATCAACATGTATGGTTTGCCAACGATACGGTCGGCAAATATAGAGGTTGAGACGATTTGCGGGACCTCCTTCAATGTCTGCTCTAGTGATAATCCAAATGCCTGTATACTGTCGAGTTGATTCCCTAATACTTTTATACCAATAGATGCTCTCATCCCTGTTTGCAACATGATTAGTCGGGTCTCGATGGGTTGTAACTTAGGAGCTGAAGTTACTCCTGGTAATTTGGTTGCTTTAGTTATTTCGGCCCATATATCTTCTTGGCTATTTATATTGGAGCGCCATTGTCGTAATGGTTTTCCATGTTTATTGTCTGGAATAAATGATGATATGGGGTAGTTAAAGGCGCTATTTGCTGCAATATGTTGATGCTCTCTTGTTATAAAACGATTGTCTTGATCTATTTTGAACCGAAGTACTTCACCATGTTGATTTTTCGCAAATTTACTCTTATAGTGAATGATGTTTTCATACATGGATAGTGGTGCAGGATCTAAAGCAGAATTTACACGTCCTGCTTTCCCAAGTACCCCGTCAACTTCAGGTATATTATTTGTTCTCAAATCTAACTCTTGTAGAACACGTCTATTCTCAGCAACACCTGCATGAGGCATTGAGGTTGGCATTAATAAAAAGTCTCCTTCATCAAGTGCTGGCATAAATTCGTTTCCAATGCCAGGAAAGTGTTCAGTCATTGATTGATATAAGGACGATTGGGTTATGGTTTGATTTTTTGAAAAAGGATATCCAATAGATCTCTCGAAGCCTAGCCATGTCATCCATGCAGTGGCAATAAGCGTAAGAGGAATAGCTAGAAATTTTTTCTTATTCTTGAGACACCAATTTAATATTGAAGGATAATAGTGTTCAAAGAGTTTGAATGCCCCCATAATAGTCCCTATAAGAATGGTTACGAATAGAATATTTTGAAATGAAGACCTTTCGTATCCTAAAGGGTTCCATTCGATGCCTAACATGATGGTGATCCCAATTATCACTGCTATTTGAAGCACAATATTAATCTTTTTCTCTTTGCTTGGATACTTGGCTTTAGCAAGAGTTATGACTGCAAAAAAGAAGGCCACAGCAGACCATATCCAAGATATCGATAGGTAAAGAGTGAATAGTCCAAGACCAAACAGTATTCCAGCAAAAAGCATCTGCTGCTTTTGTTGTATCTGTTTCTTTTCAAAATCTCTTCTAAAGAAATAGTAGCTAAGGGTAGGTAAAATGAATAGTGCGACCAATAATGCACCTATCAATGCAAAAGTTTTAGTAAAGGCTAACGGATGAAAGAGTTTGCCTTCGGCGGCTTGAAGAGAGAATACTGGAATAAAACTCACAATAGTCGTTGCAATAGATGTCAGTATAGCACTACCTACTTCATGAGTAGATTGTAACACCACATCAAACCACTTTTTCCCTTTGTTTTCTGGATAGGAGATATGTTTTATTAGATTTTCAATTAAAACAATACCAATATCAACAAGTGTTCCAATTGCAATAGCGATACCCGAGAGAGAAACGATATTGGCGGTAATATTGAAATAACGCATCGCAATAAATACCAATAGAATAGATAACGGAAGTAGTGTAGAGATAATTAACGATGTTTTTAAATTTTGAAGCATAATAACGACTACAAGAATCGTGATAATTATCTCTAGATAGAGCGCATCTTTTAGAGTGAATAGTGTCTCTTGTATTAACTTGCTACGGTCGTAAAATGGTACAATCTTTATTTGAGACATCGTTCCATCAGACAGCTCTTTAGATGGGAGAGAAGGAGATATCTCAGAAATCTTTTCTTTAATATTTTTCAATACCTGCATGGGATTTGCACCATATCGAGCCACAACGACACCTCCCACAACTTCAACGCCATTTTTATCAAGTATTCCCCTACGATTGGCTGGTCCGAGGGATATATTTGCAATTTGATTCAGAAATATAGGAGTTCCTAATTGATCCGTTTTAATTACTGTTTTCTTTAGATCATCAACATTTTGTATATATCCCAATCCACGAATAAAGTATTCTACTTTATTAATCTCCATCGTTTGGGCTCCAACATCTATATTGCTCTCTTTTACTGCTTTTACAATATCTTTTATGCCAATTCGATAAGCTTGCATCGCTTCAACATTGACATCTATCTGATACTCTTTAACAAAGCCCCCAATGGATGCAACCTCGGAGACTCCTGTTGTTCCCATCAGTCCATATTTTACAATATAGTCTTGAATAGATCGTAATTCTGATAGATCCCAACCTCCTGTATTTGCACCTTTGGAATTTTGTCCTTCTAATGTATACCAAAACACTTGACCTAAACCTGTTGCATCAGGTCCAAGATTCGGTTTTACTCCTAAAGGAAGGGTATTGGGTGGTAAAGAGTTCAATTTTTCAATGATTCTGGATCTACTCCAATAGTAGTCGACATCATCTGTGAAAATGATATTAATTGTAGAGAATCCAAATGCCGATGCACTACGAATTGTTTTTACACCAGGAATACCTAAAAGTGTTGTCGTTAATGGATAAGAGATTTGATCTTCGATATCACGTGGAGAACGTCCAGACCACTTTGTATATATGATTTGTTGATTGTCTCCAATATCAGGGATTGCATCTACGGCGACTTTGGCTGATGAGGTGTGGCTGTCAACTGTAAATGGGGAGACAGCGAGACCAATAGCTATTATAATTCCAATTAGCAACCATACAAATAGGCGATTGCTAAGGAAGAAGTTTATTACTCTCTTCATTTTTTGAATTTTAAAAATGATCGTATATATTATTGTTGGTACATATGTTTTTTATCTCATTGTATATTCGATCAATAAGATGAAAAATATGAGTAGTTCACACCTCCATTAAAAAATGAAGAAGTGTGTAGATGTATTCTACCAATAACATGTTTAAATAAGCTATATCCACGTGTTCTACTCTACTTATACATTGATAAGAAAACACTTAGGAAAAAGACTATGCTTCAATTTATTGCTTTGTGCAAAATATATTCACAAGTTTTTATCGCTCATTTTAAAATGGAATTGATGTTACACAAAAATGTCACACGGTTGTTTTTGTAATATCAAACAACGTTATACGATCAATATTTAATGAAGAAATGTCTGGAATAGGACCTGCCTACTCTTTTTAAGAAGAGGGGGGAGTACAAGAAATTGAGACCATCGATATTCATCTCCTTCAAGTGAAGTCTCGTATATCCATTGAGCCAATAAGAATAGTGCTATCTGTTGTACTGGCGTAAGATGAATACTTTCTTGTATATGCTTTTTATCGGTCTGAACTTTCTTGATATAATTTTCACAACAGGGAGTGTTCGTTATTTGATTTTTATTTACACTTATGGATGTTCCATCTGAGGCCTTAACCAAATCCATGTTACAAAATGAAATAGGAGCGTGAAATGACATCACTGTATCCACATTCTTGCCTTGACAAAAGTGTGATACGATGGAGATACTCATCTGAGTGAGTAACATCGAAATGGATAATATCGTGACTAAAAAATATTTCATTTTACTATTTCTGCTCACAATGTCTATATAATCTAGCTTTTTTACAATTTTAGGATACTCGTTTTTTGTTAAAAAAGACAAAACTAGGGTCAGTGCAAACTATGTCTTTAGTTGAATATGTGCAATAATAAAGATAGATTTTTACCCACATGAAAATTAAGTATGATAGAGAATTATTGTTTTATATAGTTAAATAGAATGCTAAAAAAGTTAGATGATGAAGTTGTTTTATTTTATTTTTGGTACTTTCACGTAACAAGAATAAAATAAAGTGATAATGAATGGAAAGCACTTATTAGTCGGAGTTCTTTTGTTTACAGGGATATTCTCATGTAATTCAAAAAAAGAAGCTCCTAAGATGGTTAATATTGGAATATTAACTCAAAAAGTCGCAGCGTTTGCCGGAAATAACCATACTGCAAAAAAAGACCGCCGTTTTAGATTTGACTCCGTAGATTTAAATGATGACGGAAAAAAAGAGGTATTAGTAGGGATTCCGAATATGTACTTTTGTGGATCTGGGGGGTGCACTTTCTTCTTATTGGATGATCGATTGGAAGTAATACAAAAATTTACGGTTAGTGATGTCCCTTTTAAGGTTCTTAAGACAAAGCATAATGGGTGGCATGATTTAGTAATAAAAAGTGGGAGGAAATCACATTTTATGCTGCATAATGGAGATCATTATCCTGTTAATCCATCGATTTCTCCATTATGGGATGAAAATGGAGAGGTTTTAGAAATTATTTTTGAAACTTACTATAAGGGAATGAAAACCTACAATTATTAGGATAGATGAAAAGAGTTGTTGTGTTGTTGTTTAATGGGTATTCAGATTGGGAAATAGCTTTTCTGACCCCCGAATTACAAAAAAATAAAAAGATAGAGCTCTTATATGCCTCATTGGAGGGAAGAGATATTACCTCAAGGGGAGGGATACATGTAAATATTACTACTTCAATAAAAGAAATTCCAATCCAAGATATATCGATGTTAATTCTTCCTGGCGGAACGTATTGGGAAGGAAATATAGATCCATATATTCAACAACTGATCTCTAACCTATATCAATTGAATCGAACCATTGCTGCTATATGTGGAGCAACGATTCCTCTAGCTCAAGCGGGGATTTTAAATACAGTAGTCCACACTAGCAATATGCATGAATACCTAAAACAGTTCGCACCAAATTATTCTGGATATGATCGATATCTTAATGAGTTATGTGTTTCTGCGAATTGCATAATTACTTCAAGTGGAATTGCTCCTATTGAATTTGCAAAAAGTGTATTTTTAGCTTTAGGAGTAATGGATAAAGAGAGTGGTGAAAAATGGTACCAATTATTTAAGAATGGTATTTGGCAAGCATAAATAGTTATTCAAAATAGATATGATTCAAACAAAAATTGTCACTATCGGTGATGAATTATTAATCGGTCAAGTTGTAGATACAAATTCAGCTTGGATTGGTAAACAATTAAATGAGATTGGGGTTGTGGTAAAAAATATCTCTTCCATTCGTGATACTGAGGTAGATATCTTAAATGAGTTAGATGACTCCGAGATGGATATTATTTTGGTAACAGGTGGGCTAGGGCCAACTAATGATGATATAACGAAAGAGACGGTTGCGAATTTTTTCGATACCGAGCTCTATTTAGATGAAGAATATTATCAATCATTAGAAGCATTACTAATTGCCGCAAATTTGGATATGAATCCATTAAATAAAGCACAGGCATTAGTACCTAGAGGTTGTATTATTGTGCCGAATAGCAAGGGAACTGCACCTGGAATGCATATGATAAGAAATAATCAGCACTACTTTTTTATGCCTGGCGTTCCGACAGAGATGAAGCAGATGATGCTGGATCATATTATTCCTCAAATTAGAAATACTTTTCAATTGAAAAGTGTGTATCATCGAACCGTAATGACAACTGGAGTTCCAGAGTCTGAATTAGCAATTAAGCTCGAGTCTTGGGAAAAGCAATTATCAGAACAAATTTCCTTAGCTTATCTGCCAAATATAAATGGTGTTCGTTTGCGTTTAAGCTGTTATGACGGTGATGAATCTTTGAAAGATGAGATAAATAATCACGTAAACTATTTAACGCATAATCATAGTGATTTCGTGTATGGAGAAGATGACCAAAGCTTGGCAGAAGTAGTAGGGAAAATGTTAGTTGAAAGAGAGCTAACTTTAGCAACTGCAGAGAGCTGCACGGGTGGTCATGTCGCACATACCTTGACACAGAATGCGGGGGCATCACTGTATTATCGTGGAGGTATTATTGCATACGAAAATGAAATAAAAATAGAAGAATTATCCGTTGCCGCTGAACATTTATATGAATATGGTGCTGTATCAAAACCAGTGGTATTAAATATGGTGCGCGGAGCAGTAGATAAATTTCATGCGGATCTAGTGATTGCAACATCTGGGATTGCAGGTCCAACAGGAGGAACTGAAGATAAACCTGTTGGAACAGTTTGGATCGCTGTCGGAAATCGTCACAGAATTGTCACTAAAAAGCTCCAATTTGGAAACAGTAGAGAGCGTGTGATTCGTAGAACGACTATGACTGCATTAAATATATTACGAAACGAATTTTTGAAGAAATAATCTTATGAAAAAGGCCTTAAAAGTTGGTGGAATCATTGTTGGAGTTATTATCCTAGTGATGCTAATAGTCCCATTCTTTTTTAAAGATCGAATTAAAAAAGAGGTGATTGTTCTTGTTGAGAATAATGTAGATGCGAAGCTTTATACAGAAGAATTTTCTCTTTCGTTATTTAAAAGTTTTCCACATCTGAATGTAAGTATAGAAGATTTCAAATTGGTTCACAATGACACAAAAAATTTCACTCAACCCATCGTTGCGTTAAAGCGTTTAGAGTTAGATGTCAATGTGTCGAGTTTATGGAAAGATAAATCATTGAATATTCTAAAATTTGAATTGGTTGAACCAAATGTTGCTTTAGAGGTAACCAAAGAGGGAAAACCGAACTGGGATATTGTAAAAAACTCCGAAGAGGTGACCACAACCACAACAGACGAGACAACTTCTGACGGGGGAAGTAGCTTCGGTGTTAATATGGAGTCAGTTATAATGGATCAAGCAACGGTATCTTATATTGACCGCAGTAGCAATATTCAGTTTGTAATGAACAACTTCAATTTGCAACTCAATGGGAAGATGACAGGAGCTAATACGGCATTATCTCTAGAGACAAACTCTAATATTACTTGTCTATATGAAGATGTTGCATATCTTTCACATGTGCCTGTTTCCCTTTTAACTACTGTAAAAGCAAATTTTGACGAAATGCTTTTTGAGATCGTTAAAAGTGATATGACAATTCAATCATTCCCGTTAGTCGCACAAGGAACATTTCAAATGGATGGCAACAACTATGTTCCAAACATAAAGGTAAGTTGTCCAACCTCTTCTTTTGCGGAGTTATTAGGATTGGTCCCTAATGCATATAAGTCCTACCTTGATGGTTTAGAGATGATTGGCAAGTTAGCATTTAGCAGTCATATAGAAGGGGTTTACAATGAATCTACCTTTCCTAAAGTTGAAGTTAAGTTTGAAGTTAAAGATGGTCACATAAAATATAAAGATCTTCCAGAATCGGTAGAAAATATTGACGTTCGTGTCCATGTTAGTAAACCCCAAGGGGGACTAGATTTGACCAAGGTAGATGTACCCATGGTTTCTATGGTTATCGGGAAACAACCTATCAAAGCATCATTTTCTGTTACCCAGCCTATGAGTAATCCTAATTTTGTAGCATCATTAGTCGGAAATATCAATCTTTCAACACTAAAGAACTCTGTCCCAGTTAAAACAGAAGTTCTTGAAGGAAATATTTCTGCAAATATGAAACTACAAGGAACTATGGATCTGATAGATAAAGAAGCATATGATCAACTTTATATGTCTGGTGAGCTGAGAGTTAATGGTGTTAAATATAAAGATTCGACACTACGTTATCCTATTGAAATTCCTAAAGCAGGAATGGATATGTCTGCAAAAAAAATTACGCTTCAAGAGACCCAACTTAAAGTTAAAAGTGATATTATTTCATTTACCGGATATATTCAGAATTACTTCCCATATATCTTTAAGGATAAAACCCTCAGTGGTCACATGTCAGTCATGAGTAAACATATCGATGCAAAAACGTGGATGAACATCATGGTTTCAGAAAAGCCTGAGCAAATAGCTACTGTAGCCGATAAGAAAGCGGTGAAAGAAGAGGTTAAGAAAACGGTCAGTCAAGATACAGTAGTAGTTGACGCAGTTCAGATTCCTAAAGGATTAGAATTTGACGGATTCTTAAACATTGCATCATTGAAATATGATGACATTATTGTTTCAGATATAGTGGGCAATGCTAAGATATCCAATCAAAAAGCTATTCTGAGTAATCTTTCCATGAGGCTATGGAATGGAGCCTTGGTTAGTAGTGGATCATTCAATACACAGAATGCTGAAGAACCTTCATTTGATTTCTCATTTAAAGCAGATAAAATCCAGATAACGGAGGCCTATAGAGCTTCAAAGACGATTCAAAAGTATGCTCCAATAGCCAAAGAGAGTAGCGGTGATATTTCTGCGGATATGAAAATAAATGGTACACTTGCAAAAGATTTTTCACCAAAGTTTAAAACTTTTAATGGTAAAGGGGTACTGAGTTCATCTGAGATCAATCTAAAAGCCGATAAATCAACCAAAGAGATAGCGAAACTTATTCAAGGTGAAGGATCTTCAGACCATTTAAAAGTAAGTGAATTTTCTGCTAATTTCGATTTAGAGAATGGGAATCTTAGAATTCATCCTGTTAACACAAAAGTTGCAGGTCAAAAAGTGCTGTTTTATGGAACTCAGAATTTAGAAGGAGAGATGAATTACCAATGTGATTTTTTAATTGCAAGAGAAAAACTGTCTAAAGATGTAAAATCAGTTGTGGATATCATTCCTGGTGCTAGTACTATTAAAGAGTATAACATAGGAATGAGAATCACAGGAACTACTAATGATCCAAAAGTAAAGGTCGACCTGTCAAAGGCAAAAAAACAGATCCAACAGGAGTTAGAGAAAAAAGCTGGAAATAAAGTTAAAGGTGAAATAGGAAATCTGTTAAAAGGATTGTTTTAATATCTTTCCCATTATACAACGAAGGAAGGCGTTACAAGTAGTTGTGACGCCTTCTCTATAAGTTACATCTCTAGTTGCAATTTTAGCTTCGCAAGA